>CAMYMQ010000358.1 GCA_947259335.1 uncultured Alphaproteobacteria bacterium | reverse complement strand
GCCCAGCGCCACCGCCGCCGGCGCGATCACCGCCGCCGCCCGCCATGTCGCGGAATCGATCGGCGCGGCCGCCGTGGTCACCTATACCTCGTCGGGCTCGACCGCGCTGCGCGCCGCGCGCGCACGACCCTCGGCCCCGATCCTGTGCCTGACCGGCAGCGACCAGACTGCGCGCAAGCTGACCCTGGCCTGGGGCGTCGAATCCTTCTTCTCCCACGACGCCCACTCGGTCGAGGAGATGGTCGACTACGCCCTGGCGATGGCCAAGGACAACGAGTTCGCCGACCGCGGGCAGCCGATCGTGATCACCGCCGGCATGCCCTTCGGCACGCCGGGCGCGACCAACATGCTGCGGATCGCCTGGGTGGGGTGAGGCGCCGGGACCGGCTCAGTGGTGGCCGGCGATCTCGCCTTCCTTGAAGAGATTGTCGTCCATTTCCTTGGCGAAATCCGCGTTGTTGCGGCGGATCCATTCGAGGACCATCGCGGCGTGCTCCATCTCCTCGCGCATATTGTGGAGCAGGATGGCCTTCAACGCCTCGTCATCGCAGTCGTCGGCGCGCTGCCGGTACCAGTCCACCGCTTCCAGCTCTTCCATCAGCGAGACGATCGCGTGATGCATCGCCAGGGTTTCCTTCGAAAGCCGCTCGCGCGGCGCATGCAACGAATCACTGGCCATTGATCTCCACCTCCTTGGTCAAAAATATCCGTCCGACGGCGCCGGACGGCTCAGATCGGACACGGGTCCCCGGGCCCTATTCGAGCATACTGCGCAACATCCACGCCGTCTTCTCGTGAACCTGCATCCGCTGGGTCAAGAGGTCGGCGGTGGACTCGTCGTTGGCCTTCTCGGCCGCCGGGAACACCGAACGCGCGGTCCTGGCGACCGCTTCCTGCCCCTCGACGAGCTGGCGGATCATGTCCTCGGCCGACGGCACGCCGTCTTCCTCCTTGATCGAGCTGAGCGCGGCATACTGCTTGTAGCTGCCCGGCGCGGGATGGCCGAGCGCGCGGATCCGCTCCGCCACCAGATCGACCGCGAGCGCGAGCTCGTTGTACTGCTGCTCGAACATCAGGTGCAGCGTATTGAACATCGGGCCGGTGACGTTCCAGTGGAAGTTGTGGGTCTTGAGATAGAGCGTGTAGGTGTCGGCCAGCAGGTGCGACAGGCCGTCCGTTATCTCTTTGCGGGCGGCGTCGCTGATGCCGATGTCGATCTTCAAGATCGTCCTCCTAATTAGAATGATTCTAAGATTATTGAGAAATGGAGGTGGGCGGGCGCCCTGTCAAGGCGACGGTTGGATCGCCGCACCATAGCGCAGAATGCGGCGATGCGGACCTGGAGAATAACCCGCCGACGCGCCGCCGGTGGACTCCCGCTCAAGATGCGACGGCAACCGGCCGGCACCGGGTCTCCCGGATCGCCAGGGCGGTCAGCAGCCCGATCCCGAAGAGTGCCGGCAGCACCACGAAGGCGTCGCCGTAGGCGTCGAGCGAATAGACCCGCGCGCCTGCCCGCATGGTGCCATCCCAGCGCCAGTCGAGCACGATCCCGATCAGCGGCTGGAAGATGGCGCCGCTGAGCACCGCGCACATGTTGATCAGGCCCAGCGCGCCGCCGACCCCGCCGTCGGCGTTGTGCTCGCGTCCCAGCGCATAGGCGATGATCATCGCCGATCCCCCGAAGCCGTAGAGAAACATCAGGAGCCGATAGAGGTCGAACGGCAGGTCCGGCACATAGAGCGCGACCCCCAGGCTGAGCGCCGCGAGCAGCGATCCGGCCACGATCGGCGGCTTGCGCCGGCCGACCCGGTCGGAGACCCAGCCCCAGACCGGACCGCCGACGGCGACCCCGATCAGACCCAGCGAGACGGCGAAGCCGGCCGTCGGCTTGTCGACCCCATAGAGCTCCATCGTGAAGGGCACGCCCCACAGCCCGCCGAAGGCGAGCAACGGCCCCGATACCAGGAGAATGAACAAGGCGATCAGCAGCGTCTGGGGACGCCGTGCGACCCGGACCAGCGAGCGCAGCGCGCCCTCGGCGCGCACCCCTGCGGCGATGTCGGGCGCGAACCGGTCGCGGGTGAACAGCCAGGTCAGCGTCGCCATGACCAGCGCCCCGCCGGCGAGCGCGTACATATAGATCCGCCAGCCGTGATCCTCGACCACCGCCGCCAGCGGCCCCTGCCCGACCACGCCGCCGAGCAGCCCGATCGCCATCGTCAGGCCCGACAGCAGCGCGAACCGCCGCGGCGAGAACCAGCTCCCCGCGATCACCAGGGCGCCGACGAAGGCGAAGCCCGCGCCCGCGCCGATCAGCAGCCGCCCCGCATAGGCGACCTCCACGCTCGGCGCCGCCGCGAACAATAGCGAACCGACCCCGGCGATCAGCACCGCGAAGGTGAGCACCCGGCGCGGCCCCCAGCGGTCGAGCGCGAGGCCGACCGGGATCTGCAGCGCGGCATAGGAGTAGAAATAGACCGCCGACAGGTTGCCGACGACGGCGCCGCCGACCGCGAAGTCGCGCATGATCGGCTCGACCGTGATGCTCGGCGCGACCCGCAGGATCCAGGCATAGAAGAAGAAGGCCGAGGCCAGGAACCAGCCGGCATAGCCGAAGAAGCGGCGGTCGAGCCCGGCGGTCATCGCTGCTTCGCGCCCCGGCTGCCGCGCCGGGCGACCACCACGCCGACCAGGACAAGCATGCCGCCGGCAATCGTCCACGTCGTCAGCGATTCGCCCAGCAGCACCCAGGCGAAACCCGCGGCGGCGACCGGCTGGACGAGCAGCCCGACGGCGGAGAAGGACGCCGGCAGATGGGCCAGGGCATAGGAAACCAGGCTCTGTCCGGCAACCTGGCTGCCCAGGCTGATGCCGACCAGCGCGAGCCAGCCGACCAGGGTCGTCGCGATCAGGACCTCGCCGGTCGCCGCCGCCAGCGGCAGCAGCACGACCGCGGCGACGACGCTCGACCAGCCCATGATGTAGACGACGGAATAGCGCGCGCGCAGCGCCGCGACGCACAGCAGGTAGCCGGCATAGAAGACGGCCGCCGACAGCGCGACCAGATCGCCGGTCAGCCCGTCGAGGCTGACCCGCGCGCTCTCGCCGGCGAGCACGGTGCCCCCCAGCAGGGTGATCGCGAGCCCGGCGAAGAAGGTCCGGGTCAGCCGCTCGCGCAACAGCCACCAGGCGCCCAGCGAGACGAAGACGACCGCGAAGTTGCCCAGGATCGTCGCATTGGCGACGGTCGTCAGCAGCATCGACCAGTGCCACAGCGCCAGGTCGGCGGCGAACAGCAGGCCGGTGCCGAACAGCAGTAGATGGTCACGGCGGGACTTGGGGCGGCGCACCACGGCGCGCTGTTCGGGCCAGCCCGCGACGGCCAGCCAGAACAGGGGCGCGGCGAGGAAGACGCGGTAGAAGCCGGTGGCGATCGGACCCGTATCGGCCAGGCGTACGTAGATGCCCGACATCCCGATCACGACCGCGCCCACGAACAGCGCCGGCAGTGCGAGCGGCGGCACGATGCGCGCGGCGGTCGGCGTGCCAGTCGGCGTTGCGGTCATGCCCCGTCTATACGCGAGTGCCGCCGACGCGGAAAGCACGCACCGGTCGCGGCATGCCGTGGTTGCCAGGTGCGCATGCATTCTTGCCCCTGCGGGCGCCACCCGGCCGACGCCTCTGCTTGTGAGCACCCGACCCATCGGCTATCCATCATGGGGAGCGCGGCCCGCGACCCTGCCGGCCGCCCGGAGAGTGCGGCATGGCGGCGCAATTGGCGAAACGGGACACGGCAAGCGGCCTGCTCGGCGCGGGAGACCCCGCGCCGTTCGAGATCGTCAACGCGGGCGGCCGCGGCGCGCCGCTCGTCCTGTTGTGCGACCATGCCTCGAATGCCATTCCGGCGGCACTCGGCACGCTTGGGCTCGACGCCGCGCAGCTCGCCGAGCATATCGCCTGGGACATCGGCGCCGCCGAGGTCGCCCGCCGCCTGTCGGCGCTGTTCGACGTGCCGCTGGTGCTGTCCGGCTATTCCCGGCTGGTGATCGACTGCAACCGGCAGCTTCACGACCCGACCTCGATCGCCGCGGTCAGCGACACCGTCGCCGTACCCGGCAATACGGAGGTGAGCGCGCAGGAGGCCCAGGCCCGGGCCGACGCCTGCTTCCACCCCTATCACGGCGCCATCCGCGAGGTGCTGACGGCCCGCGCCGGGGAACGCGAGCAGACCGCGATCGTGCCGATCCACAGCTTCACGCCGGTTTTCGGCGGCTTCCAACGGCCGTGGCAGATCGGCGTGCTGTGGGACGAGGACGGCCGGCTGGCCGTGCCCTTCATGGACGCGCTGGAAGGGCGCGGCGACGTCACCGTCGGCGACAACGAACCCTATTCGGCGCGCGAGAATTTCGGCTATTCGATCGAGGAGCATGGCGCCCGCGAGGGGCGGCCGCACATGATCGTCGAGATCCGCCAGGACCTGATCGCCGCGGCCGACGGCTGCGAGCGGTGGGCGGCCATCGTGGCCGAGGCCCTCGGCGCGGCGCTGGCGAGCCTGGAACAATGAGGCCCGACCGATGAGCGCCCTCGAGCCCACCTTCACCCTCGGCATCGAGGAGGAGTATTTCCTCGTCGACCGGTCGACCCGCGACCTCGTGCGCGAGCGGCCCGAGAAGATGATGGCCGAGCTGGAGCGCCGCTGCGCCGGGCAGGTCGTGCCCGAGTTCCTCAACGCCCAGATCGAGGTCGGCACCAAGGTCTGCGGCTCGCTCGCCGAGGCGCGCGAGGACCTGGGCACGCTGCGCCGCACGATCGCCGAGGTCGCGGGCGAATACGGGCTGGCCATCATCGCCGCGTCGACCCACCCGTTCGCGAGTTGGGGCGACCAGACCCACACCAACAAGGAACGCTACAACATCTTGGCCAGCGACCTGCAGGCGGTCGCCCGGCGGCTGCTGATCTGCGGGATGCACGTCCATGTCGCGCTCGACGACGACGAGCTGCGCATCGACCTGCTGGGCCAGGTCGCCTATTTCCTGCCCCACCTGCTGGCGCTGTCGACCTCGTCGCCGTTCTGGCGCGGCGATGACACGGGGCTGAAATCGTACCGCATCGCCGTGTTCGACGAGTTGCCGCGAACCGGCCTGCCCGAGCAGTTCGACAGCTGGGCGGAGTACGACCGCCACGTCGCCATCCTGGTCCAGGCCGGGCTGATCGAGGACGCGAGCAAGCTGTGGTGGGACATCCGGCCGAGCGCGCGCTTCCCGACGCTGGAGATGCGGCTGTGCGACGTGCCCACCCGGCTCGACGACACGCTGTGCATCGCCGCGCTGTACCGCTGCATCCTTCACATGCTGTACCGGCTGCGCCGCGACAACCAGCGCTGGCGCCGCTACCGGGCCATGCTGATCGCCGAAAACCGCTGGCGCGCCCAGCGCTACGGCGTGGACGACCGGCTGGTCGATTTCGGCAAGGGCCAGATGGTCGCCTATCCGGCCCTGCTCGACGAGATCCGCGCCATCCTGCGCGAGGACGCCCAGCGGCTCGGCTGCGAGGCCGAGATCGCCCATGCCTCGACCATCCTCGGCCGCGGCACCAGCGCCCACCATCAGACCAATGTCTTCCGCCGCGCCAAGGAGGCCGGCGCCGACCGCCAGGAGGCGCTGGTCGCCGTGGTCGACTGGCTGATCGAGGAGACCGTGGCGGGGATCTGACCCGCTGGACACAGGGCCCCGCGTGGACAAGATCATAGCCACACCGACGACCCGACCAACGGAGAGGAACGATGGACGACAAGACCCGCACCGAGCTGGAGGCCGCCGCCTTTCGCGCTCTGGTCTCGCACCTGCGCGCGCGCACCGACGTGCAGAATATCGACCTGATGAACCTCGCCGGCTTCTGCCGGAACTGCCTGTCCAAGTGGTACAAGGCCGCCGCCGAGGAGAAGGGACTGGAGCTCGACTACGAGACCGCCCGCGAGATCGTCTACGGCATGCCCTACGGCGAGTGGAAGGACAAGTACCAGACCGACGCGACGCCGGAGCAGAAGGCGAAATTCGAGGAGCAGCGCGAGAAGATGGCGTTCTGAGACGGGGGACCGTCATCGCATCCTTCGAGGGCCGCTGCGCGGCCACCTCAGGATGAGCCGGGGGGCCGCTCCGCGGCCACCTCAGGAAGAGCCGGAGGGTGGCCTTGATGAAGCGGCACTTTGCCAGCTTCTATGTCGTACTCCGCTGTCCGACTTGGCTCACCCTGAGGTGCTCGCGAAGCGAGCCTCGAAGGGCGAGCCACGGCTCGTGAAAGCGCGAACAGGTCTCCCACAGACATATCCACAGCCTTCGCACCTGCCGTCTTGATGCCGGTGCCGAATCCTGATTTTAGAAACCGCAACGACGGCGATCCGGCCGTGACCGATACCCCACCGACAGGAGACAGGCATTCGATGACCCAGGCGGACGACGCGACCTATCCCGGCGCCCCGGCGGCCGACACTCACCCGGCCCCCGGCACCACCGGCGGCGAAGACGTCACGGCGGGCACCGTGGGCGGCATCGCGCCGGAGATCCTGCGCGCCTATATCGAGCGCATAGAGCGCCTCGAGGAAGAGAAGAAGGCGCTCACCGCCGACATCCGCGAGGTCTATGCCGAGGCCAAGGGCAACGGCTTCGAGCCCAAGATCATGCGCAAGGTCGTGTCGCTGCGGCGCATGGACCAGTCGGACCGGATGGAAGAGGAAGAGCTGCTCGACCTCTACCGCCGCGCCGTCGGCGTTTAGCCGGGCCGACAAAGGATGAGTGCCGCCACGGTCCGCCCGCTCGCTCCCGGCGACCGGGACGAATGGGCCGACCTGTGGCGCGCCTACCTGCGCTTCTACGAGACTGAGTTGCCCGACGCGCAGTACGACGTGACCTGGTCGCGCCTCATGACGCCGGATGAGAGCCCGCACGGCTTGTGCGCGGTGGCCCCCGATGGCGGCGGCGGAGCGCTGATCGGCATCACCCACTATATTTTCCACAGGTCCTGCTGGACGGAGACCGAGTCCTGCTACCTGCAGGACCTGTTCGTGTCCGAGGCCGCCCGGGGCACCGGCGCGGGCCGGGCGCTGATCGAGGGGGTCTATGCGGCAGCGGACGCGGCCAACGCGGGCCAGGTCTACTGGCTGACTCAGGATTTCAACGAGACGGCGCGAAGGCTCTACGACCGGGTCGCCGCGTTGACGCCCTTCGTGAAATACCGGCGGCCCTAAGCCGCTCACCCCGCTACTGGATTCGCCGCCAGGTCTGCCCCGCCGATTCAAACAGGGTCGCTTGGTTCGCGGCGACGTAGCGCGCGAGCTTCGCGCGGGATGCGGTGAGCGTGATCTGGTCGAGATAGCGGCCCTTGACCACCGTTCCCTCGACCGCGCCGGATTGGACCGCTTCGCTCCAGGAACGGTTGCGCGGCATCCGCACGGTCACCCTGCCCTTGGCGTCGACATCATAGATGACGAAGAATCGGCGCGGCGCCAGTTGCGCCATGAAGGGCCCGGTCCTCATCCGTTCGAGGTTCAGGGCCATGCCCCCGTCCGGCAGCCGCGCCGGCCAGGCCCGATAGGACGCCCAGACCACCGTCTTCTCGGCATTGTCCGGCTTGAGCTGCGCCCAGACCAGGTGCATGACGGCCGACGGCTTGCCGTCGCGGCGCTTCTCCGCTTCAACCACGATCATGTGCCGCTCCGGCGCCGTGTCGGCGGCGATGAAGACGCCGACGAGGCGCGGGTCGGGGGTGGCAGTCGCCCGCTCGGACAACCAGGTTTTGGTCTCGGGGATGCAGGCGGCTAGCGCGATGCAGACGCCGGCAGGCGCGAAGACCCGGACGGCGCGGGACAGCAGGAACATAGCGGGTATCCGTGTATTGCCGAAACGAGTTGGCGTCCTTCCTGACGGCCGTCCCGGTGTTGCGCCGCCTACTCCGCCGCCACCTTCGCGCTCTCCCGCGCCGCCCGGCGCGCGGCCGGGTC
>CAMYMQ010000357.1 GCA_947259335.1 uncultured Alphaproteobacteria bacterium | reverse complement strand
GTCTGCCGCCGGGGCGGGGTGACCGAACGGGACGGGGTGACCGAACGGGGCGGCGTGACCGAACGGGGCGGCGTGACCGAACGGGCGGCAGGCGGGAGGGCCGAGACCTTGACCCCGGCCTTGGCCGCCGCCGCCCGGACCCGGGCCAGATTGCGGCGGTATTTGGCGGCCGCCGGATTTTCGCCGATCAGCTTTTTCAGGATCCGGACCGCCTCCGCATGGCGGCCGACGGCGGACAGGGACAGGGCGTAGTTGTTGCGCAGCGTGCCGTTGCCAGGGGACTGGGCCAGGCCCAGCCGGTAGGTCTTCTGGGCATCGTTATGACGGCCGGCGACATCGAGCGCGACACCCAGCCCGTTGTAGATGCGGTAGTCGGCGAAGCGGCCGCGCGAGACCTTCAGCGCCCGCCGGAAGGTTTCGATCGCCGCCGCCGGTTCGCCGAGCGCGACCTGGCTGTTGCCCAGGCCCCGCAAGACCTCCGGATCGTCCGGGGCGAGCGCCGCGGTCGCCGTGAAGACGATCTTCGCCCGGGCCAGCATCCGCCCATGGAACAGGGCGAAGCCCAGCTTCTTGCGCAAGGCGACATTCCTGGGATCGAGGCGCACCGCCCGGTCGTAGAAGGCCGCCGCCGACGCATACTGGCCGCGCTGCACGGCGGCGTCGCCGAGCCGCTCCAGCGTCCCCTGATCGACCTTGGCATCCGTCGGCGGGCGGACCCCCGTCATCAGGGCGAGATCCGGGTCCGCGCTGCCGATGCGCTTGCCCTTGGTGGAAAGGCGGATCGGCTTCTTGCTGCCCAGCGGCTTGCCCACGAGCGACCCGGTCGAGGCCGAGTCGGAACACGCGCCGACGGCCGCGAGAACGGTCGCGACCGAGATCATTGTGAGAATTCGAAAGCCACGCATCGCGTTGGGCTCGCCCGGAAGTGTAGCGACGCCCCAACCTAGGGGTTCGTTAACCATAGGTCAATGAGAGCCCAAATACTGGGCAATAAAAATCGCCGGCGCCGCCCTAATCAGCGCGAAAAATGTTGGGCGTCTATTTCAGCTTGTTTGGAACAAGGCGGCGGGCTTTTTGCCCAGTATTTGCGCGTTAGATGCGCGAGAAGGCGTCGACCGTCCGCAGGATGGCCGGCCCGATCAGCACGATGAACAGGCACGGCAGGATGAACATGACCATCGGGACGGTCAGGATCGCGGGCAGCCGGGCGGCCTTTTCCTCGGCGCGGAGCAGCCGCTCCGTGCGGAACTCGCCCGAGAGCACGCGCAACGCCTTCGACACGGGCGTACCGTATTTCTCCGCCTGCTGGATCGTCGTGACGATGGCCTTGAACTCGTCCAGGCCGGTGCGCTCGATCAGGTTCATATAGGCCTGCCGGCGGTCGTCGAGGAAGTTCAGCTCGACACCCAGCAAGCCGAGTTCCTCGGCGATCTCGGGCGACGACCGGCCGAGCTCGTCGACGACGCGATTGAGCGACTGGTTGATGCTGAGTCCGGCCTCGGTACAGATCACGAGCAGGTCGAGCGCATCGGGCAACGCACGCCGCAGGGCGAGCTTGCGCTTCATCATGCGGTTCTTGACGTAGATGCCGGGCGCCATGAAGCCCAGTCCGGCGCCGCCGACGCACAACATCAGGCTCATCATCGGCGACAGCTTGCCGCTGCCGAACAGGACATAGAAGACCGCCAGGCCGCCCAGCACGAAGGGCATGATCAGCTTGGCCATCAGGAAGATGTCGGACGCATCCTTGCCGCGGAAACCGGCCTGCGCAAGGATCGACCGGGTGGACTTCATGTCCATGCGATCGCGCAGCTTGAGCTTCTTGGCCGCCGATTTCATCAGGTCGGCGCCAGCGCTCTTGTTGCCCTGCCCGCCCTTTTTCTTGGTGTCGTCGAGGGCGCGGGCGCGCAACTCGTCGCGGCGGCTCGCGATGGTCTTGAGCCGCGCTTCCATCGGGTCCCGGTAGAGGAAGCCCCGCCAGATCACGAAGGCGGCGACAAGCGCGGTGGCGCCGGCCAGGACGGTGACGATCAGGTCGATGGGAAGGCCTTGCATCAGCGTCGCGCCCCTAGACTTCGAACCGGATCATCTTGGCCATCACGACGATGCCCAGAAGCAGGCTGCCGCCGGCCGCGCCGATCAGGAACATGCCGCGGCTGTCTTCGAACAGCTGCATCACGTAGGGCCGGTTCAGCGTGTAGATGATTCCGAACATGACGAAGGGCAGCGCGCCCAGAATCCAGGCGCCGGCGCGCGCTTCCGACGAAAAGGCCTTCACCTTGAGCTTGATGTGCTGGCGCTTGCGCAGGACGTCGGCGAGGTTCGAGAGCGTATCGGCGAGGTTGCCGCCCGTCTCGCGCTGGATCGCCAGGCTGACGATGAAGAAGCGCCATTCGGGAATGGGCAGCCGCTTTTCCGTGTCCCACAGCGCGACATCGAGATTCTGGCCAAGCTTGACCGCGTCGGAGACGTTGGCGAATTCGTCGGCGATCGGGCTCTCCATCTCGGATGCGACGAGCTGGAACGATTCGGTCACCGGCAGACCCGCCTTCACGCCGCGCACCATCAACTCAAGCGCGTCGGGAAGCTGCTTGATGAAGCGGCGGATCCGCTTGGACACGACCCGCTTGATATAGACCCAGGGCAGAACCACGCCGCCCGCCACGCCGGCCGCGATCGACGGCACCATGGACAGGTTCAGCAAGGTGTGCGAACCGATGAAGGTCAGCAGCGCCGCCAGGATGCTGCCCAGCAGATAGGTGCCGAGCGACATGCCGGTGCCCGTCTGGGCCAATTGATCCCGCATCTTCGCCGGGTTCGGCAGGATGTTGCTGGCGATCTGGTCCGAGCGCGTCTCCGACTTGCGGAGCCGCATCTCCTTCGCCTTCTTGGCGAGGTCCAGCTTCCTGTGCTTGCCGGGCCCGGCCTGCATCCGGGAGATCCGGTCATGAACCATCCGCCGGGACCGGCCCATGAGGATGATCGCCCCGATCAGGCAGGCGATCAGGAAGACGCCGCCGCCGACGAACAGCATCGCCATGGTGGGATTCTCAATCAGATAGTCGCGCATCGCTCCGCCCTACCCCATTGCCGCGAGCAGCGGCTTGTCGAGGCCGAAATATTCCGCCCGGTCCGTGAACGAAGGACGCAGCCCGGTCGACTGGAAGTCGCCGAGCAGGTCGCCCTTATCGCTGATGCTGCTGAAGTGATAGGTGTAGAGGTCCTGCAGCGTGATCACGTCGCCCTCGGTGCCGAGCACTTCGGTGATGTGCGTGCAGCGGCGCTTGCCGTCGCGCATGCGGCTGACATGCACGATCAGGTCCACCGCCGAGGCGATCTGGACACGAAGCGCGGCCGACGGGATGTCGATGCCAGACAGTCGGATCATGTTCTCCAGGCGGGTCAGCGCCTCGCGCGGCTTGTTGGCGTGAAGCGTGCCGAGCGAGCCGTCATGGCCCGTGTTCATCGCCTGCAACAGGTCGATCGCTTCACCGCCACGCACCTCACCCAGGATGATGCGGTCGGGGCGCATACGCAGCGAGTTCTTGAGCAGGTCGCGGATGGTGACCTCGCCCTGCCCTTCGACGTTGGGCGGGCGGGTTTCGAGCCGGACCACATGAGGCTGCTGCAGCTGGAGTTCGGCCGCGTCCTCGATGGTGACGATACGCTCGCCCAGATCGATCAGCTCCGACAGGGCGTTGAGCATGGTCGTCTTACCGGAACCGGTACCGCCCGAGACCAGGATGTTGAGCCGGCAGCGCGAGGCGATCTTGAGGATCGTCGCCATCTCCGGCGACAGGCTGCCGGCCTGGACCATGGCGTCCAGGTTGAACTTCTTCTTGGCGAACTTCCGGATCGAGATGGACGGGCCGTCGATCGCCAGCGGCGGGATGATGATGTTGACACGACTGCCGTCCTCGAGGCGCGCGTCCACCATCGCGCTCTGCTCGTCGAGGCGGCGGCCGATCCGCGACACGATGCGCGTCGCGATGTTCATGACGTGCTGGTCGTCGCGGAAGACGGTCTCGGACAGGTCGAGCTTGCCCGCACGCTCGACGTAGACCTGGTGCGGACCGTTGACCATGATTTCGGTGATCGCGTCGTCCGCCAGCAGCGGCTCCAGCGGACCCAGGCCCAACATGTCGTTGAGCATCATGTCGACGAGGTCGCGCTGCTCCTGCATGTTCAGGCGGATCTTCTGCTCCGCCAGGATTTCCTGGGTGACTTCGGTGACCTGGCGCGCCAGCTCGGTACGCGGCAGCTTGGATGCCACCGCGATATCGATCCGGTCCATCAGCTCCGGCTGGACCTTGGTGCGGGCCTCGTCGACGCCGGACCAGGCCGTACGCGTGGACACGAGCGGCTTCGCCTCCTCGGCGGGCTTCTGGGCCGCGGCCGGACGCTGGGGTGCCGGCGCGGGACGCTGTGGCGCGCGCTGC
>CAMYMQ010000356.1 GCA_947259335.1 uncultured Alphaproteobacteria bacterium | reverse complement strand
TGATCAGCCGCAGCCGGACCCGCTCGCCGGCGCGCAGGCGCAGCGGGCCGGGCTGGCGGCCGTTGACCGTGATCGTGTTGCCGACCCGGCCGTTGTGCGAGACGTCCATGAAGTGGCCGAAGCCTCCGGCCAGTCGGCCGTCTTCGGTGAGCCGCCAGTCATCGAGCACCCAAACCAAGTCGCGGTCGACGACCGGGGGTGTCTTCTCGTCAACGATGAGCGCGCCGTACAGCCCTCGGCCGACCTGCTCGTGGCTGCGCTGGTGCGGGTGGTACCAGAAGGTGCCGGCGTCGGGCAGCGGGAATTCATACACAAAGCGTCCGCCCTTTGCCGCAATCGGCGTCTGGGTCAGGTGCGGCACGCCGTCCATAGGATTGGGCACACGCAGACCGTGCCAGTGGACCGTGGTTTCCTCGGCCAGGCGGTTTTCGACCTCGATGCGCAGGGTCGTGCCTTGCCGGGCTCGTATGAGCGGACCAGGGATACTACCGTTGAACCCCCACAGATCGGGTGTTTTTGAGCGTTCCGGTCCGGCCAGCAGCACCGCTGTGCCCGTGCCGGCGATCAGGCGGATCGGCTCGGTTGCCGCCGCGCGCACGGAGACTGGCCCGAGCAAAGGAGCGGTCGTCATGGCCGCTGTACCGGTCTTGAGGACGCGGCGGCGCGACCAGGCTTCGAGAGAAGCGGTCATTAACTAAAACTCCGACCTGACAAACGGAAATACCGTGCGGCATCGGCGATGCCGACGGCGATCAGTTGTTGGTCAGACGGCGCGAGGTGGTGGGGTCAGGGGTGGCGCTGTCCAGCCCATATAGGGGTAGCGCACTGATACGGGAGCAATTTCCGAACGATGGGTCAAGAACGGTCCGGCGTCGATCGCAGGGAAGAAGCTGGCAACGCACGGTACCGCACAGGTCCACGCAACGTTGCCTGTATCGTCTGTATCGCCGCAAGTACTGCAACCCATAGACGCTGGCTGGCCAGCGGCAGTCAGCGCATTCACGCAGGCACTCGCCGGTGCATAGACTGCCGCCGCGGCAAAGCCAACTAGAAGGAAAAGCGCGATTAAACGCAAATTGCCTCGAATGCGGACCATTGGACCTTGCGGTTGGTTTCCCTGACAAGCCGGCTTGACAGTCAATGCGTAAGGTTATGCCCCAAATTGACAGTAGCAAGCGAAATGTTGTCGCAAGGTATCAGTGCGATGGACGACGCTCAATCACCGCGGGCCTCCTGATCGAACGCCCTTTAGCCACACGCCAGTACATAAATGCGAGCATCCGCTGGAGGGATCATAGATAATACAATTTCCGGTTTTGCCAGTCTCGGCCTCGACATCCTTTCGAGCAACTTCTCCGCCTTGAAGAAGCTGAAGCCGAATCGGATTGATAGCCGAACCACCAATTAGCCCAGGAGTCGCTGATACCGCAGTTCTGGAAGGGCATTTGGCGTCCCAGCGCAATCTTCCAGCTACCAGAATCGGCGCCGAAATTGTTGTATTGGCAGCAGACAAACTTCACCCGTTGTGGTATATATGCCACACGGTTCGCCATGGCTGACAAATTCACCTTTGCAGCCGGTTCTGTTGGATTGGCTGCATGTATCTTATCCATTGTAACGCTCCCCTCGGCGGCGGGGACGATTATTGGCCATCAGCCGGCCTCAACCCACGCGATCTCGAAATTCGATCTGCATACCTATGCGCGGATGGCTGAGGCGCGGAAGCGTCGCAAGCCTTTGGGCCTCAAACAGATCATGGGTAGGTGGTGCGACGATAAGGGGCTGCGCTGGTACTTTGACCAAGAGGTCGTCATTCACGACAAGCACGTCCATCGTGCGCGCTATGAAAGAACGGCATCGGCCATCATCGTGACGGTGGACGGATATCCAGACAGGTTCTCAGAAATCACGCAGGATGGGCTTCGAATGACCCTACTTTCGTCGGCACTGGATCCGACACTGAATATGAGAAGGTTTTCCCGTTGCCTTGAGCTGCTGTCGAGATACCAGCCTCTAGACTGACCGAAATATCGAGAGATTTATAACGAGCGACCTGCCGCATTTTGAGCGGATAGCCCTCGTCCGCGATTACGGACGAGGGCCCCTATTGACAGGGATAGTGATCGCTACTGGGTTACGATAATCGTTCCCTTCATTCCCGCTTCAGCATGGCCGGGGATGTTGCAGGAAAATTCAAAGACGCCAGCTCTGGTAAACTCCCAGATCAGAGTCTTAGAAGCGCCCGGCTTGACGAATATCGCATTAGGATTTTCGTGGCCGTGATGACCCAGGTCTTTGCCCTTTTTGACCGCTTCCGCCATTTCCCGCCGATGGGCAGCTTGAGTGGCGGCGTCTCCGAGGGTCATTTCGTGATCCTGTTCGCCCTTGTTGCGCAGAATAAATTTCACGGTTTGTCCACGCCGAAATTTGAGCGTCTTTTTGCTAAATTTCATGTCCGTCGCGTTGAGAAACACAAACTTGCGCACGGCGGACGGATTGCCCGGCTTCCCGTACGGATTCGATACTACGGCAGTCTTGTGTTCGTTGCGGTGGCCAGCATCAGCGTAGGAAGCTGAGGTCGCAGCAACGATTGCGTAGACGCAGGCACCTGCGGCGCAGGCGAACTTATTGACAGACTTTACCATGGGTTCCTTCTCCATTTGGTCGTCGGATACGCGTCGTGATATGGAAACCACCTCGGGTGGCAGCCACAATTGGACGTCGCGCAATATGGAATTTGAAAGAAGTCCGACTACTACCGAGGAACTGGCGGTTCCGGTTTTAAGGTGGCCTTGTCCGGCAAGTTGCGTTTGCTTACGGGCGGCAACCTGACCGAGACGTCTGTCGCCGGAATGCTACCTGCATTCGAGTGGAGCGCGATACTGCAGATCACGGCTCCACAATCGTGGTGTGTATGTCCTCTTTCGGATGGCCCCGAGGGGTGGGGATCGTGCGTCAAGCTGGCTTGGGCAGGCGCGCGTTGGTGCGAATGTGCCTCGATTGCTCTTGGGACAAGGGCGGCGATCATGGCCACGCACAAGGCGAGCGCGATCACTCGAAATTTGTCAGTGTACCCGGTTCCCGACAAGTCGTCCTCTTTCTTCGCCGCGTTCGCCGCCCCCCCAAGCGAGCGATTATGGCTCATACGCAGAAAGTGCTGTGGGCGTGCCTCAAAAAGATATTAGCATTATCCAACCGCGCCACCGTGGAAAAATAGCATCAATGATCGCAATGACAAATCAAATTCTCTCATCCCAAATAGTTAGACTTTATTTGCTTATGAATCTACCCGGATATACCTGAGCCAAGCCTAGCCGCAGGTTATGGGGCCCAAGTGCTTGAAGTCTCTCGCTACTTTGCCATCCAAGAGTCACCCGAAGAAGCAAACTCATTCTGTCGGATTTCGGTCGAACGGATAACCACCAAAAACCAATTTCTCCTATTGGAGCGCTCGCCGTTCAAAACGCAATATGAATGGCTACACATATTAACATAGAACACTTATGCTGAACCTCTTTTAGATCCATTAAAGGTTCATTCGGAAGACGGGGGTCAGATGATCCATCAGATCGCCGTCCAAGATAGGGCGCAGAGTTGATTTCAACTATCTCTTATTCGACCTAACTTTTTTGCAGAATTCCGTACATTATGGGAGTATTCTGTGGTTTTGCTGTTGAGAAAGGCAACCCAACACATGTTACATACAGGATCGCCCCGTGAGAGGGTCTGGCTGCGGGTGTAATGACCTCGGATCCCGTCTCCTGCGATGAGATCGGCGCCGTGCCAGTCGTAGAGACACCAGCTTTCATAGAAGGCATCGAGCACTTCTGAATCCCTCTCACCTTCGGCAACGCGGCGCACAAAGGTTTGGGGAGGGCAGTGAGTGAAATGGGTATGAATATCACCATCCTCAATCCAGCTCTCCACCGCATACCCTGGCGCTCCCTTGGCATCGAACGGAAAGTGCAGCAGAACGCGAATGGTCCAACGGAGTCGGCGTCCTGCATTGCGGGTTATCAGGCGAACCGGAAATGATGAAAGAGAAAGAAGGCGGCGATAAACATCCCAGCCAACATCGGCAACTGCGGTCCGTGCAGATTGAGGCGCGATTCCGTGGTGTCGCATCAGTCTGTTACTGGAAGCCGTAAAGACCGCCAGTTCTACCATTAGCCGGTTTCCAAAACTCTTCAACTCGTCGAGCCGAGCGTAGGGTCTTAGGAGCTCAGCCTCGGTCTCGAGTGAGCTGAGGAAGGTATCTATCTCGGGGCGAAGCCAGCGAAGCGGCTGGCCGACGTCGTCGTACAGCGTGTGGGTCAGGAGCACGCGTCTGGTTGCCCCAGAAATAATTCGGCGTAACAGCCACCGCGTTATGCGCCAATGCAGTTTGGAACCTGGAGCCGTCATTTCGTCGAGTCCATCGATCCGAGTCGAGTCATACGACTATTTGGCCACGCTTTCCGACGTGCGGCCACGAAGGAACAGCCGTTCGCCGGCGAAGACGAGAACCAGGCCACCAACGGAAGCATAAATGACCACCATGTCCGTGGAGGCCTTGATCACCAATAGAGCGCCCAAGACCACCAAATCCATGATGATTGCCGTGACCAGAATCACGGCCGACGCCTTCACGTCCTGACGAAGATGGCGCAGGATTCCCCAATGAACACCGATATCCATGATGATATAAAATACCGCGCCGAGCGACGCGATCCGACCGAGGTCGAAGAATATCGTCAGTAAAATGGCGGCTACGATCGTATAGACCAGCGTGTGTTTCTGAATGCTGCCCGGCATGCCGAAATGGCTGTGCGGAACGAGCTTCATCTCGGTGAGCATTGCGAGCATGCGTGAGACGGCGAAGACGCTCGCAATTACCCCCGACACGGTCGCAATAATCGCGAATGCCACCGTGAACCATAAACCAAATTTCCCAAAAGCTGGTCTGGCGGCTTCTGCGAGGGCGTAGTCCCGCGCTCTAATGATCTCTGAAAGCGTTAAGTTGGCGCCGACCGCGAGGGCGACCAATACGTATACGACCACGCAAATAGCAATTGCGATAATGATCGCACGGCCGACGTTCCGATGCGGATCGACGATTTCGCCGCCGCTATTGGTGATCGTGGTGAACCCCTTGTAGGCGAGAATGGCAAGCGCAACCGCACCCAGAAATCCTCCGGCAGAGGTTTCCGCAGGATCAATCGATACGCTCTGAAACGACAGCCCCGAGAGCCACAGGCCGACGACGGCGAACACGGCGATGCCGCCGATCTTGATGAACGCCATGAAGAAGGAGAAGGTCTGGATGAACCGGTTGCTCAATATATTGACGATAAACGCGAACGAGAGCAGTCCGACCCCGAGGGCGGGGACCAGCCAGCTGTTTTTGCCCACATCGAACAATTGGAGCGTGTAGGTCCCGAACGTGCGGGCGACGAGGCTCTCGTTGATGACCATCGAAAAGTACATCAGGAGCGCCGCTGCACCGGTCATCACGGTCTTGCCGTAGGCTTTTTCGAGGAACATCGCGATGCCGCCGGCCGACGGGTAGGCGTTTGACAGTTTGACATAGGAATACGCGCTGAAGCCCGAGACTATGGCCGCTGCGACGAACGCCAGAGGGAACCACTCGCCTGCAAGTTCCGCAACCTGGCCGGTCAGCGCAAAGATACCGGCCCCGATCATCACACCGGTGCCCATAGAGACCGCGCCGATGAGGGTCAGACTGCCCTTCGCGTATTGTGTCGAACGGTTCTGCTTCGTCGGCTGTCCCATGTCTTCCTGTCCCCCGCCGCTATCCACTTTCTGCACTTGATGAAGATCGCTCCGAACTCGATTTTGGGCCTTCCGGTTTTCTCCGTACGCGGCCGGTCATTCGGTGCCTGGCAATCACCTTGATCAAGAAGGGAAGCAGGGTGATCGCACCAACGATAAGAGCAGTGAACAGCGCGGCGTTTAGGTCTCCAACGGCCAGTTCGCTGCCAATATGGGCGAGCAAAAAACTTGCCGGGACGATGCCGAAGAGCGTGGCAACGGCGAATCGCCAGAAGGTCAGTACCGACAGGCCGGCCATATAGCTCACGACGTCGAACGATATAAAGGGAAGCAGTCGACTCACGAAAACCACGCCCATCAACAGGGTCTGGGAGCCGAGCCAACCCGCCTCAACGCGATGGCCAAACCATCGCCGTAGAATCTCATGACCCACCAGCCTTGCGAGTCCGAACGCTGCTACGGCCCCCGCCACCGACCCGGCAACGACATAAGCGGTGCCCCAGAAGTGACCATATGCGGCACCGGCGGCAACCGCGATCGGTGCACTTGGGATTGGGCTGATCAAAATCGCGACGGTCATCGACCCGATGATGGCGACCGGGCCCCATAGCCCCAGTTTTTCCACCGCCGCGCGCAGCTGTTCGCCATCGACCAATACCTCGGTCATTCCGGTCGCTCGCATGATCAAATATCCGAATAGAACGAACAGGCCGAACCCGACCCCGACAACAATTTTGGTCCACGAGAACCGAGGCTTGTTCGCATTCTCGGCTTCCGGATTTGTGTCACTTGCGTTGAATTCCATAGCTCAGGATCACTCGACGGCGCCGAGTTCTACATTTTCAACGTCACGATCATTATCGCTCTGGCTTAAGGGTAGATAGTAGACGTCGAGCAATCGGGTGCGGCCTGGTATGGCGCAGTGCGGCTGAAGCGACCAATAGCGACCCAGCGAAGTCGACAGCGCTGCTTCGAACACCTCGCCAGAAATGGCAATTGCCGCATCGAGCGGCCTGGTCATTCTCTCAAGGCGTTCGGCCACGTTGACCGTATCGCCGACTACCGTGAACTCGAGGAGTTCCGCCTTACCAATCACGCCGACAAAGGCTTCACCCTCATGAATGCCCATGCCGACCTTGATCTGCGGCAACTCCTGTCGCGCACGGCTCATTGACCAGTCGCGCATCTCCCGGTCGATCCTGTAAGCGCAGTCGAGCGCAAGACGTGATCCACCGCCATCTTGATCGAACAGTCCGAAGACCGCCATCACGGCATCGCCCACGAATTTGTCGATCACGCCACCCTCTTCGCGGACAGCCTTGGCAACGCGTTCGCGGAAGTCGGCCAGCATGATGCCTACAGCTTCTGGATCGAGTTGCTCGCTCAATCGGGTGAACCCGCGGATGTCGATAAAGAGGATGGAGACCAACCGCCGTTCGCCTTGCATCAACGGTAATCCGGGGTCAGCCGCCAGTTTTTCCGCGATCGGCGCAGCAAAGAAGCGCGACAGACGCGCTACTCGCAATTGATTCTGAATACTGGATTCGAGCAGGCGCCGCGTCCCGCGGTTTGCGAAGAAGAGGATCGCCGCGGTAAGGCCGATCGCAACGATAGGTATGATCTGGTAGTGAGCGACCGCATGCGCGTGGGCGTTCATTCGCGGCAGCGTCGGGCCCATGCCGCTATCAAGGGCGATCCAGCCGACAAAGAGGGTCAGTAGGAATAGGCTCGCAGCATAGAGGATGAGCCTGGGTCGGTAGCGCATCGCGGCATGTGCGAGGATGATGAAAATGATGGTCACTGACGGTGCGCCGAAAACCATAGCTGGCACCATACCGCTGGCGGGAACGAGGAACACGACCTGGAACCCAACTAGAACCACTTCGATGCTCACAAAAGCCAGCAGCAGCCAGCTGCGGAACTGGCCTCGCCACGCGAGCCATATCCCTGCAACGGCCAAAAGGCCGTATGCGAGCGTTGCCGTCAGGAGTGGATGAAAATGGGCCCCCGTTCGCGAGACGCTTAGGACCGTCGCAAGCAGCGCTCCGAAGACGACAAGGCGAAAACTCGCGACTAGTCTTTCTTGTCGGGCTTCTACGGAACCCAATAGTTTGTGCGCTTCGGTCGCGAGTACCGCGCTGTAGTGTTTCACGAGTGTTCCTGTATCCGCTGGTCCGATTCGGGCCCAACAGCCCGAGCCAGCCATTGACGCTAGAGCTTCCCCTAACCGGAATGTCAAATTGGATCGCAACTGCGAACGATCTGCGGTTTCCAAGCGTGGCGACCCGCGCGAGTCGAATGGCAGCTATCAAGAAATGTCATATTGTGCTTCCTGCGGCTGGAAACATTAGGCTTTTTGCATTGAGCTTTTGACAACCTCAACTGCAGGAGACAGAACATGAAGAGCCGAAAGCCGCGCTCATTGCTGGTTTCACTCGTTGCCGCAGCCGCGCTGTCAGCGATGGTCATGCCTCTAGCCTCCGCCCAAACGGGACCTCGCCACAACCAAACCGAACCCACGCGACCGGGCCAGATGCAGCAACACCAAAGAGGCCCCGGAATGATGGGTCCTCAGATGATGCATCAAATGATGCGGGGCATGATGTCCGGAATGATGGGCAGGCAGGGCATGCGCATGGGCCCGGGCATGATGATGGGCCGTCGGGTCACCGATCGGAAGCTAGACGCCTCCGAGGTCGAGCGCATTCTGTCCGGCATGCTAGCCTGGCACGGCAACAAGCGTCTCAAAGTCGGCAAGGTCGCGGACAAAGACGACGATACTGTGATCGCGGAAATCCAGACTGTCGACGGTTCTTTGGTGGCCAAATTAGTGGTCAATCGCAAGACCGGCGCAATGAGGCATAGCGAATAACTTCTTCGAACTGCGCGGTTGAACGCAAAACGGCGATTTTAGAAAACCAAACGAAACCACGCTGCGTTGCCACGGTTCGTGCCTTTCATGGCCGCTTCGACAAACGCCATGATCCTGAATTGGCTCAAAGTGTGGTGACGGACTAATTCCCAGGTCCTGAGCCTGCGCTTCCGCTCGCCGAGGCGCCGAAGGGGGGCATGGCTAGCGCCGACGCGAAGCCATGCCCGATATTACCGTTCGGCCCTTTTCGGCGGGGGAGCGGTCTACTCGGCCCACATAGCGGCGCGCACCGTGCTAGACAGCACGCCCAGATGATCAACAACCCTGTCGGGCCCAGCGACGCCTTCAGCCGCAACGCGGACCGCTTTGCGCTCGTCGTCCGAATTCGTGCCACCCCATAGGTGGACGGTTCCGCCAGTCACGATGACGTTGATGAATTCCGCCCGCACCCCGGTCTCGTTCCGGATCACGGCGACAACGGCGTCGCGCAGTGTGGCGTCGGCGGTGGACGGTGACGGTAGCGTGGCGGGGTGTGCTGCGAGGCCTCGGATCAGGTCGGCGCGGCTGACGATGCCAGCAAGTTTACCACCTTCTATCACCGGAACACGCTTTATGCGGTAGCGTTCGAGCAGCGTCGCGACCTCGTCGATGGGCGTATCCGGTCCGACCGTGACGACATTGCCGCTCATGACGTCACTCGCCTTCAGTCCGTGTGACTTCACGTAGTCGTGGGCCTGATCTTCCGGCGAAGCCAACAGCTGGAGCCACCAGGAGGGGTGCTTTTCGGTGTCGATTTCCTGTCGCCGGATCAGGTCGCCCTCGCTGACAATGCCGACGACCGAGCCTGTGTCATCGACCACGGGGGCTGCACTGATATGCCGGCCCAACAGTATTTTCGCAATCTCGGTGATTGACATTTCCGGAGCCACGGTCGCGACGTTTCGCGACATTATGTCCGCCGCTTTCATGTTCTTGTCCTCCACTTCTCAATTGTTTGGCGGCCTTGTCATGGAATCACGGCCTACGCAGTCTACCCTTATCATGGCGGCAGAGTTCGAAAAGCAAGTTCTTTGGCGCTGAGCACCGACGGACATCGCTACTGCTTGACCTTCCAGTACCGGGAAGCACTATTTTTTATCCTTTGAGAAATTTGGCCCGGCGGTTGTCCCGCTCGATCGGGAAGCGAAATGAATCACAGCAAGGCCCCATCCTCTAACTGTTGCCACGGCTCAAACGTGGCCGCGGAGAGGGCGAGTCGAAGGGCCTCAAAAGGTGAAGCTTATTTCTGCCCCATGTGTCCGGGCGTGGAATCCGACGTGCCCGGGGATTGCCCGAAATGCGGCATGGCGCTGGAGCCCGCGCAGCCGGCCGCGGCCACCAAGGTTCAGTTCACCTGCCCGATGCATCCCGAGATCGTCCGTGACGAACCGGGCGACTGCCCGATTTGCGGCATGGCGCTGGAGCCAATGACGGTCACGGCCGACACCGGGCCCAATCCCGAACTGGTCGACATGCGGCGGCGCTTCTGGGTCGGGCTGGTCTTCACCGCGCCTTTGTTCCTGCTGGCGATGGGCGAGATGATCCCCGGGCTCGACGACCTGTTGCCGCGCCAGTGGAGCGTGATCGTCCAGCTCGTGCTGGCGACCCCAGTCGTGCTATGGGCCGGCTGGCCCTTCTTCGTGCGCGGTTGGAAGTCGATTGGCGCGCGCAGCCTCAACATGTTCACCCTGATCGCGATCGGCACGGGCACCGCGTATCTGTTCAGCGTCGTTGCCGCGCTGTTCCCCACGATTTTTCCCGAGGGCTTCCGCGGTCACGGCGGCCAGGTCGACGTCTATTTCGAGGCCGCGGCGGTCATCATCACCCTGGTCCTGCTTGGACAGGTGCTCGAATTGCGAGCGCGGGAGCAGACCGGTGGCGCGATCCGGGCGCTGCTTGACCTCGCACCCAAGACCGCGCGGCGAATCAAGGAAGACGGCTCCGACGAGACGGTAACCCTGGACCAGGTGCAGGCGGGCGACCGCCTGCGGGTGCGGCCCGGCGACGGGGTGCCGGTCGACGGCACGGTGGTCGAGGGCCGCAGCTCGGTCGACGAAGCAATGATCACCGGGGAGCCGGTGCCGGTCGAGAAGACCGAGGGCGACCGGCTTATCGGCGGCACGCTCAACGGCAATGGCTCGATGGTGATGGAGGCCCAGAAGGTCGGCGCCGACACCATGCTCGCGCGCATCGTAAAGATGGTCGCCGAGGCCCAACGCAGCCGCGCGCCGATCCAGAAGCTCGCCGACGTCGTGGCTGGCTGGTTCGTACCCGCGGTGGTCGGAATCGCGCTCCTCGCCTTTGTCGTCTGGTCGCTGTTCGGCCCGTCGCCTGCGCTCGCCTACGGGCTGCTGACGGCGGTCGCCGTCCTGATCATCGCCTGTCCGTGTGCCCTGGGCCTCGCCACGCCGATGTCGATCATGGTTGCGACCGGACGCGGAGCCACCGCGGGCGTGCTCATCAAGAACGCCGAAGCGCTGGAGCGGATGGAGAAGGTCGACACCCTGGTGGTCGACAAGACCGGCACGCTGACCGAGGGCAAGCCCAAGCTTAAATCGGTCGTGGTTGTCGAAGGGGTCGACGAGGACGGACTGCTTGCCCAGGTCGCCGGGCTCGAGCGCGGCAGCGAGCATCCGCTGGCCGAGGCCATCGTCCAGGGCGCCGAGGCGCGCGGGCTGAAGATCGACAAGGCGTCCGACTTCGAGGCGATCACCGGCAAGGGCGTCACCGGCATGGTCGCGGGCGCGCGCATCGCGCTCGGCAACGCCAAACTGATGGCTGACGGAGCTGTCGAGACCGGTTCGCTGGACGGGCAGGCGGAAGAGCTCCGCCGCGAGGGCGCGACGGTCATGTATATCGCGCGGGACGGCGCGCTTGCGGGGCTGGTCGCGGTGGCCGACCCGATCAAGGCGACCACGGCGGACGCGATCAAGGCGCTCCACGACGAGGGGCTCACCATCGTCATGTTGACCGGCGACAACAGCACGACGGCTGAGGCCGTCGCCCGGGCGCTGGGCATCGACGAAGTGCAGGCCGACGTCCTGCCCGACGGCAAGGCAGAGGTGATCAAGCGGCTGCAGGAGGAGGGCAGGGTGGTCGCCATGGCCGGCGACGGGGTCAACGACGCGCCGGCGCTGGCCCAGGCCGACATCGGCATCGCCATGGGCACCGGCACGGACGTCGCGATCGAGAGCGCGGGGGTGACCCTGGTCAAGGGCGACCTGCGCGGCATCGTGCGGGCCCGAAAGCTGAGCCGGGCGACGATGCGCAACATCCGCCAGAACCTGTTCTTCGCCTTCGTCTACAACGCGCTCGGCGTGCCCATCGCCGCGGGCGTGCTGTTCCCGCTGTTCGGTCTGTTGTTGAACCCGATGATCGCCGCCGGGGCGATGAGCCTGAGCTCGGTCTCGGTGATCATGAACGCGCTGCGGCTGCGCGCCGTGAAGATCGAGGAGTAGCGCCATGAATATCGGAAATGCCGCGGAACAGTCCGGGCTGCCGCCCAAGACCATCCGCTACTACGAGGAAATCGGGTTGATCCCGGCGGCGGGCCGGACCGACGGCGGCTACCGCGACTATGACGAGACCGACGTGCAGGTCCTGCGCTTTTTGCGCCGGGCGCGCGGGCTCGGCTTCTCGGTCGCGGAATGCCGCGAGCTCTTGTCGCTCTACCGCGACCGGGACCGCGCCTCGGCCGACGTCAAGTCCTTGGCGCTGCAGCGGATCGAGGAGATCGAGCGCAAGATCGTCGAGCTCCAAACCATGCGCAAGACGCTCAAGCACCTGGCGGAACGACGCCACGGGGACGAGCGGCCTGATTGTCCGATCCTCGAAGATTTCGCCACCGCGGCAGCAAAGACGTGAGGAGGTCCGCCTGGTTCGAGGCGGACATCGCCTTTTCCCGGCTTAAGGAGGGGTCGCCCTCTGCCCGGCTTTCGCCTGTCGGTCTTCGCGTCAGAACCGCAGCCTGATTCCGACCCTGAAACCGATGCTTTCGGGATCTTCGCCGTCCCGCCGGACGAGCACCGAGGTGTAGCCGAAGTTTCGCCGGTAGCGAAACTCGATGAAGGGCGCGAATTCCCGGGTCACGTCGTAGCGAAGCTTGATGCCGGTTTCGAGCTCGCTCAAACCGGCGGCGACGTCGCGCTGAAACTCGTTCTGGGCTGCCAGGTCGAGCGACACGTAGGGATCGACGACAAGCCGCTGCGTGATGAGGATCTCGCGCGAGAGTTCAACGCGCGCACTCAATCGTCCCCGGTGGCTCACGAAGCCAGTCAGATCGAACTCGAACCTATACGGAAGCAGCCCCTTGATCCCGACGGCGCCGAAGGTGGTGCCGATCGGCTTGAAGTCATAGCGCACGCCGCCGTAGACGTCCCAGAACTGGGAGATCATGCGGCTGTAGTAGGCGTGCACCTCGGCTTCGTCGAGGCGTTCCCGGTCGTGTTCCCCCTCGGACTTGAGCAGGAACTTGTGCGTGTCGGTCCCAACCCAGAACAGGCTGTCCCAGGAAAAGCTCTTGCCCCGTTCGACCAGGTCGTAGGACGCATCCAGCTCGACGCCGTAGAATATCTTCGGACCCGGTTCCGCCGCTTCGGCCGGAACAGACGATGCGGCTGCCAGCGACGCCACAAGCGCCAGCCCGGCCGACCGGACGACTCCGCTTCTTTTCATCCTCGGACCTTCTTCGGGCTAGTGGTGATGAACCGGAGCGACTTTCGGCGTCGGGGCGCCGGTCGTCTTCGGGTTGCGATCGGTGACCTCGACGCTGGTCATCATGCCTGCTTCCATATGGAACAACAGGTGGCAGTGCAGCGCCCATTTCCCATCGGCATCGGCCGTGACCAGCACCGAGAGCTCGTGGCCCGGCCGTACAATCACGGTGTGCTTGCGGGCGACCGGGTGGCCGCCAGGACCGATCAGCTCCATCCAGAGACCATGGAGGTGCATCGGATGGTCCATCATCGTCTCGTTGACGAATTTGATCCGCACCCGCTCGCCCTTGCGGAGCTGGATCGGCGTGTCTTCACCGAGTTTGCGGTCGTTGATGGTCCAGATGTACCGTTCCATGCTGCCGGTGAGCCGAACGACAATCTCGCGCCCCGCCGGCCGGTGGTCGGGCAGCGGGACCGCGGAACGCAAGTCGGCGTACTGGAGCACCCGGCGCTTCGTGCCGTTCGGCGTGGACGCGGGCATGGCGGTCTTGGCGCCAGTCATATTGTGGCCGGCATGCGGGTCGGCCTTTGCCGGGGCGGGCATCCGGTGTCCGGCATGCGGGTCAGCCTTCGCGGGACCCTTGAGCGCGGGTGCTTTCTGCGGCGGTCGGTGCGCAGCATGCGGATCGGCCTTGCCTGGCGTGTTCATCGTGTGGCCGGCATGTTCGCCACCGTGCATGTGGGGACCCATCTCCGACATCTTCAGCACGGGGCGTAGACCCAGCGGCGGAACGGCGGCAGTCATGCCGGGTCGCGGCGACAGAGTGCCTTTGGCATAGCCGCTGCGATCCATCGCCGCCGCCATGATCGTATAGGCGCGGCCCGCGGCGGGCTGCACGATCACGTCATAGGTCTCGGCGACCCCCATGCGGAACTGGTCGACGGACACCGGGACGATATCCTGGCTATCCGCCTGCACTACGGTCATTTTCAGCCCGGGAATCCGCACGTCGAAGAAGCTCATCGCCGATGCGTTGATGAAGCGCAGGCGGACCCGCTCGCCCGGCTTGAACAGGCCGGTCCAGTTGGATCCCGGCGACTTGCCGTTCATCAGGAAGGTGTAGCCGCTGATGTCGGATATGTCGGTCGCGTCCATGCGCATCTCGTCCCAGGCGAGACGTTCGCGCAGAATTGCCCGCCTCTCCTCGGGGTTCTTTGTCTTGAGCACCCTGCCGAGAAGCCCGGAGAGCGTCTGCTTGTTCCAATTATAGTAGTCGCTCTGCCGTTTCAGGTTCCGCATGATCCGGTCCGGGTCCTCCGGGTGTTGGTCGGACAGCAGGACGACGTACTCGCGATTGACCTTCAGGTTGGCGGGTGTCCGCCGGGCCTTGGCCTTGGGTGTGACGACGATCGAGCCATAGACGCCGGACTGTTCCTGAAGCGCGGAATGGCTGTGGTACCAGTAGGTTCCGCTCTGACGCAGCGTGAACCGATAGACGAAGGTCTGCCCCGGCGCGATTCCCGAGAAGGTCAGCCCCGGCACGCCGTCCATGGCGTTGGGCGGGATGATTCCATGCCAATGGACCGAGGTGGAGTCCGCCAGGCGGTTGGTCACCCGGATGGTGACGTCCTCTCCCTCGCGCCAGCGCAGAAGCGGGCCCGGTATCTGGCCGTTGATGGCCATTGCCCGGACAGCCTTCCCGTTCACTTGAACCGTCTTGTTGGCGATGACGAGATCATAGGTACCGGCAAGAGCCGCGCCCGCGCAAACGTCGATCGCAAGGAGTGCGGCGAGTGCAATAAACCTGCGCATTTTGATGTTCCCAAATATCCAGCGCCGCTCCCGCGGCGCATCAAGCCCGGATTGATTTTTGAGGCTTCCGGGTGCTGGAAGGTCAAGCTGCACGAGAGGTCCGATCGCTCATCGAACGAAAAAAATTCGTGAGGGGCATTCGGATGCCCGGTGCTGCGACCTGAACCGGCCCGGGCCGCCCCAACACCGGTGTTGACATTCCAGCCGCTGGAAACCCTAAGCCAAGCTCGAACCCGGCGACTGCCGCGATAATCCGAAGGTGTGGGAAAGCGTGTCCGGTTCATGACCAAGAGCGGATGGATCAAGTCCGGTGTCGGCCTTTGCCTTCTCGCCGGGGTCGGCGTTGCGGCCTACTTCGCGGTCTGGGCGGGGGCTCCAACGGCGCGCGGCCTGACTATTGATCCCGACGACAAAGCCCAGGTCGCCCTCGGGGAAAAACTCTATGCCGCGCAGTGCGCCTCGTGCCACGGCAAGAATCTGGAGGGAGAGGCGAACTGGCGCAAGTCCAATCCCGACGGTTCCCTGCGCGCGCCGCCCCATGACGAGACCGGCCACACCTGGCACCACCCGGACGCGGTGTTGTTCGCCTACACGAAGCTCGGCGGCGCAAAGGTCACGCGCGGCGCGGTCAAGAGCAACATGCCTGGCTTCGAGGGTAAGCTGAGCGACGGGGAAATCGGGGCGATCCTCGCCTTCATCAAGAGCCGCTGGTCCGAAGAAATCAGGCAGCGGCAGCAGACCATGTCCCGGGCCTATCGCAACCGATAGCGCTGCCTACCGAAATCCAACAACCACGCGAAACGGAGCCCTCATGATCAAGTCAGCCAGCCTGGCGGTCGCCGTCGCGGCCGCGGCGACCCTCGCCATCTGGAGCGTCGCGGGCGAGCGAGCGGACGCCCATACCGGTGCGATGGGCGTCGTCAAGGAAAGGATGGAGTTGATGAGTTCCCTGGCAGAGGCCATGAAGGCGATCAAGGTGGGCGTGACCGCGAAGCCCGAGATGCAGCGCGACGCCATTGCCGCCGCGGCCAAGCAGATCACCGCGCACGCCGATCGCCTTCCCAACCTGTTTCCGAAGGGCAGCGATTCGCATCCGAGCGAGGTCCGGCCCGAAGTCTGGCAGTCCTGGCAAGAATTCACCAAGGCCAACGACGCCATGAAGATGGAAGCGACCAAGCTGGCCGATGTCGCCCAGAAGGCTGACCGCGGCGCCGTGCTGGGCCAGTTCGCACGCACCGCCCGTTCGTGCGGCGGGTGTCACGAGGCCTTTCGCAAGAAGAAGAACTAGCCGCCGCCGTCGTCATTCGAGGAGCACAAAGCATGCGCAGCAATCTATCGAGGCGTGGTTTCATCAAGGCCGGCGCGGCCGGCATGGCAACGGGCGCGGCGGCGGGGCTGGTTCCTGGTGCGGCCTGGGCCGAGAAGGACGCCGCCCAAAAGGTTGATCTGACGGCCAAGCCGGCCAATCTGGCGCTGCCCGGCGTGTCCTCGGAACCGGCGCCGGTGTGGGCCTATAACGGTTCCGTGCCGGGGCCGGTCATCAAGGTCCGCCAGGGCGAGCGCCTGGACGTGCGGTTCACCAACGCGCTGCCCGAGCCGACCAGCATCCACTGGCACGGCCTGCGGGTGCCCAACGACCAGGACGGGGTGCCCTTCGTCACCCAGAAACCGATCGCGAGCGGGGCGACCCATCGTTATTCCTTCGCCGCCGAGGATGCCGGCACCTTTCTCTATCACCCCCATATCAACTCGGTCGCCCAGGTCGGCCGGGGCATGTTCGGCGCGCTGATCGTCGAGGAGCGCGAGCCGGTGATGGTCGACCGCGATATCCTGTGGGCGGTCAACGACTGGCAGGTGGCCCTTGGCGTGGTGGTCGAGGAGTTCGACAATCCCCACGACCGCAGCCATGCCGGGCGCTACGGCAATCGGGTCGCCGTCAACGGCAGGGCGCTGCCGACACTGACCGGGCGGCCCAACGAGCGGCTTCGCCTGCGCCTGCTCAATGCCGCGACGGGCCGGATCCTGGCCTTGCGCCTGGAGGGCTTGAAGCCGTGGCTGGTGGCGCTCGACGGCCAGCCGGTGACGCCTCGCCCGGCGGGCGGCGATGACTTGCTGATCGGCCCGGGCATGCGCGCGGACCTGGTGGTCGATCTGCCCGACGTCCGCGGCAAGCGTTTCCGCGTGATCGACCTGTATGACGACCGCGACGTCTATACCTTGGGAGAGATCGCCGTCGGCGACGGCAAACCCGTGCGCGCCAGGCCCCTCGGCCGCCCCGCGCCGATGAAGGCGAACCCGCTGCCGGTTCCGGACCTCGCCCGCGCCGAGCGCCGCGAGGTAATCTTCGGCGGCGGCGCCATGGGCGGAATGATGGGCATGGGGCCGATGAACATGATGAGCATGGCCCGGCGCGGCCTGTTCTGGGCGGTCAACGGCCGGTTCGACCCCAAGCCCGAAGCCGGTTCGAAGATGGAGCCGCTCTATACGTTGACCAAGGGCCGGTCCTACGTCTTCGCCTTGGAGAACCGAACGGTGTTCGACCATCCGATCCATCTGCATGGCCACACCTTCCGCATTGTCTCGCGTAACGGCCGGCGCCTGGCTGACGGGCAGTGGCGGGACAGCGTCTTGCTGCGCCCGCGCGAGCGGGTCGATATCGCCTTCGTCGCCGACAATCCCGGGGACTGGATGTTCCACTGCCACATCCTGAGCCACCAGATGGCGGGCATGATGAGCGTCGTCCGGGTGGGCTGATCGGTTTACTAATGTAGATGAGCGAGCCCTGATGCGCTGACAAGTACCACGACCTGCGGCGAATGCTGGTTCTACGGGCCCTGACATCTTTGAACTTTCTTTGCTTGCCAAGGTGAATTCGTGCGATGGCGAGCTGGGTTTGCACAAAAAGCGCCTAGCCGGGCGGGTCAGGTTTCGCTACCGCCGCAAAACGACATCGACATTGATCGAGGTATTTGAATGTCCATCGATCCGCCGAAGTTGGCCTGGCGAAGTCAAGGCTCGCATCGGTCAGTCAAAACCAGCGATCCTACTGGGACGCACAAACACTCTCCTCCGAAAAGCCGCTGTCACCAGCGCTTTCTCGCAATTGCAAAAAAAGCGACCTGATAACCGGCCGACCGGATCAGATCGACCTTGGCCTTCGGGTCATTGGCGCAATAGGCGTCAGGTTGCCCACGCAGATGACGTGATCGTCTTCGCTTCAACGCCGCCGCGCCTCAGCGTGGACCGCTTCCGTCGGCACCAGATTCCTATAGGGCCCACCGGATTGCTGCTGTTCGCGATCCATCGGCGGAATCGCCGCCCCGGTGCGCGACCGCCGGATCAGTCCGTCGACGGCAGCGTGTGAATCTTCCCTTTCCGCCGGAAGGCGTGGAAGGCGAAGGCGAAGCTGACGTCGTGGACGGAATCGACCAACTTACCGTCCTTCGTGCGCCGTTGCACGACGACGTTGCCGATATCGCGCCCGGCGGCAACCCCGGGCGAATCGAGCGCCGACGCCTGGCCCGGCTCCCAGGTGATGATCAGGTCGCCCACCTCGATGCGCCGCTTCGCCTTGACCAGGCTGAACGTCCAGGCCCGGTCGCCTATCACCACGACGCGTTCGAGCGGTGGCACGCCCTTCGGCAGGCCGCCGACGTCGAAATAGGGACGGTTGCGCCGGTCATAGCCGGTATAGGGGTTGCGCCCGTATTGCCGCGCGGCGGGATCGTTCGGCGTCAGCACCTTGCCGTCGGCATGGCGCGCGGCGAAGCGCTCGAAACTCTCGACCCGCATCGGCAGCATCTCGATCTGCTTGCCGGCGAGAGCACCCACGATCGCCTTGCCGAGGAACTGCTGCCACCAGCTTTCGGTCTGCCGGTCGTACATGACCAGGTCCGATTTGCGCAGCTTGCCCGTGGTCCCGAAGTCGAGGACCCGGCCGTCGAGCCGCCGGTCGAACACGACCGCCGAATTGCACAGCGGGCACCAGGTGATGGTGACCGGCCGGCCGCCGACCGTGTCGTTGACGATCTCGTGCCACATCATCACGCGCAGCGGATAGGCCCGCGCATCTCCGTTGAAGCGGACCGAGATCACCGCCTCCTTGGGTTGCAGGCCCGCTTCCTTGGCCTTGGCGATCGACACGAAGACGGGCTTGTCGATCGCCGGGATGCCGTCCTTGGGCGGGCCACCCGACTTAATCTCGGACAAGTCGACGTTGCGCTTGGAGAAATCGGTCTTGGGCCATTCCTGGGTCCAGGACGAGGGCACCTGGGCCGCCGCTCTTTCACCGGGCATTGTGGCGACGGATATAGCGATGCCGAGGGCCATCACCCACTTGCGACCGAGGCGGCGGCGCATTCGTGTATCAGGCATCTCGAGCGCTCCATCAGACTGCGTTACTCGAATCCTTTCGATCAGGTTGCACCGGCTGGAGCATGGGGCAAGACAACTGCCTTCATATCGGCGTGATGAGGCTGCGTGGAGGCACATCTATTGGGCGGCGCATCTCGGCCGTCGCGGCGGCCTTGGTTCTTTGCGGCCGGGCCGGTATGACTTCGCACCATTGACGCTCGGTCGCGGGAAAGGGCAGCACGCTGAAGCACTTCACCCCCTATGGAGAACTTCTGATCGTTGCGATCGTTGCCTTCGCTATGACCGTCCTGCTCGACCGCTATTGCAGGACAATCGTTGGCAAGCTCGGATTATCCGAACAGTACACGAGACTCGCCGTCCTGTGGCTGCTTAGGGGCAGCCTCTTCCTCGGCATGGCCGCCATACTGTTCCTGCTTAGCACCGCCACGATCTTCGAGAAGCACGGCTAACGACGCGACGGCGGACGTGGGCGCATTTCGCGTGATCGTGATGATCCGCGATCACAAGCGGGTTGAGTCTGTAGCTGCTACAGAAAGTATATTGCGGGCTGCGGTCGAGAACGCCGCGAAGCAGCAACCCATATCGGTTCGATGACAACACAACGATTAGCGCAAGCAAGCGACGAAGCCCAGGACGCTCCCGCTGCACCACCACGCAGCCTTGGCGGCGTGCTGGCGGGCAGCGGGCTGGCCGCCGCGGTCGGCGCCGTGTCCTGCTGCATCCTGCCGCTGGTTCTTTTCAGCGTCGGCGTGGGCGGCGCCTGGATCGGCAACCTAACGGCGCTGTCGCCCTATCAGCCCTATTTCATCGCCGCCGCGGTTGCTTTCCTGGCGGTCGGCTTCTGGAGCGCGTATCGCCGGCCCAAGGCCGAGTGCGCCGACGGCTCGTTCTGCGCCAGCCCCAGGTCAGGCCGGCTCGTCAAGGGCGCGTTGTGGGTCTCGTCTCTGCTCATCGTCGCCGCCGTCGCCTTTAACTATCTCGCCCCGGTCTTACTGCCGGCCTGACCAGAGCAATGAACAAAGGAACTTGTCGATGATCCGACTTGCCACCGTTTGCCTGGCCACTCTGTTGGCCGCGAGCACGGCCGCCAATGCTGCCGAACGCCGGGTTACCCTCGTCGTACCCGGTATGGACTGCCCGTCCTGCCCCTTCATCGTGAAGACCGCTCTGAAGCGGGTCGACGGGGTCAAGAGCGTCCGCACATCGATCGAGAAGCGGACCGCCGTCGTCGTCTATGAAGACACCAAGACAACGCCCGCGAAGCTGACGGCCGCGACGACTGCAGTTGGCTACAAGTCCACCGTCCGCGACGGACCCAAGCCGAAGAGCTGACCGATCTCGGGTCCGCCTCGTGCCCATGGCCCCTCGCCGAATATCAGCCGGGGGGCTCGACGTCGACCGTGTATAGGGCATCGATGATCGGGCATCCCGGGACCGCGCCGTCGTCGCATTGGGCGGCCATGTCCGAGAGCACGCGTTCAACCGTTCGGAGGTCGCGAATCTTGTCGCGAACCTCTTGTATGTGAGCCACCGTCCGGTCCTTGACCTCGGCGCAGGAGAGGTCACCGCCATCGACGAAGCGCAAGAATTCTCGGATCTCCACGAGGGAAAAGCCGAGGCGACGGCACCGCCGGATAAAGGCGAGGCGTTTGATCATCTCGTGATCGTATTGGCGGTATTTCCCCGATCGGCGGGGCGGTGGCGGCATCAGCCCGATCCGCTCGTAGTATCGGATCGTCTCGATGTTGACGCCGGTTGCCTTAGACGCTGCGCCGATAGGGACGACCTGCTGTCGAGTGTCCGCCGTCATGGTGGAACGATTACCCCTTGAGTCTGTAGCCTCTACAGACACTATAGTTCGCAACACCTTCGGACGGAAGGCGGTGTGCGCGGCAGGTGTCATGGATGCGAGACAGGTTTCGGACGGGGCGAAGGGCGGCGTGCAGCCGAATTTGGCCCGCGGTCCGAGTGACCGGTCGCCGGTCAAAGCCGGCGGGGATGTCGATTGAGACTACAGGAACGACGATAAGGTGACGCCGGTCCTGGCCACGGCCGTGCTTGCCGCTCCGATCCTGGCCGTGTGCTGCCTCGGCCCGATCTTCTACACGCCGATCGCCGCCTGGATCGCCGGTTGGCTCGGCGGCATCGACCCGGTCACCGCCCTCGTCCTTGCGGTGATCGCCGGGATTCTGGCCTGGGCCTTCGTCAGACGCCGTCGAGCGCGACGAGCGGTACAGCGTCGATTTGAAGCGGCGCACCCGAATCCTGGCACCCAACGGACCAACTGGAGCTCACGATGAACGACGCTTGCTGCGCCACCCCTAAGGGCAACGACGACCGAACCTTCGACCTGACCGTGCTCGGCGCCGGCTCTGCCGGCTTCTCGGCGGCGATCCGGGCGACCGAGCTGGGCGCGCGAGTGGCGCTGGTCGGCCAAGGCACGATCGGCGGCACCTGCGTGAACGTCGGCTGTGTGCCGTCGAAGACCATGATCCGAGCCGCGGAGGCTCTCCACAACGGCGCGGCCCTGTCCCGCTTCGACGGCCTCGCCGGCGAGGCGCGGGTCGCCGACTGGTCCGCGCTGGTCGCCCAGAAGGACGAACTCGTCGCCGGGCTGCGCCAGGCGAAGTATCTCGACATGCTCGAAGCCTATCCGTCGATCGCCTACGTCAATGGCGGCGGCAGCCTCGCCGGCGACCAGGTCGCGGTCAACGGCGCCCACTTGACCACGAGCAATATCTTGATTGCGACCGGCGCGTCGCCCGCCCTGCCGGACATCGCCGGCCTCGACACCGTTCCCTACCTGACCAGCACCACTGCGCTGGAGCTGACCGCGCTGCCGCGTTCGCTGCTGGTAATCGGCGGCGGCTATGTCGGCTGCGAGCTAGCGCAGCTGTTCGCCCGCGCCGGGGTCGCCGTAACAATCTTGTGCCGGTCACGCCTGCTCCCCGCGGCGGAGCCGGAGATTAGCGAGGCACTGGCGGGCTACTTCCGGGACGAAGGGATTACGGTCGAGGACGGTCTCGCCTATCGGCAGATCGAGCAAACCGGCTATGGTGTCGCGCTGCATGCCGAGGTCGAAGGGGCGCCCAAAATATCGAGCGCCGAACGTGTTCTGGTCACAACGGGGCGGACGCCGAACACGCAAGGCCTGGCGCTGGAAGAGGCGGCGATAGATCTGACAGCTGGCGGAGGCATCGCGGTCGATCAGTGGATGCGGACAAGCCGACAGCGCGTCTATGCCGCCGGCGATGTCACCGGTCGGGACATGTATGTCTACATGGCCGCATACGGCGCCAAGCTCGCGGCCGAGAACGCCCTGCTCGGCAACGTCGCCGAATACGACCCGACGGCGATGCCGGCGGTTGTGTTCACCGACCCTCAGGCGGCGAGCGTCGGCCTCACCGAGGCCGGCGCGCGCGCCCGAGGCTTCGAGGTCGATATCTCGGTCCTTCCGCTGGAATATGTGCCACGCGCACTCGCCGCCCGCGACACGCGCGGCCTGATCAAGCTCGTCGCCGAGCGCGAAACCGGCCGCCTACTGGGCGCCCACATCCTCGCGCCCGAGGGCGGCGACAGCATTCAGACCGCGGCGTTGGCGATCAAGGCCGGGCTCACGGTCGAGGCGCTGGGCAGCATGATCTTCCCGTACCTGACCACGGTCGAGGGCCTCAAGCTGGCGGCGCAGGCGTTCCATAAGGACGTGGCCAAGCTGTCTTGCTGCGCCGGATAGGAGCGGGATCATGGAACCGACGAGCGACGCGAAGCGCCCAGGGTCGACGACTGGCGGAGGTTCTTCCTTGCCTGGGGCGTGCCGATCGCCGCGCTCGTCCTGGGCGGCCTGATGGATCGGGAAGCCGTCGTCTTCCAGGCGGCGCTCGGCTGGATGGGCGTCGCCTGTCTCGCCAATGCGTCGCGATGTGGCCGCATGCACTGCTACTTTACGGTGCCATTCTCCATGGTGATGGCCGTCGTGTCGCAGGAAACACGCTGCTGCGATTCGTGAAGGTCTTCTGACCGATTACGCAGTCGGTGTTCGTCGGCGGTTCGCAGTCGGTGCCGAGTGCGAGATGCGGTTATCTATCGCAAATACTATCCGCGTCACGAATTGATGGGTCCGGGGCGACAATTCGGCTCGTCGCGGTCGGACGGAGGTGGTGCGACCATCGAGCCCAGCATCGTCCATGGGCGAAAACCTGAACAAAAGGGAAATCTATAGCGCGAATAACAAGCATTACGAGAAGTCTCAACCTATGCGATTGGAACATATGGCGACAGTGAGAAGCGTGAGGGAAGAGGCTGAACGAGTTCGCCGTTCGCAATTGAGGTTGCCAGTCCGACGATTCATCCAATTGCCGACTGAACGGAGGCCGATGGCGCACTTGCAGGCGTCGCACGCTCGGACCACAGAATCCCATGGCGTCAACCGGCCGCTTCGCTTTGCGGCCTAATGGAGCTCTGTCTCATCTTGCGCCCGTTTGACGATGGTCAGCGCGAAGTTGACTTGGCGCAAAAGCCCTAGGTCCGGCAGGGAGCGGCTTTCGACATAGCGCTTGGCAGCGATACGTTGCCACTTCGCGAGCGCCCTAATCTGCTCGTCCAGGCCGAGCTCAATGTCCCACGCCACCTCCGCCGCCGTGCGGTAGCGCTTGCGCGACCCGCACAGGTACAAAGTGCCGTCGTCGGTGCTGTTGGCGCTGGACATTTGCGACGAGTTCCAGATCGAAAAGTTCACCAAGAAAATCTATGTCGAAACGCTTAAGGCCGCGTTATCGACTACGGTTAACCCCAAGGCCGCGAGGGCAAACCTTGCGGCCAGCACAAAGCCTTTGCATGGCTTGCGTGGACGAAAGCGCGCCCCGGCGAGACCTCTGCATACGTGCGCCGGTGTCGCTTTCGTAACCGACGCCCGATCCTCCAATTCAATCGTCGCCAGCGCCCCGCTGATCGTCGTCGGTAGAGGGACCGCTCAGGCGCATTCAGCCGGGTTCACAGTGTCCAGGAAGCGGAGCCACTGCTCCGGCAACCCGTGGGCACGCGCGCCTTCGCGTAGCAGGGTGAGATAGCGGAGAGACGGACGGCCATCGGTCTCTCTGCCCTCGGCAACGTAGGTGACGCATGGAACCGGCTGGCCATTCGCATCTTCGGCCTCGATCCAGAGATGTCGATAGCGCTGCCCTGGCACACCTTCGGTCGAATCCAGCCAGACAAGGTCGCGGCGGGTGATCTCGTAGAGCACGCCCCAGACTTCCGCATCGGGATCTCGCGCGATGTTGGCGGGCGCGGCGCGCCCCTTGGGCCGGCCTTCGAGGTTGAAGCGCAGGCGATAGCTGGGAAGGCGCCCGGGCCGCCAGGCGAGCGGACGCATTTGTCGGCGCTCGCGGAACGCGCCGTCGTGCATGTTGGCGCCGAAGGCGAAGTACCAGATGCGGTCGCCTGGTCGTCCCTCGATGCGCAGGCCGCGCAGGAGGTAGTGAAGCTTCGATAGCCACCAGCGCCGCGCAATCGCGCGGCGCAGCACCCGCCCGCTCCGCCAGATCATGGCTTTGTCGCCGGCGGCTCATGCCGGCGGCGATGTTTGATTTTGCCGAATTGGAGAAGAATCGGTGCTGAGCCGCCCTGGAAGCAGACTCCTGCCGCGGCGATGCCGCAGATTCGCCACCGAGTATTAGGCCGTGCCATCGGAGCGAACCTCCCGGGCCTTGAGCTCGGCCAGAGCTATACCGTGGCGCCAGAGCGCCCAGGCGCCGGTGACGCCGATTACGGCCATGCTCGTCGCGACCAGGGTGCCCATCATCAGCACTGCGACCTCCGCGCCGACGCCGAACAGGCCGAGCGCATAGACGCCACCGACAATGAAGCCCCCCGGGACGCGCGCGAGGTGGGTTAGGATCGCGAGGAATCCGAGCATGGCGAGGAGCACCAGGTAGGCACCGGGAGTGAGCACGGTATCGAACGCCAGTCCGGCCCACAGCAGGTGAGCCGCCGCGATCAGCTTGGCCGCCACGGCGGCGGCGACAATGCCGGCGCGGCGCCAGCCCTGGCGCGGCCAGACGATGCCGTCCGCGAAAGAAATCAGGAGCGCGCGGGTCCGCACCCGGAGCCGGTGTGGCAGCCGGCCTGCGAGGGACAGCAGCCAACCGACCTCCATTCCCATCTGGCGCTTGTGGCGCCACATCAGCGCCACCGCGAGACCGATCAGCACGAGGCTCGCCGCGCCACCGGCGACGAGGACGGCCCGGACATCGCCGCTTGGGTCAGGGATCGCCCCGAGGATCACGACGCCCAGGACCAGGGCGCCGAATACGAGACCGTCGATCGAGCGGTCGATCGCGACGCCCGCCAGGACGGCGCTCATCCTGATCGATTCGAGCCGCGCCACCAGCCACGACCGGATGAAGGGGCTGACCCCGAGCGGCACGAGAAAATTCGCCAGGTAGCCGGCCATGATCGCGCCGAACAGGCGCGGCGTCCCGACCGGGTGCAGCGGCAACAGGATCTGGCGCCACTTCCACGCCCGCACGAGCTGCTCGAGCGCGGTGGCCGCCGCCAGGATCGCCACGTATGCCGGCTCGGCGCGGGACACGGTCGCGCCCAGAACCGCGTAGTCGAGGCCCGCGAGCACCCAGCCGAGCGCGCCGAGCCCGACGACGGCGCCCGCAGCCGACAGCCATCGAGTGCCGCGCTTTCGGCGTATCTGTCCAGTGGCGGCGGTCAACGGTCGGTCAGCCGCACTATCCAGTTGTGATCGCGCCGTCATATCATGCCGGACCCGCTGCGATCGCGTCGCGCCATAGCCACCGGGGCCTTGGGTCCGAGACTGCCGGCGGCTCGACGCCGGGTGCTGCCTGGTCGGTCGCTCACCCGGCGGTGTCGCGGACGCGGTATCCGAGCTTGCCCATGACCACCGCCAGCCGGTCGGGGGCGGTGGTACGGGGATCGTAGCGCACCGTCATCCGCTTGGCCGCAACGTCGCCCTCGACCGCATCGACGCCATCGACGGTCTTGAGCCCGGCCGTCAGCGCGTCGACGCAGCCCTGGCAGTGGATGCCCGGCACGATGAACCGGGCGACCGCCGGCTCATCGACGGACGCGGCGGCACTCGCGTTACCGTCGCCGATGAGTTCTTCGGGGGCTGCCGCGGTGTCTTCCGCCGAAGCCGATGCACGCGCCACCAGCCGGCCGCCGAAGGAGTTGGCGAGCACCGCGGTGACGCTGGCGGCCATAGCCGCCATTGCCCAGGAGGGGTGGACCAGGCCGGTCGCCGCCAATGGTACGCCGACGCCGTTGAACGCGAAGGCCAGCGACAGGTTCTGGACGGTCTTGCGATAGCTCAGCCTGCCGATCCGGATAGCGTCGGCCACCGCCGTCAGCCGCTCTCCCACCAGCACGACGTCGGCCGATTCGATCGCGATGTCGGTGCCGGCGCCAATGGCGATGCCGACATCGGCCTGCATCAATGCCGGCGCGTCGTTGATCCCGTCGCCGACCATGGCGACCCGGGCGCCGTCGCGTTGCAGCTCGCGGACCCGCCCGGCCTTGTCCTGCGGCAGCACGCGGGCGCGCACCTCGTCGATGCCGACCTGGCGCGCGACTGCCTCTGCGGTCCGTTCGTTGTCGCCGGTGATCAGCACCGGGGTGATGCCCCGGTGTTTGAGCGTCGCCACGGCAACGGCGGCGTCCGCCTTGATCTCGTCGGCGAGCGCCAGCAGGCCGGCAAGATTGCCGTCAACGGCGACGAGGATGGTCGTCCGTCCCTGGCCTTCGTGCTCGGAGACGAGGTCGTCCGAGCCCGAGACGTCGATGCCCCGCTCGGCCATGAAGGCTTGCGTTCCGACGATCAGCGTTCGACCCTCGACCTCGGCCTCGATCCCCTTGCCGGTCGCGGACTGGAATGCGTCCGCGCCCGGGATCGCCAATCCGGCGTCTTCGGCCGCGGCCACGATGGCGCGCGCAAGCGGATGCTCCGACGGCGTCTCGGCGCCGGCCGCCAGGCGCAGTAGAGCGTCACGATCGATCTCACCGCGCGGCTCGACGGTGACCAGCGCCGCGCGGCCGCGCGTGATCGTCCCCGTCTTGTCGAACACCACGAAGCGAATGTCCTTGAGCACCTGGAAGGCATCGGCCGAGCGCATCAGGATGCCGCGCTCGGCCGCCAGGCCGCCGCCGCGGACCAGCGCGAGCGGCGTCGCCATCCCGAGCGAGCAGGGGTAGCCCATGACCAGCACGGTGACCCCGGCGTAGATCGCGGTCACCCACTGCATGCCGCCGCCCCAGGCCATTGGCGCGAAGCCCCAGAACAGGAGCGCCAACGCCGAAATCGCCAACACCGTCGGCACGTAAACGAGCAAGACGCGGTCGACCAGGACGATGATGCCCGGCTTCATCGCCTTGGCTTCCTCGACGTGGCGGGCGACCTGGCGCAGGAAGCTGTCCTCGCCGACCCGGGCGACCCGCACCACGAGCGTCCCCGTCTGGTTGACGCTACCGCCGATCACAGCGTCGCCCTCGACCTTGTCTGCGGGCATGGACTCGCCGGTCACGATCGATTCGTCGACCGCGCTTTGGCCATGCTCGACCGTGCCGTCGACGGGGACCCGCTCGCCGGGCCGGACGCGAACGCGGTCGTCGATCCGGACCTCGTCGATCGGGATTTCGACCTCGCGGCCGTTGCGCAACACGCGCGCGGTGTCCGGCTGGAGCGCGAGCAGACGGCGCACGCTCTCCGACGCCCGGGTGCGCACGACCAGGGATATGTAGCCTGACAGTAGGTGATAGGTGGTCAGGAACACGACCACGCCGAAGAAGTCGACCGGCGGGAAGCCGACGAAGCCGTACCAGTCGACGAACGGCAGCGGGGCGCCGAGCAGGCCGCCGATATAGCCCGCGACCGCACCGACCGAGAGCAGCACGTGCTGATTGGCGATGCCGCGCCAGGCCGCGCCCCAGGCCATACGCACGATCCGCCGCCCGTTCCAGGCAAAGACGTAGGTCGCGATCGCCCAAGCCGCCCAGGCGTGCCACTCCTGCATCCGCCAGACGTCGAGCCACATCAGCACCATCGCGCCGAACATCACCAGCGCGCAACCGGCGGCCGAGATCAGGTCATTGCGCTCGCGGCGCTTGAGGTCGCGCTGCTCGTCGAAGGCGCCGACCTTGCGCGGGTCGCGGATCAGGAAACCGAGCGCGCGCATGGTGTTCTTGATCGTCCCGGCGTCGATGAGGCCGGGGTCGTAGCGGACCAGCGCCTCCTCGTGGGCGAGCGAGACGTGGACTTCCTCGATGCCGGGCTCGCGTTTCAGCCCTCGCTCGATCGCGTTGACGCAGAAGGAGCAGCTCATGCCCCCGATCCTGAGCTGGAGGCGCTCGAGCGTCGGTTCGCCGGGAGCGGTTGCCGTGTCCATCATCGCACCCGGCGCAACGCAATGAGCCGGTCGCTCGGCAGGAACAGGTCCGCCTCGCCGTCGCGCCGCATGACCAGCATGTTGGCGAGGAACATCGCTTGCGCCGTGACGAAGCGGCGGTCGGCGACCCGCCAGCGGCCCTTGTCCAAGACGACGCGAGCCGCGAACACCGGCGCCAGGCCAGTCTTGGCCGGCGCCGGCAGGTCGGGGTGGGCGAAGACCGCGGCCGGATATCTCTTGCGGTCGTCCGCGCCGATCAGCGCCAGCGGCGAAGCCTGGAGCATGCCGGCGCGGACCAGGATCGTCTCCAGCAGGCGCGGGTAGATCGCTTCGGCCTGATCGGCGAGCGGCTGGGGGCCGTGCCAGCGCATGGCGTTCAGGCCCGCGGCGAGGGCCGCCAGGGTTGACGGCGTGTAGACCAACGGCCCTGAGGCATGGTCGGGCCGGAACACCTGCTCTTGTTCGTCCCAGCGTGGCAGCAGCCGCTCACGGAAGAGATTGGCGGCCGCGTCGAGGTAGCTCTTGTCGTCGAGCAGCCGGCTCGCTTCGACCAACCCGTAGACCCCCAGGCCGAGCGCGGACAGACTTCCTCCGTCCTTCGCCCTCAAGGCGTCCGCATGCACACGGGCGAGCGCGAGCGCACGCTTGCGCTTGACCGGGTCGCGCGTTGCCAGCGCGTAGCGGCCAAGCGCCTCGATCGCGATCGCCCGACCGGCTGCCGTCTTCGGCGGCAGCCGGTGGCCGGCGGCGTAGGCGGCCTCGGCCAGCCCGCGATAGTCGTCGGCGTCGACCAGGTCGCGATAGGCCCTGTGCCAGTAGTCCGGCGCGTCGCCGGTCGCCGCCAGCATCAGGTTCGAAACCGCCCACAGCGCGAGCGCCTGGTCGACCGGCTTCGGCTCGGACCACCGCCCGGCGGAGTCGCGCGCGGCGAACCGCCCGTCCTTGCGCTTGAGTTCGGCGAGCGTGATCGTCAGCGCCGCGGCCTGCGGCAGCATCAGCAGCGCGATGCGGCGGTCGCCCTTGTTCGTGTGGAAGGCGCGATGGAAGTTCGGGCTGGCGATCTTGATCAGGGTCCAGGCCTGCGCCGCCGGGTCCAGCGTCCGGTCGAAGCGCTTCGGGTCCCACCGCAGGGTAATCGGCTTGCCGTAGTCCGGCGGTCGGAGGAATTTTGGCGACCCCGCGGCGTAGATCGCGCCGATCATCGCCATGTCCGGCATCGCCGGCCGGGCCACATAGCCCGCATGTCTGAGGATATAATCGCGCTGCGACATCGAGAGATCCAGGCGACGGCCCATGCCGCTGAACATGACAGCATGGGCCAGGGTGCTGCGCGCGGCCCAGTGGGCGGCGATATCGACCGTGCGGGAATCGTAACGGAACTCCGTCTGGGCCCGCACCGTCGTTGCTGCCCCAATCATCCCGATCGTGATCCCGAGGGTCGCCAACGCCACGTTCATGCAACTTCGGTATGTCATGGTCGTTGCTCCGTTCCTCCGTCCGGCGTCGGTGCGAATCGGTCCCTGCTAATCCGTCGGGTCGGGCTCGAAACCCGCGCGCCGGATGATGTCGTGGATCGCCTCCACGGAGACGACATGCTCGTTGAAGCGGACAATCGCTCGGCACTCTCCGAAGGAAACGTCCGCGCTTCGGATCCCGGAGCTCGCCGCGAGCACCCCCTGCAGGCGGGCGGCGCAGCCGTCGCACGCCATGCCGCCAATCTTCAGGTTCACCTCATACATCGCGACCTCCTCCGTATGGCGACTCGCGCCGCTCCATCGCCGCCACGATCGAGCAGCAGTCGAGCGCGCCCTGTCCAGGGCAGGCCTCGACGACGCGCTCGAGCGCGGTCTCGATCCGCCGGAGATGCGCGATCTTCCCGCGCACGTCCTCGAGCTTCGCCGCCGCGCGCCTCTGTACGGCGCTGCAGTCCGCGTCCGGGTCGGCGCGCAGCTCGAGTAGATCGGCGGCATCCGCCAGGGTGAAGCCGAGTTCCTGCGCCTGGCGGACGAAACGGATGCGGTCGACCGCCGCCTCGGGATAGACCCGGAAGCCGCGGTCCGGCCGGCGCGGCTGGTCGAGCAGCCCCTTGCGCTCGTAGAAGCGGACGGTCTCGACGCCGACGCCCGCCCGCTCCGCGACCTTGCCAATCGTCAGTTCGGTCATTTGCCATCTCCCTGGGTGCAGCCTAGCCACCGTACCATACTACGGAGTCAAGCAACGTTTCGCACTTGATCCCGTACTTGGGTACGGCTGATAGGGTCGCCCGAGCAGTCCGGTGCTGCCGATGGGCGTGACGCGCCGGGCGGGCGGGGCGCGCGACGGGGCAATCATGCCGAACATCGAGACCATCATTGGGGATATCGCGACGCTGTCGCCCGCGGCGGTCGGCCTGATGGTCCTCGCCGGGTTGCTGGTCGGGATAGCCCCGAGCTCCTATCCGCTGATCGCGGTCGCCTCGGGCTTCACGGCTGGCGAGAGCGGCGACGACGCGCGCTGGAGCCGCGGCCTGTTCCTGTCCGCCGGCTTCGTCGCCGGAATCGCGCTGGTCGACGCCGTCATCGGAGCGCTGTTCGGCCTGTTCGGCTTCCTGGTCATGCGGGTGCTGGCGGAGGTGATGATCTACGCCTACCTCGCACTGGGCCTGATGCTGGCGCTGGTCGGGCTGGCGCTGCTCCGGGTCATCCGCGTCCGGTTCCGGCTCGTTTCGGCCAAAGCCCGGCCGGCGCGGTCCTTCTCGTCGGCCTTCCTGTTGGGCCTGCCCTTCGGCCTGTCGACTTGTCCCGCCTGCACGCCGCTCTTGCTGCCCGTGCTGATGGCGGCGGGCGCGACCGGCGACCCGTGGATGGGGGCGGCCCTGCTCCTCGCCTTCGGCCTTGCGCGCGGCGTGCCGATCGTC
>CAMYMQ010000355.1 GCA_947259335.1 uncultured Alphaproteobacteria bacterium | reverse complement strand
CCCACACCGTGACCAGGCCGCCGCGCGGCGACGACGCGGCCAGCAGCGCGCCGCTGGCGTCGAACACGATGGAGCCGCAGTAGAGCCGCATGGCCTCAATCGGCGCACGCGGCTGCTCGAACAGGACAGCCCGGGGCCGGTCGGGCGCGCAGGTGCCGATCAGCGGCACCGCATCACCGCGCGGCCCCTGGTACTGCATCGCGAAGGCGACCCGGTCGTCCCGGTTCACCGAGAGGTGGCGGATGCTCAGCCGGTGCAGCGAGGCCGGCAGGCCGATCTTGCGCAGCAGGCGGCCGTCGGCCCGGTCGACGAAGGCCAGCGACGGGTCCATGGTCGGAATGTTGAGCTTGACCCGGGGCGCCCCGGGATCGGTGGCGATACCGCCGTTGGCGACCACCAGGGTCCGCCCGTCGGACAGGAGATGGACATCGTGCGGACCGATGCCGTGGGTCGGCACTTCGCCCACCCGGCGGAAGCCGTCGGCGACGTCGTAGACGCCGAGCACGCCCCGCCGCGCCTCGAAATCGTTCTCCGGCACGTAGAGCAGCCGGCCGCCGGCGGCGAACACGCCATGGCCGTAGTAGTGGCGGTTCTCCGGACTCTGGAACGAGCGGACGATGGCCCGCGTCTTCAGGTCGACCGCCACCGCCCAGCGGCCCGGCCGGCGCGCGAAGTGGACCGCGAAGCCCCGCCCCCGGTGCACCGCGAAGGAATGGCCGCGCGACGGGATCGGCAGGTCGAAGCGGACCGCACCGGACCTCTCGAAACCGGTGAGCCTGAAGCCCCCGTCCCCCTCGGCGCGCGAGCCCAGATAGAGCGCCTCCGGCTTCTGCGAGGAAGGCACGCCCGCCCCCGCCTTGGCGGCGAGTCCCGCCGTCAGGCCACCCGCGAGGCCAGCCAGGACGGTGCGCCGGTCAGTCGCCATCGAGCGCATTGAACCCTACCGAGAGATCGAGAGCCTTGGCGAGCCGGGTCGCGACGATCTGGCGAAGCGCGCGCACCTGGAGAATGAGTGTCTCCACCCGGGGCCGTGACTTCGGGTCGAGGACGGCCTGGTCGAGCGGCTTGCCGATGTTCCGCGCCGTCTCGAGGGTGAGGCGGAAGGCACGCCGCATCAGGGCGTCGAGCTTCTTGTCCCCGGCCTCGCGGACGAGCGTGCCGAGCCCCGTCCCCTTGTCGCCGGCATAGAGCGCCCGGAGCGCTTCGAGGTCGATGACGATGTTGCGCATCGACCGGCGGCTGAGCCGCGACTCGACCAGCCGCGGCCGGGCCTTGGCGATCGAGGGGCCGGCGACCGCGCGCAGCTTCACGTCGGCGATCAGATGGAGACTGTCGTTGAGGCTCTTGAAGAAGGCCAGCGTCGCCTCCTTGCTGTCCTTGTAGACGGGCTTCTTCGGTCCGGACGCCGCGATCGTCCGGGCGTAGCTGGTCGTGCCGCCCGACCAGTCCGCGACGATTTCCGCCGCCATGGTGTGGATGTTGCGGGCGATCCCGCCGAGCAACCCGCAGCGGCGGCCTGAGGCCGCGCCGCGCAACGCCAGTCCCTCGCCCTGCCGGTAGAGAAGGTATTCGACGGCCGGGAAACCCTGGGCCGCGATACTGATGTCGCGGACCTTGTCCGCCGGCACCGGCTTTGGTGCCCGCACCAGGGCATCGACCGCGGGGCCGACCTTGCCACGCGCCTGGGGCCAGAAATAGAGGCGGAAGGCGCGCATGAAGAGCTCGACCGGCCCGAAGCGGAGATGCTGGACCGCCATCCATCCGTCGAGGGCGTTGTGATAGGCCGCCCGCGCCGCCGCGAGCCCCGCCGGGGACGGCTGCCGGCACAAGGTCGCGACCGCCGCAGCCATCGCCCCGCTCTTCGCTTCCAGCGCCCGATAGCGGGGCAGGACATGATCGCGCACCAGCGCCCGGTTGACCGCGGCGTAGGATTTCTCCGGCAGGTCGGCCCGTGCCGGAGCGGCTGCCGGGCCCGCGACGACGGCACCGAGAATCGCAAGGGCGCCGACGCGCCGGACCAGGGACAGTCGAACCAACATCATGCGGCCCTCACAGGGATTCGAGGAAGGCGATCAGAGCCTCCCGGTCTTGGTGGCTCATCTTCACGACGGCCTGTTTCGACGCTTCCGCCTCGCCGCCGTGCCACAGGATCGCCTCCAGCAGAGAGCGCGCGCGGCCGTCGTGGAGGAAGAAGGTATGGCCGCTGACCGTCCTGGTCAGGCCGATGCCCCACAGGGGCGCCGTCCGCCATTCGCGGCCGGTGGCGACGCCTTCGGGGCGGTTGTCGGCCAGCCCCTCGCCCATGTCGTGCAGCAGCAGGTCCGAATAGGGCCAGATCAGCTGGAAGGAGTGCTCGGGTCGGTCGCGATCGCGGCGGGTGACGAACTTCGGCCGGTGACAGCCGGTGCAGCCGCTCTTGTAGAAGAGCGCCTTGCCCCGCAGCACCCGCGGGTCGCCGATCCTGCGACGCGCCGGCACCGCCAGGTTGCGGCTGTAGAAGACGACGAGGTCGAGCAGCTTGTCCGGCACCTCGACGGTGTCGGTCCTGGACGGGCCGCCGTGGGGCGCCTTCATGCAGCGGGTCTGCGGCGGCAGGCACTCGCCGCTCGGCCGGGGCAAAAGGCGCGTTGACAGGCCCATGTCGCCGGAGAAGGCCGACACCGTCTGCTGGACGACCGTGGGTGCCCCCGCCTTCCAGCCGAAGCGGCCCAGCATCACCTTGTTGTGCTCGATGCTCCAGACCCGGTTCGGCCGTCCCGAAATGCCGTCGCCGTCCCGGTCGTCGGGATCGGCGTTGGCGAGAATGTGCTTCGCGTCGACCGCCTCGAGCAGGCCGATGCCGATCATCGGCGGCGCGACCCGGGGCGAGAGCATCACCTTCGGGTCGATGGGGCCGTAGCGCAGATCCTCTATGGCGTAGGTGGGCCTGCGCAGCGTCACGACCGTGCCGTCGGTGAGCGTCACCGGCAGGTCGGCGTAGTCGATCCGCATGCGGCCCTCGGCGTGATGGCCCTGGATCGAGAAACTCTGGAGCTGGGCGCCGTAGGTGGGCTCCGGAATGACGGACAGGCGGCGTTCCGCCAGCGCCTTGCGGTCCGCCGCCGTGCGGGGCGGGATCGACAGGCGCAGGAACATCGAGACCGCGGCTTCGCCCGGCGCCGGCGGGTGGCCACGGCCGTCCTTCAGGTGGCAGCGCTGGCAGGACCGGGCGTTGAACAGGGGCCCGAGACCGTCCGACGACGTGGTCGACGACGGCGACGAGACCCAGAGCTTGCGAAAGACGGCGTTGCCGACCTTGAAGTTCAACTCGCGTTCGAAGGACATGTTCGCCGACGCGTGCGAGAAGGAATCGGCGTTGACGCGCTTGAATACCGTGGCCGCGCCGGCCGGGCGGCGCTCATAGGGTTCGGGCCGGGTGAAGTCGGCCGTCGGCCGGGTTACCGCGGCGATGCGGGCCTCGTCGGACGGGCGGGTCTCGGCCGCGACAAGGATCATCGCGGCGGCGACCCCCGCGACGGCTGGAACCAAAGTCGAGATCCTGACTCTATGCACCTGTCACCTGCCTGGACGCCGCGCGGGCTCCGGTGGGGTCGGGCGGCGGACCGTTGGTAGAGCCGCCGCCCTGCGCGCACCACTGCCGCCGGCTACTTGAACACCTTCTCGGGCTTGTCGAGGCTGTCCGAGCCTTCGAACTGGATCGGCTTGACGCCCAGCGTCCGGACGACCTTTTCGATCTCCTTCGTCTGGGCGGTCAGGGCATCGACGACGGCCTGGACCACGGCGTTGCCCTGCTTATTGCCCTTGCCGATCATCTGGTCGTAGGCCTCGCCCTTGGTTTCCGCCCGGGCCTTCATGACGGTCATCTTGGCCATCGTGTTGGCGAGAGCGGCGCGCATCGCCGTATCGACGGCCGGCGCCTTGGCGCGGACCAGCGCCGAGACCGAAGGGCCCGACACCTTGATGCCGTCGATCCGGGTATAGCGGCCCGTGTAGACGTTCACGATGCCTTGGGCGTCGTAGTAATGCGAGTTGTGGGTGTTGTCCGAGAAGCAGTCGTGCTCCTCCTCGGGATCATGGAGCATCAGGCCGAGCTTGATCCGCTCGCCGGCCAGCTCGCCATAGGACAGGCTGCCCATGCCCGTCAGGATGATGGCGATGCCCTTGTCGGGGTCCCCCTTCAGCAGGTCGGCGCGCGCCTTGCCGCCGGGCGCCCACTGAGCGGTCATCCAGGCCAGATCGTCGATCAGCAGGCCGGTGGCAGCCTTGAGATAGGTGGCGCGCCGGTCGCAATTGCCGTGGGTGCATTTGTCGGTGCTGAAATCGGTCCACGGCCGGTTGCCGGCGCCGGGTCCCGTACCATTCAGGTCCTGGCCCCACAGCAGGAATTCGACCGCATGGTAGCCGGTGCCGACGTTGGCCTCGACCTTGCCGGCCTCGTGCAACGTGTCCCGGATCAGCGACTTGGTGATCTTTGACGTGTCGATCGTCCTGCCGCCCAGCTTTATCGACGTGTTCGCGATCACGTTGGCGGTATAGAGCGGATTCTCCTTCGAGGCCTTGCCGTAGGACGGATCGACATAGTCGATCAGACCCTCGTCCAGGGGCCAGGCATTCACCTTGCCCTCCCAGTCGTCCACGATCGCGTTGCCGAACCGATAGGCCTCGGTCTGCATGTAGGGAACGCGCGCGGCGATCCAGGCCTTCCGCGCCGCGGCCAGCGTGGCCGGGCCCGGTTTTGCGATCAGCGCGTCGACCGCCGTGCCCAGCTTCCTGGCGAGGATCAGCGAATCCTCGTAACCGGCGTGGGCGATGTCGGCATAGGTCTTCAAGACGGCGGTCTTCTGATCCTGGGCCTGCGCCACGCCCGGGGCGACGACCAGCGCCAGGGTCACTGCGGCCGATGCTATCCACTTGTTCATCTGATTGGTTCCCTCTGATTCCCGTTCCTGCCCGCAGTCGGTCGGGAGCGCCTTGCTGTCCCTAGAAACAAGGACCGGGACGCCTCCGAGCGCGGCCCGTACCAAGCGGCCCAGGGCAGTAGCGATCCGGTTGACGGCGACCTCGGCCGACTCAATATGCGAATGACTTGCATTTGCATTATAGTGGCCCGGGAACCCTGTCAAGGAATCGATCGCGGACACGGTTCCAATAAATCACGTTGACGCAGTCAGATATTGATCTGCCTCAAACGCGATTAAGATTTATTCCTATTTTTGAATGGCCCCTGTCAGGCCACGGCCTTTGCCGGTATGGGCCCACTCACGCACCCTCCCAAGGGATGCCCGCTCAGCGCACGGCAGTCTTGCGGATGCACGCCAGATTGTCTGTTGCAAGTGCGACTCATTATTATTAGCGTTTTGATCGATGCCGATTGGAAGCCGGAGCCACCGGAAGACACGAGGGATCGACACCACGGGGCACCGTCACTCAGGGGAATTGGCCAGCAGTCGACCAGAGCCGGGAGCGCACGGCGGCGCCGGCGCGCAGCACCGCAACGACCCGGCCCCCTGGTTTGTCGGTCAAAAGACGCAGCAAGCCGTATCGGCGGGTCCAACCAGAATATGAAGGGGAAAATCATGGGTACCTCAACGACAGAAAAGAAATCCGGGCTGACGGTCCTCAAGGCCGTCCTGCTCGGCGGGACGGCAGTAGGCCTGGCCCTGTCCGGCACGACGCCGGCATCGGCGGCCTCGATGGTCGACCGGGGCATCGAACGCCGCGTCTCCGACCTCGAAGCCGAGGTCCGGCTGCTCAAGAACCGGGTCAAGGCGCTCGAGGATCGCAAGCTCGCCGTGCCCGACAAGATCGTCGTGTCCGGCAACAGCCGGGTGAAGGTCACCCTCTACGGCCAGGTCAACCGCGCCGTCCGCTTCGCCTTCGCCAGCCGCGACACCGAGGTCCATCACGTCGACAACGACCTGGCGGCGTCGCGCATCGGTATTCTCGCCACCGGCCGCCTGTTCCCGGATGTCACCGTCTCCGCGCTGACCGAGGTCGGCTGGGTCGAGAACGCCCGTTCCGGCACCGACGACAACAATGACGGCAACGAGGCGCTGACCGGCCGCAAGGTCGAGCTGTGGTTCACCCACGCGACCCTCGGTTCGCTCTATCTCGGCAAGGGCGATACGGCGGCCAAGGACATCGAATTCCTCGACCTGTCCGGCACCGACATTGTGGCCAGCGCCGCGGGCTGCGGCGACGACGGCCTGCGCTTCGGTCCCGGTGCGGCCAACGTCGGCGCGTCCGGCCTGCCCTTCGGCAGCGCCTGCCTGACGCTGGACGGCTCCCGCCAGAACCGCATCATGTACGT
>CAMYMQ010000354.1 GCA_947259335.1 uncultured Alphaproteobacteria bacterium | reverse complement strand
GCAGTCCAGTCGCGCCGCGCGGCGCGGGCCGCCGTGGCCGCCGCCGAGGCCACCCGCGACGGCATGCTGTCGGCCAACATGACCGCCATGCTCGACGAATACCGGTCGCCCGCGATGAAGCAGGCGCTCGAGATTCTCGGCCGGGGCGCCCGCGAGCAGGGCCGCGCCTTCGCGGCGAAATTCGCCGCCCACGAACTCGGCGAGAACCTCTGGCCAGTGACCGACAACGCCCGGCGCCTGATCTACTGGCATTATCGCAAATGCTTCGAACTGGCCCAGGCCAAACTCCTGCCCGAAAGCTTCATGTCCGGCTTCGTGCAGAGCTCGGGCGGCTACGGCCTGTTCGTCCATGTCGTCGCGCCGATGGCCGCGGACACCGTCACCGGCGCCACCCGCGAGGCCTGGATCGCGAAGATGGAACAGCGCTGGCCGCCGGCGGCCGAGCCCTCGGTCCTGTTCAAGCCGCAGATGGCGGCCGCCTAGCCGCGCTCCGCGCCCAGCGTCTATCCCTATCCCTGTTTCTGTCTCCTTCTCCATCGATACCAGGAACGCCCCGTTGAATACGGCTTTCGGGCAAAATCGACTCGTCAATCGGCGCAAAGCCTGCACAATCGCGTGTATTGCGATTTCATTTCGCAATCGAAAGGGGAGAGAGGACATGAAGAAGACTGTGGTTCTGGCTGCCGCCTGCGCGGTAGCCGTCGCCGGCTGCGCGCCAACCAACACCAAACAGTTGATCGAACGCAATAATGTCAAGACGACCACCGTCGCGCGTCCGTACGTACCCGTCCACGCAACCATTTACACAAGTGCATCGCTATGCGTCGACTCCGAGCATGAAACGCGGCGGGAGGTCAGGCGCCGTACGGGGGCCACCATCTTCGCCCTTATCCTGGGCGGTGTCGCCAGCGCCGCCGCAGTCTCTTCCCAACGCTACCGGGTTATTTCATCGCTCGACGAAGGCAAAAGACGCGGCACCGTGACGTTCTACATTACCGGGGCTGGTTCATCGGTCTACTACCTTCACGTCGTCGCGGCGGACGCCGGGAAAAAGCAAACCACGATCACGACATATTCGGCGACCAGCCGGAGCATCGACCTTCACCACAAGCTGGTCCGCAATTGGATCGAGGACCCGACCGCGTGCCCTTCGACAACACGCAAGATCGTCCGCCATCCGAACGGTCAGCTGGAGGTGGTCGAGCCTCCCGAGGAGAAAGAGAAGAACACGGAGCCTGGCCCCCCGGGCCAGTCCAGCGGTCTGGTGACAAGCCTGCAGTAAGGCGTCGCAGATCCCGCCTAGCCGAGATCCTTCGGAGCTTCATCCTCCGGGGCTCTGTCTTCGGGTTCGTCCCCGTCGATCGCGGATCCAGCATCGGGCGCAGGGGCATCCGGCCCGTCGCCTTCGCCGCCCTCCTCGTCACCCTCGTCACCCTCGTCATCCTCGCTCTCGGCCAGGCGGGAGACCGAGACCACGCGCTCGTCCTCGTCGACCCGGAAGACCGTCACGCCGCGCGCTGAGCGGCCGGTGATGCGGATGTCCTCGATCGGCACCCGGATGATCTGGCCGCTGTCGGTGACCAGGATGAGATCGTCGCCAGCCACGACCGGAAAGGCGCCGACCACTTCCGAATCCGGCGCCTTGCCGGGCCGGGACAGGTCCATGTTGGCGACGCCCTGCCCGCCACGGCCGGAGATCCGGTACTCGTAGGCCGAGGTCCGCTTGCCGAACCCGTCGGCGGCGACGCTCAGGATCACCTCTTCTTTTTCCAGCATCTCGCGCCACGGCGATTCCTCGAGCCGGGCGACCAGCGCCTCGTCGTCGGGGGACGGCGTCTCGCCGGAGGCCCGCGCGGACTCGACCCGCCGGGCCGCGTTGGCGATGCGGACATATTCGTCGCGCTGCTCGGTCTCCGCCTCGACGTGGTTCAGGATCGACATCGAGATGACGGTGTCGCCCTTGGCCAGCCGAATGCCGCGCACGCCGGTGGACGTGCGGCCCGAGAAGACCCGCACGTCGCGGACGGAGAAACGGATGCACTTGCCCTGCTGGGTCGACAGCAGCACGTCGTTGTTGACGTCGCAGGTCTGCACGCCGACCAGGCGGTCGCCCTCGGCCAGCTTCATTGCGATCTTGCCGTTCGACTTGACGTTGACGAAATCGGCCAGCGAGTTGCGGCGGACGTTGCCATGGGCCGTCGCGAACATGACGTTGAGTTGGTCCCACTCGCTCTCATCGGGGAGCGGCATGATGATCGAGATGGTCTCGCCGGTCTGCAGCGGCAGCACGTTGACCATCGCCTTGCCGCGCGCCTGCGGCGTGCCCAGCGGCAGCTTGTAGACCTTGAGCTTGTAGACCATACCGGTCGAGGAGAAGAACAGGACCGGCGTGTGGGTGTTGACCACATAGACCTGGTCGACGAAATCCTCGTCCTTGGTGCGCATGCCCGCGCGGCCCTTGCCGCCGCGCTTCTGCGCCCGGTAGGTCGATAGCGGCACCCGCTTGATATAGCCGCCGTGGGTGAAGGTCAGGACCATGTCCTCGCGCTGGATCAGGTCCTCGATATCCTGGTCGATCTCGCCTTCCTCGATCGCCGTCCGGCGGTCGTTGGCGTAGTCAGCCTTCATGCGCAGCAGTTCCTCGCGCATGATTTCCATGACCCGCTCGCGCGAGGCGAGGATTTCCAGGTAGTCGCGGATCTTGTCGACGATCTCGTGGAGATCGGCGCTGATCTTCTCGCGCTCGAGCCCGGTCAGCCGGTGCAGGCGCAGATCGAGGATCGCCTTGGCCTGCTCCTCGGACAGATGATAGATGCCGTCGACCACCCCGCCGCGCGGGTCGGCGATCAGCTCGATCAGGGGCGCGACATCGTCGGCCGGCCAGGGCGTGGCCATCAACTGCTCGCGCGCGACCTGGGGATCCGGCGCTTCGCGGATCAGCTTGATGACGGCATCGATGTTGGCGACCGCGACGGCGAGACCCGCCAAAATGTGGGCGCGCTCGCGGGCCCGCCTGAGGTCGTAGGCCGTCCGCCGGGTGATGACCTCCTCGCGGAACTCGATGAAGGCCTCGAGCACCTGGCGCAGGTTCATCAGTTCGGGCCGGCCCCGGTTCAGGGCCAGCATGTTGACGCCGAAGCTGGTCTGCAGCGGGGTGAAGCGGAACAGCTGGTTGAGCACGACGTCCGGGTCGGCGTCGCGGCGCAGCTCCACCACGACGCGCACGCCGTCGCGGTCCGATTCGTCGCGCAGGTCGGAAATGCCCTCGACCGTCTTGTTGTTGACGATCTCGCCGATCCGCTCGAGCAGCCGCGACTTGTTCACCTGGTAGGGCAGCTCGGTGAAGATCAGCGCGTTGCGGTCCTTGCGCACCTCCTCGATATGGTGGCGGGCGCGGATCGCGACGCTGCCCCGGCCGGTCCGGTAGGCGTCGTAGATGCCCGACCGGCCCATGATGATCGCGCCGGTCGGAAAGTCCGGGCCGGGCACCAGTTCCATCAGCCGCTCGATCGGGGTCTCGGGATCGTCGATCAGGGCACAGCAGGCGTCGACGACCTCGCCCAGATTGTGGGTCGGCACGTTGGTCGCCATGCCGACGGCAATGCCGCCGGCGCCGTTGACCAGCAGGTTCGGGAACATCGCCGGCAGGACCGTCGGTTCTTCCCCCGACTCGTCATAGGTCGGCGTGAATTCGACGGTCTCCTTCTCGATGTCCTCGAGCATCGTCTCGGCGGCCTTGGCCAGCCGCGCCTCGGTGTAGCGCATGGCCGCCGGCGGATCGCCGTCCATCGAGCCGAAGTTGCCCTGGCCGTCGACCAGCATCAGGCGCATCGAGAAGTCCTGCGCCATGCGCACCATGGCGTCGTAGATCGCCTGGTCGCCATGGGGGTGATACTTACCCATGACGTCACCAACGATGCGCGCCGACTTGCGGTAGGGCCGGTCGGAGGTGAACCCGCCGTCCTTCATCGCATAGAGGATGCGCCGGTGGACGGGCTTGAGCCCGTCGCGCACGTCGGGAATGGCCCGGGCGACGATCACGCTCATGGCGTAATCGAGGTACGAGCGCTTCATCTCCTCTTCGATGGAGATGGGCGCGATATCGCGATCTGGCGTGGCTGGGTCGGTCAAATCAGATGTTCAATTCGGTCGTTTGAGCGATTCCGGCGCCGCGCCGGCCGAGGGCTGCGGCGGATGGGTCGGCGGTGCGGGATCGCAGGGGATGTAATCCACGAAATCTAGCATTCGCCCACGCCTTGCACAACAATATGCTGCGGTTTGTCGCGCCGCCCGGACGTGCTGTATCGAGGCCATTTCCGGCCGATCGGATCGGAATTTTCATCCCCGCCCGCGCGCTTCTCGCGCTCCGGCGAATCGGCGCGCGCCATCGCGGCTGCCGGCCTGCTAGGCTGGGCGGATCGGGACGTTGGACCACTTCGGAGGAGATGAATGAGCAAGGCCGCGCGGGGACTCGATCTGTTCTCGCTCGAGGACAAGGTGTTCGTGGTCACCGGCGCGTCGAGCGGGATCGGCCTGGAGATCGCCACCGGGCTCGCCGCCGCGGGCGCGACCGTCGGGCTCAACAGCCGCAGCCGCGACCGGCTCGAAGCGCGCGCGGCCGACATCCCGG
>CAMYMQ010000353.1 GCA_947259335.1 uncultured Alphaproteobacteria bacterium | reverse complement strand
CCGGCCACGCCGGCGCGCAGGAACTGGCCGCCATGGACGCCGACGCCCGCGCCCGGGTCGCCGAGGCGCTCGAAACCGTGCGGGCGATGCCCGCCGCCGACCCGGCCGACTTCGACGCCCATGTCTGGGCCGATCTATGAGGCGCGGCGGATGACCGGCGACCGCACTCTGACGCTGCGCGAGGCGATCCTCGAGGCCCTGGCCGAGGAAATGGAGCGCGATGCCGCCGTTCTCTACATCGGCGAGGATGTCGGCGCTGCCGGTGGCGTGTTCCGGCAGACCGAAGGGCTGTTCGACCGGTTCGGCGCGGGCCGGGTCATCGACACGCCGATCTCGGAAGCCGCTATCGTCGGCATGGCCGTCGGCGCCGCGATGACGGGCAGCCGCCCGGTGGTCGAGATCATGTTCGCCGACTTCGTCACCCAGGTGATGGACCCGCTGGTCAACCAGGCGGCCAAGCTCCGCTACATGTCGGCGGGGGGATTCTCGGTGCCGCTGGTGCTGCGCACGGCGGTCGGGGTCGGCGGCAATCTGGGGCCGCAGCATTCGCAGAGCCCCCACGCCTGGTTCGCCCACGTACCCGGGCTCCGGGTCGCGATGCCGGCGACGCCGGCCGACGCCAAGGGGCTGATGAAGACCGCCATTCGCACCGACGATCCGGTCGTCTTCGTCGAGGACCGGATGACCTACAACCTGCGCGGGCCCGTGCCGGCCGACGGCGATCCGGTTCCCTTCGGACAGGCCCGGGTCGCGCGGGCGGGCAGCGATGTCACGCTGGTGGCGATCTCGCGCATGGTCCATGTCGCGGAAAAGGCGGCGGCTCAGCTCGCCGAACGCGGGGTGAGCGCCGAGGTGATCGACCTGCGCACCCTGTCGCCGCTCGACATGGACACGGTGATCGCGTCGGTGCGCAAGACCTCGCGGGCCGTGGTGGTGGACGGCGGGGTCCGGCAGTTCGGCATCACCGGCGAGATCGCCGCCACGATCGGCGAACTGGCCTTCGACCATCTCGACGCGCCGGTCCGCCGGCTCGGCGCGCCCAACGTGCCGGCGTCCTCCGCGACCGCGCTCGAAAAAATGATACTGCCGACGGCGGAGGCGGTGCGGGATGCCGTTCTGTCGCTGTTCGGCACCGCCTCGGCCACACAAGAGGAGCCCAAGACATGACCGCTCCAGCTGCAGACCGGCGCCGCGCGATCTTCGCGCGCATGCTGCTGATGCGCCGCCTCGAGGAGAGCGTGGCGCTGATGTCCAAGGATCATCCCTTCGGCCATTTCCACCTCTATATCGGCCAGGAGGCGACCGGCGCGGCGGTCATCGAGGCACTTCGCCCGACCGATCTGGCGACAACGACCCACCGCAATCACGGCCACCTGGTCGGCCGGGGCGCGGACGAAAAGGCGGTGCTGGCCGAGATCCTGGGCCGGGCCGACGGCTGCAACGGCGGGCGCGGCGGCACCCTGCACGTGACCGACCGGGACCGCGGGTTCCTCGCCACCTCGGCCGTCGTCGGCGGATCGATCGGCCTGGGCACCGGCGCCGCCCATGCGCTCAAGCGGCAGGGCAAGGGCGCGGTCTGCGCCGCCTTCTTCGGCGACGGGGCGATGGAGGAGGGGATCGCCTTCGAAACCCTGAACCTCGCTGCCCTGTGGCGGCTTCCCGTGCTTTATGTCTGCGAGAACAACAGCCGGGGCGCGCTGGGCGCGCGGGCGGGGGAATTCCCGACCTCGGAGATGGCGGCGCCGAAACTGTCGGGCATTCCCGAGTCGCTTGGCATCCGCACGGCGGTGGTCGACGGCGCCGATGCGGACGCCGTTCATGCCGCGGCGGCGGATGCGGTCGACGCGCTGCGCGCCGGCGACGGCCCGGTCTTTCTGGAAGCGCGAACCGAACGCTGGCCGGGGTCGCGGCCGCTGTGGCCCGAGCTGTTGACCGGCGAGACCGATCTCGCCCTGGCCTGGGAGCCCGAGCGGATCGCCGGCGACCACGCCGCCTGGATCCGGGAGCAGGACCCGATTCTCCGCTATGCCAGGGTGCTGACCGACGCCGGCGTGTGCACCCGCGACGACCTCGCCGCCATCGACCGGGATGTGCGGGACCGGATGGCCGCCGCCCGGGACTTCGCCGCCGCCAGCCCGTGGCCCGACGCCCGGTCGGCGACCGATACCGTCTTTGCGCTGGAGGCCTGACGCCATGGCGAGAATCACCTATGCCCAGGCCCTGATCGACGCGCTCCATCTCTCGATGGCCGAGGACCCGCGGATCAATATGATCGGCAGCTACGTGCTCGGCCTCGGCCCCCTGCGCGGGCTGGTCGACCGGCTCAAGGCCGATTTCGGCGACCGCATCGTCGACCCGCCCTGTTCCGAATCGGCGATCGTCTCGCTCGGCATCGGCGCGGCCATGGCCGGGGACCGGCCCTTCGTCGACATCGGCACGGCCAGCTTCCTGTTCGAGGGCTGGTCCCAGATCGTCAACGAGGCGGGCAACGCCCATTACATGACCGGCGGCCAGGTCGCCGTGCCGGCAGTCTTCCACATGCTTCACGGGTTGCGCGGCGGCAGCGCCGCCCAGCACGGGCACAGCCCGCAGGCCATGTTGTGGAACGCGCCGGGGATCGAGATCGTCCTGCCCGCCTCGCCGCGCGACGCCAAGGGGCTGATGCGCTCCGCGCTCAAGTCGCCCAACCCGACCGTCGTCCTCGACCACGCCAAGCTGCTGGGGCTCGAGGGCGAGGTCCCCGAGGGCGACTTCGAGATACCCCTGGGCGTCGCCGAGGTGAAACGCGAAGGCGCCGACGTCACCATCGTCGCCACCTCCCTGATGGTCTCGCTCGCGCTGCAGGCCGCCGAGGCGCTGGCCGGCGACGGGATCGAGGCGGAGGTCGTCGATCCGCGCACCCTGGTGCCGTTCGACCGCGAGACGATCCTCGCCTCGGTCGCCAAGACCGGGCGGCTGGTCGTGGTCGACGAGGCCAACATGAGTTGCAGCGTCGCGTCCGAGATCGCGGCGACGGTCGCCGAGGCCGCGTTCTCCGACCTCAAGGCGCCGATCCGCCGCGTGTGCCGTCCCGACACGCCGATCCCCTTCTCGCCGCCGCTGGAGGCGGAGATCGCCGTGAACGCCGACAAGATCGCCGCCGCCGCCCGACACGTGTGCGGCTAGATGGCGCCCCGTTCGATCCGCCGAACGTCGGCGACCCTCGCGACCCCGCATCCGGTCTACTACGACCGGCTCGAGCCCGCGGACGGCGCGGCGCGGGTGACGATGCTGCTGCTCCACGGCGGGGCCCACACGGGCACCTGCTATCTCGAAACGCCCGACGGCCGGCCCGGCTGGGCCCATCGCTTCGCCGAGGCCGGGTTCCGGGTCGCCGTGCCCGACTGG
>CAMYMQ010000352.1 GCA_947259335.1 uncultured Alphaproteobacteria bacterium | reverse complement strand
CTCGTCCCGAGGTGGCCGCGCAGCGGCCCTCGAAGGATGGGATGACGGACCCGGTGCCGGCACCAGACATCGGCACCCGGCGGCGGCTCGCCCTTCGAGGCGCACCCCGCTAGACCCGCGGGGCGCGCGCCTCAGGATGAGCCGGGGCGGAGGCCGGTGAACGCCGCGCCATCCCGCCGCGCACCCCGTCATAGGCTGTTGTACCCCGGCGCCCGACCCCTTACATGCGGGGGACCGCCCGCTAGGAGCCCGCCGTCGCCATGGCCGACACCCGCGATCCCCTGTTCGACGACGTCTCCGACAACCGCCCGATCGACCCCCACGCGGGCGAGGCGCAGCACAAGAAGCGCGGCCTGTTCGGCCGGGTGTTCGGGCGCAAGCAGCGCTGGGAGCCGCCCGCCGAGCCGGGCACACCCAAGCGGCGCTCGCGCTGGCGGATGATCAAGTGGACGCTGCTGGTCCTGCTCGCCGTCATCGTCCTCTATTATCCCGTCGGCATGGCGGTGATGCACCGGATCGGCGACGACCCGGCTTTCACCGTGAAGGTCGAGAAGGGCCAGAGCCACGCCGTCGCCGTCGCGGCCGGGCTGATCCGACGCGAGGTGGTCGACCACCGCTGGACCCCCAACGACCCCTTCGTCTTCCCGAGCTGGCTGCTCGACAACCTGCCCAACTTCCAGGTCGGCATCCGCGACGGGCTGTCGCGCTTCGCCATCGAGATGGCCGACAAGATCGGCCGCACCCGCGGGTCGAGCACGGTCGACCGCGACCTCGAGGATGCCGCCGGGCGGCTGAAATATTCGCCCTTCGTGTGGCTGTGGGATCCCAAGGTCTCGATCTGGCCGACCGCCCCGACCGAGGACCAGTATCGCGGCGCGATGCGCGCCTTCGAGCGCTACAACCGGCGGCTCGGCGAGGGCAAGGCGGTGTTCGACCGGCGCGCCGACAACCTCCAGACCTTCATCGACCGGATCAACGCCGACCTCGGCTCGGATTCTTCCGTGATCGCCGAGCGAATCGAGAAGAACAGCGGCACCTTCTTCGACACCCAGTCGGACGACCTGTTCTATCGCTCCAAGGGGCGGATCTATGCCTACTACATCCTGCTCAAGGCGCTCGGCGAGGACTTCAAGCCGCTGATCCAGGAGCGCAATGCCCAGCAGGTCTGGGACCAGATGCTGCACTCGCTGCGCCAGGCCGCGATCCTGCAGCCGCTGATCGTGCGCAACGGCAAGCCCGACAGCATGCTGATGCCCAACCACCTCGCCGGCCTCGGCTTCTACCTGTTGCGCGCGCGCACGCAGCTGAAGGAAGTCAGCGAGGTGCTGCAGAAATAGGGGGGGTCTACTTCGCCGTCTTTTTCAGCAGCCGCCGAAGGCCGTCCCGGCTTTCCTTCAGGTCTGGCTTGATCTCCAGCGCCCGGCGGTAGTCGGCAATGGCTTCCTTCGTGCGGCCCATCGCTTCGTGGATATGTGCCCGCGTATCGAGGTAGGCCGGGTTGTCCGGCGCGAGGGCGAGCGCCTTCTGGACGTGGGGGAGGCCCTCGGCCGCGCGGCCGGTTTCCCACAGGAGCCAGGCGCGCATGTTCCAGGCGTCGGCGAATTTCGGCCGCGCCGCGACCACAAGAGCCAGATCCTTCAGCGCGGCCGCCGTTTGCTTCGCGGCATGGCGGGCCAGGGCCCGGACATAGGTGTCGCTGATGGTGCCGTCGTCCGTCGGCTTGCCCCGCCGCCGGATCGCCGTCGAGAGATCGCGGATCGCTGACGCGTAATCCTTGAGATGGTAGTAGGCCCGACCGCGTTGACTGTAGTAGCTCGGCTGGACGAGCAACGGTCGCTTCGACGTCAGCGCGATCGCCTTGGAATAGTCCGTGACGGCGTCGGCGTACGCCTTGAACTTGAGCTTTGCGGCACCGCGCCGCGCGTGGGCCGCAGCGAATGTCGGATTCCGCGACACGTACCGGTCCAGCGCGGCGATCGCCTTGTCGAGCCGCCCCGCTTTCTCGTGGATGCGGGCCCGCCACAGGTGAAGCGTTCCGAAGGAGTCGCGGATAGTGGTCGTCGCCTTGTCCAGCGCGGCGAGCGCCTCCGCGTCGCGGTTCGTCTTCACCAGGGCGGCGAGAAGCAGGCGCAAGTTCCTCATCGAGGCCGGTTTCAGGACCACCGCGCGCCGGAAGTCCGCGATGGCCGCCTCGACACTGCCGAGCTTCCAGTGGCACTGGCCGCGCCGCCGGAAGACATCGGCATCCCCGGAGCGCCGCTTGGCAGCGCGGTCGAAATCGGAGAGGGCGAGGGGGCAGGCGCCGGCAAGGGCATGGGCTTCGCCACGCACCCTGTAGATGCCCGGGGTCGACGGCCCCAGCTCGGCGATCCGGCTGTAGTCCGCGATGCGGCCGCGCAGGTCGCGGCCGCGCGTGACGCTTTGCACCCACAGGGCCCGGACATCCTTGGGATCGGCCGCGAGCCGCGCCGTCACATCCGCCCGGACGATATCCGTCTCGAAGTGCTTGTTGCGATAACGGGGTCCGGCAGAGACGAGATAGGGCGCGACGGCGGCATAGTAGCTGTGCACGGCCGCCGCGGGCTTGCCGAGCCGGCCGAGGGCGAAGCCCCGCTCGCGGCGCGTGTCGCCGGCCGAAGCCGCCTCGGGGTGAAGCCTGAGCGCGGTGGCCAGATCCTTTTCGGCGCCGGCATAGTCGCGTGTCGCGAGCCGGGCGCTCCCGCGCTTTTTATAGAGAGCGGCCAGACCCGGATTGTAGTGCGCCGAAATATCGGCGCGGGCCACGACGCGGTCGATGGGTTTCGGGACGCCCGGGCGTTCGATCCGGAGCCGGACGGAAGTCCCCGCGGGCCCCCTGATGCGGGCGGCCAGGTCTCGAACCGAAACGCCCGCGGCCGATTTGCCGTCGACCGCTATGATGGTGTCGCCCGCGCGCAGGCCCGCCTTGGCGGCCGGACCGCCGGCAATGACGGCCGTAACGAGGGCCCCCGGCGCCTTGGCCTGAATTCGGACCCCGACCGAGCCTGTCCTGGCCGGCCGGGACCGCAACGCGATCGCCCGGCTTAGGTCGGGAATGGCGCTGGCCGGGTTGCCCAGGGCGAGATAGGCGTCGGCGCGCAGCCGGTAGGGCCCCGCGTGGTTCGGCGCCAGCCGCACCGCCATGTCGAGATTGACGATCGCGCGCGCCTGCTCGTTGCGGGCGCGCGCCAACCGCGCCAGCAGCAGGTAGGCGTCGGTATTTCTGGGGTTCAAGCGGAGGGCGTGCTGCAGGTCCCTGACCGCCACGGCGTCGCCGGGCGCCGTCTTGTCCTGCCGGCCGGTCGGCCGCGGCGCCGAGCGCTGGCTGAGATAGCGCTCCGCGCGGACCCTCCCTCTCAGGTAGTGTCCGTGCGGGTATTTCGGCTCGAAACGCAGGCCCATCGAGATCGTTTCGACCGCGCGCTCGAAGCCGCCCGGCCGGGACCGGTCGCGGAGCCAGATCTGGTAGCCCAGGTTGACCAGTCCGAGGCCGTAGTCCGGCTTGAGGGCGACCGCCTTCTCGAAATCGGCGAGCGCCTCGGCGTGCCGGCCGAGCCCGCGATAGGCGACGCCGCGGTTGTTGAATGCCGCCGCCTGCCGCGGATTGACCTTGATGAGCCGGTCATAGTCCGCAATCGCCAGCGTATATTGCTTCGCTCCCAGGTAGGCGCGGCCGCGCTGGAACCGGTAGTGATAGTGCCCGGGGTTGCGCCGCAGCGCGCGGGTCAGGTCGGCGATGGCCCGCTCATACTTGCCGAGATGGAAATGGACCAGGCCGCGATTGCCGAAGACGAACTTGTTGCGCGGGTCGAGCCGGACAGCACGGTCGCAGTCGGCCAGCGCGAGACGATACTGCCGCTTGGTCGTGAATGCGGCGCATCGGTTGTTGCGGGCCATTGCGCGATTGCGAGCCGGCTGACGCCGCTCGGCCAGGATCCGGCCACAAGCGGCGATCGCCGCCTCGGGGCGCCGTTGGGTGTCCGCGCAGGTTGCCCATTCCGCGCGTGTCGCCGCGACCGCGCCGTAGAGCGGTAGCGCCCCCGGCAAGACACCCGTCGCCAGCAGGAGCGCTCGCGTCAATCCGGCGGGCAAAGCCCTTCGACACACTTTCATTTCAGCCTCCGGCACCATGCCGCTCTGGCCGGCTTGCTTGGGCCGAACGCCGACCAAACCCGGGCGCAACTATACCTGACTGCCGCCGGCGAGAAAAATCGGCCGTCGGGCCTCCACCCGGCGGCACGGTCATCGGCGAGGGCGCCGGACATTTTTTCTTTCGCACCTGCGGAATAACTTCGCGCGCTCCGTGCGTAAGAAGAGCGTGATCCTGCGCCGGGGCCGTGCGAACCGCCCGGCGGGATCGTCCGATGAGGACGGGAGACCGAGACGGGTTCGGCTGGGGCGAACCCTCCGACAGACAGCTCGGCCGGCGCTGGTGCGCCGGCCCGAACAGGCGACGCCCGTGTGGGGTCGACGCCGCCGTACAGGCACCAGGTGCCGGGGAGACTGCGAGTGACCCAGGGGATCGAGCGTCGTAGCGACGCCTTCAAGAGTGCCCGCCGGGCGATAGCGTCGGGCCGTGCCCGGACCGGACGCCGGGCCGTGGCCGCCACCATCGTTATCGGAGGCGCCGCCGTCGCCCTGTGGCCGACACCCGCGGCGTTGTACACGCCCGGGGCGGATGCGCCGGTCGTGG
>CAMYMQ010000351.1 GCA_947259335.1 uncultured Alphaproteobacteria bacterium | reverse complement strand
CTCGCCGCCGCCGCCACGGCCGTCGCGCTGACGCCCGGGCGCACCGACGCGGCCGCCGCCGAGACCCTGGCCGCCGACCTGTCGCAGGAATCGGTGACCATCACCACGGGCTTCACCGGGTCAACCGTGCTGTTCTTCGGCGCAACCGACGGGCCCGGCGACGTGGTCGTGGTCGTGACCGGGCCGCCGCAGCCGATCGTCGTGCGCCGCAAGGAGCGGGTCAGCGGCATCTGGATCAACCGCCGGTCGATGACCTTTCCCAAGGCGCCGACCTTCTACGCCGTCGCGGCGAGCGACGCGCTGTCGGAGATCGTGCCCGAGCCGGTCGCGGCCAAATACCAGATCGGCCTCGGCAAGCTGGTGCTCACCCCGGCGGGCGCGCCGCCGGCCGCCGAGGTGGAGATCTACCGCCGGTCGCTGATCCGCAACATGCTGCGCCGCGACCTCTACAAGTCGGGGCTGCGCGGGGTGATCTTCCCCAACCGCAGCCAGCGGCTGTTCCGGACCGAGATCTTCTTTCCCGCCAACGTGCCGACCGGCGACTACCGGGTGCGCTTCCTGCTGCTGCGCGCGGGCAAGGTGGTCAGCACCTTCGACCGGACGCTGGTGGTCGAAAAGGGCGGCGTCAGCGCCGAGGTGTTTCACTTCGCGCACAATAACGCGGTACTCTATGGCCTGCTCGCGATCCTGGCGGCGGTCTTCGCCGGCTGGGGCGCGAGCCAGCTGTTCCGGCGGCGATAGTCGGCGCGGGCACGCAAGGGGGTATCGCGGTGGCGAATGAATCCAGCCAGGCCGGCATCGACCGGCCGAAACAGGAAGAGCGCATCTTCCTGGTCGTCGCCGACCAGTCGGAGGAAATGCCCGTGGCGCTGCGCTACGCCAGCCGGCGGGCCAAGGCGACCGGAGGGCGTGTGGCTCTGTTCGCGGCGGTCGAGCGCGAGGATTTCGGCCACTGGGCCGCGGTCGACGACCTGATGGAGGCCGAGCAGCGCGACGAGACCGAGGCGATGATGTCGCGTTATGCCGAGACGGTGCAGGACATCACCGGGGTGCCGCCGATCATCTACATCCGCCACGGCCAGACCCGCGACGCGCTGCTGAAGCTGATCGACGAGGAGCCGACCATTTCGATCCTCGTGCTCGCCGCCGGCACCGGCGGGCGCAGCCCCGGTCCGCTGATCAGCGCGCTGACCGGCAAATTCTATGGCCGGGTCCAGATTCCGATCACGATCGTGCCCGGAACCCTGACCAACGAAGACATCGACGTCCTGACCTGAGACTTCGGCGGGTATCGGGACCGCCGGTCCCTTGGGGAATACTGGCGGGCCAAGTTGCGGCGGGCGGGCGAGTCATGCCCACTATTGACGCTCTGTATAGATCGATATTTTCTGTCTATTAAACATAAGTATTAACCATATTATTTAACCATGATTAGTATAAAATGTAGAATTAGTTAATAGTTGATATTTCTTCTTGAACTATCGCTAAAATTTTACTAATGTCCAATTGTTCGGTCTTGGAAAGAGCCGTCTTGAACGGAAATCGCCGGGGCCGGGGCGTAAAAATCCTCAACCGCTTGCACGGCCGCGCCCCCAGGACGTGCAGGTGTGTTTGAGAAGGCGGCCTTCGGGCCGCCTTTTTTCTTGCCTGCGATGCGCCGGGGATTCCCTAGTTTTCGGGCGGCTTGATCATCCGGCCGAGCGGCTGGCCGCCGAAGATGTGGATGTGCAGGTGCGGCACCTCCTGCTTCGCGTGGGCGCCGTTGTTGGCCAGGATGCGATAGCCGTCGTCCGTCACGCCGACCGCCTTGGCGGTTTCGCCGACCGCGCGCACGAAGCCCGCCATTTCCGCGTCCGAGGCCTGGGCCGCGAAGTCGGTCATGTTGGTATAGGCCCCCTTGGGGATCACCAGTACGTGGATGTCGGCCTGCGGGTTGATGTCCCGGAAGGCGAGCGCGTGGTCGTTCTCGTAGATCTTGTCGCACGGGATCTCGCCGCGCAGGATCTTCGCGAAAATATTGTCGTTGTCGTAGGCCATCGCCCCTCCGCTCAGCCCGCCGGGCGGGCCTTTTTCTCATCGACCCCGGATATCCCCTCGCGCCGGGCCAACTCGGCCCAGACGTCTTCGGGCGCCACGCCCGCCGCCGCCCACAGCACCAGCAGGTGATAGAGCAGGTCGGCGCTCTCGGCGGTCAGCTCGGCCTTGTCGCCACCGAGCGCCGCGATCACCGTCTCGACCGCTTCCTCGCCGGTCTTCTGGGCGATCTTGGGCAGGCCGCGCGCGAACAGCTTCGCCGTCCAGGACGTGCCCGGATCGGCGCCGCGGCGGCTCTCGATGACGGCGAACAGCCGCTCGAGCACTCGGGCATCGGGGATTTCGGTCATGGCCTTCCCTTAGCAGATTCGCCGGGCCGAGTCAGGCCGCCCGAGATCGCGGGACCGGGATCACGAAACCGGCCGCACCGGCACGCCGGCCGCCGCCATGAAATCCTTGGCCTCGTGGATCGAGAAGGTGCCGAAGTGGAAGATCGACGCCGCCAGGACGGCCGAGGCGTGGCCCTCGACGACGCCGTCGACCATGTGCTGGAGCTCGCCGACCCCGCCCGAGGCGATCACCGGCACCGGCACCGCGTCGGCGATCGCGCGGGTCAGCGCCAGGTCGAAGCCCTGCTTGGTTCCGTCGCGGTCCATCGACGTCAGCAGGATCTCGCCGGCGCCATGGTCGGCCATCCGCTGCGACCAGGCGACCGCGTCGATCCCGGTCGGCTTGCGGCCGCCATGGGTGAAGATCTCGAAGCCGTCGCCCGCCCGCTTGGCGTCGACCGCGACGACGATGCACTGGCTGCCGAACTTCTCGGCCGCCTCGCGCACGAACTCGGGCCGGTGGACGGCGGCGGTGTTGATCGACACCTTGTCGGCCCCGGCGAGCAGGAGCTGGCGGATGTCCTCGATGGTGCGCACGCCGCCGCCGACCGTCACCGGCATGAAGCAGTGCGCGACCGTGCGCGCGACGACGTCATAGATCGTGTCGCGGCCCTCGTGGCTGGCTCCGATGTCGAGGAAGCACAGCTCGTCGGCGCCCTCGCGGTCGTAGACGCGGGCCTGCTCGACCGGGTCGCCCGCGTCGATCAGATCGACGAAGTTGACCCCCTTGACCACGCGCCCGTCATGGACGTCGAGGCAGGGAATGATGCGGGTCTTCAGCATGTCAGGTCGGGAGGCCCCCCTGGATGTAAGGTTATGTCAGGTTCCGCCGGCAACGCCGGCCGCCGCCCCGGAGTGAAGGAATTTTTACCTTGTAATTCACACGCCGAATGTCAAGCCCTTGGGCCATCGAGGCCCCCAGGTTCAGCCCTTTGTTGCGAAGATGCAACAGGCACCCGGATTAACCATAGCGCTTAACACCCGTCCCTGTTTGTTAGGCTAGCCTTTACCTTGCCGGGTGAACCGCGCCTCTGGACCAGGCTCCGGGGCTGCTCTCCGGTAGGGGAGTCCCGGCGGTCGTCCGGGGAGGGGCGGACGTGCACGCGGGGAGGCTGCACGTCATCTGCCGCGGGACTCCCCGCCGCGACGCGCCGGACCGAAATCGACCGAAGGAATGAGACGCCCGCGAGGCCGCGCGGCGCGCGGCCGGCGATCTAGGGCATCAGATAGAAATAGGCTCCGCCAGCGGCGCCGATCAGCAGCGCCAGCCCCGCGGCGGCGGCGAGGACAGCCGACGGCCACGACCGCGCCGACCGATCCGTACGCACGGCGCGATAGCCGTTGGTGAAGACACCGTCGGCCAGCCGGGACAGAAGGTTGCGCTTGGCTTCCTCGGTCGTCTGGCCGAGCTGCTCGCGCAACAGCACCTTCTCGATCTTGCGGGTTCCCGAATTGGAATATTCGTAGGCGTAGAAGTATCGGTAATAGCCGTAGGTGTCGGACCACTTCACCTCGACCGTGCCGTAGCCGAAATCGAAGACCGCGCAGTGGTTGCCATGGTCCGCCGGCTTGCGGAAGTGGAGCTTGATGCCATGCTTGGCGAACAGCTTCCGCTGATCGACACAGGCGTAGTAGAGATCTCGGGTTCGGCTTTCGCCGTAGGCGTTGACGTCGCGCGCGATGGGAATGCGGCCGGCCGATGCGGCGCCGATCGCGGCGCCTCCGCCCAGAACCTCTGATGATGCGCTCCCCTGCACGTTGTCACCTGTTATGATTAGCGACCAATGAATTGGTTATTCAATATTAGTCATACAGAACAACGTCAATCGGTGAATTGTTAAAAAACTAAGTTAATATATATGGTTAACATATGATTACTGTACGGCTTTCGCCGTTACTTGGGCGCCTGCCCTAATCGGCCGCTATCGATTACTTGCCGCGATCCGGGCAATGGTCGCGCGCAGCCGCTTTTCCAGGTCCGCCACGTCACCGCCATTGTCGCGCAGAATGGCGTCGATCTCGTCGCGCAGGTTGCGCGTCAGGCTTATGCCGTCGATCAACAGGTCGACGAAGCGCGGCCCCTGGGGTCCCGACCGCATCCGCCAGTGGAGGATCCGCGTGCGGCCGCGCCCGTCGACGACGCGGCTGGTCGCCAGGCAGTCGCCCCCGGCAATCGGCCGGGCGCCGAGCACCGCATAGTCGGCGATGCCGTCCCGGGACAGGGTGAGCGCGG
>CAMYMQ010000350.1 GCA_947259335.1 uncultured Alphaproteobacteria bacterium | reverse complement strand
CGCCGGGCTGCCGTCGGCCGCGCCCCAGGGTGAACCGCCGAAACCCGATGGGCGGCCGGCCCGCCCGCCGGCGCCGGAGCCGCCGAAGGATTGACGGCTTACCGGGCCGGCCGATCGGCCGCTTGGTTCAGGTCGACAGCGGTCGAGACTTCCGAGCTGAAGGTGAAGCCACTGTCCCGCAGGGCACAGCGGGCGGCTTCCATCGCTTCCGAGCGGATCAGCGCCAGGTCGCGTTCCTGGGCGATCCGCCGGCCGTGCGGCCCGACCTCGATCATGAACGTATTGATCCAGAAGCTCGCCTCCAGTTCGACGTAGTTGGGCGTAAAGGCATTGAGGATCGTGCGCGGCGGCGGGTCCGTGAGCACCCCGCGGATCGCCGAGACCGCGTCGGTGATCAGCTTGCAGGCGGCGCGCGCGTCGTCCCCATAGTCGATGCCGATCTTGAACGAGGGCCGCCGCAGCCCGTCCCGGGTATAGTTGGTCAGCGGCTTGTTGAAGATCTGCGCATTGGGAATGAAGATGTCGCGGCCGTCGGCGGTGCGCACGTGGGTATGCCGCAGTCGGATCGCCTCGACTTCCCCTTCGATCGATTCCGAGTTGATGAAATCGGCGATCTCGAACGGCCGGCTGAAGGCGAGGAACAGGCCGGACAGCAGGTTCTCGCCGATCTCCTTGAAGGCGAAGCCGAAGATGATCGCGGCCAGTCCGCTGCCGGCCAGGACGCCGGACAGGGCCAGGCTGACGCCAAGGACATTCAGGGCGAGAGCGACCCCGAACAGGACCACCAGCCAGCGGGTCAGGCTGCGGAAGAACTGGGCGTGGGTATAGGCGATCCGGCTTCGGCGCAGCAGCGATCCGACGAGGTAGCGCAGCAGGGTTCCCAGCAGCCACGCCCCAATAACGATTGCCAGCGCACCGAGAAGCTGCGGCCCGCTATCCACGATCTTCTGCCAGAGGGTCTCGAGTCGCGCCGTATCGAACATCGTCAGTCGCTTTCGCCGGGCCGAAGGGGCATGGGTGCGCCCCGGCGGATGTTTTGGTCCGGCGGCGCGGTATCGGCCTTTACCCAGATTAAGAGAGCCGGCGCCCCGCCGTCGAAGGCCGCGGTGCGGCGGGGTCCGTCAGAAGGGCTCGAACCCGCGCAACTCGGGGATGACCTTTTCGCCGAACAGGCGGATCGACCGCATCAGGTCCTCCTCCGGCAGGTCGGAGAAGTTGAACTCGCCCATGAAGGTGTTGAACACGCCGGTCCTCGCGGCTTCGTGCAGCTTCTCCGCGACGGTCGCCGGCGAGCCGATGAACACCAGGTCGTTCGCCAGGATGTGGTCGGGGTCGAAGATCTTGGTGATCCCCATCGCCGCCGGGTTCTCGCCGCGCGCCGCGAACTGGTCCTTGAACTCCTGCAGGCGCTCCTCGAACGGCGCGTCGGGCGACGGCAGCAACCCTTCATAGGCCCGGCTCGCCCGCTCGAGTGCGACCTCGATGGCCTTGTCGTCGGACTCGTCGACATAGACGGTCGTGGCGTAGGCGATGTTGGGCTTGCGGTCCCAGCCCGCCGCGTTCCAGTCGTCGAGATACTTGCGGTAGCGCGGCGCCGCGACCTCGCGCGGGAAGACCAGGAAGTTGCCGGTGTTGATGCCGTTGGCGGCGAGGAACTCCAGCGTCTCCGGGTCGCGGCTCATCATCCACAGGGGCGGATGCGGCCTTTGCTGCGGCATCACCGAGATCCGCGCGTTCCTGGTCTTGTGGATCTTGCCCTCGAAGGAGAACGGCTGGTCGTCGCCGTAGGCCGCCCGCAGGTAGCTCGGATATTCCAGCGTCGGCGCCTTGCGGTCGGTGTAGTCGAGGCCGAAGGGCTCGAAATAGGAGTTCATGATGCCGGGCACGAGGCCGACCTCCATCCGCCCGCCCAGCATCTGGTCGATGATGGCGATCTCCTCGGCCAGCCGCAGCGAGTTGTAGAGCGGCACGACATAGCCCATCGGGCCCAGCCGGATATTCTTGGTCCGGACCCCGGCGCCGACCGTGTAGAGGCTCGGCGACGACATCCAGCTTTCGTATGGGGTGAAGTGGTGCTCGACGCAGAAGCCGTAGTCGAAGCCCAGCGCGTCGCACAGCTCGAGCTCCCGCCACAGCTGTTCGTACCGGTCGTGGGGCGTCATCCCCGGCTTGGTCCATACGTGAGCGAAATGCGCGAATTTCATGAGGGGCCGTCGGTGATCGTTTACGGGTGCCGCGAAAGGGCCTGAACCTTACGCGACAGCGGCGCCGGGAGGAATGCCTCTGCCAAACCGCCCCCACGATTGCCCCCGCGGCCCGGCGCTGCTACAGGGAAGCCCCGCCAACCGCCGGGATGCTCCCGTGCTCCAGCGCCTCTATGAATGGGTACTGTCGAAGGCCGCGCATCCGCATGCTCTGTGGTGGCTGATCGCTTTCGCCTTCGCCGAGGCGAGCTTCTTCCCGATCCCGGCCGACATTCTGCTGATCCCGATGGTGATCGCCGCGCGCAAGCGCGCCTGGGAGCTGGCGGCCTGGTGCACGGCGGCTTCGGTGCTCGGCGGCGGCTTCGGCTGGCTGGTCGGCTACGGGCTGTTCGAGACGGTCGGCCGGCCGCTGATCGAGCTCTATTCGAGCATGGAGCAGTTCGCCAAGGTCCAGGCGGAATATAACAAGTACGGCGTCTTCTTCGTGCTGATCGGCGCGGTCACGCCGATCCCCTACAAGGTGGTGACCATCGCCAGCGGCGTCGCCCACATGGATTTTTTCGCCTTCACCGGGGCGTCGATCGTCGGCCGGGGCGCGCGCTATTTCGCCGTGGCCGGGGCGCTATTCATCTTCGGTCCCTGGATCAAGCAGTTCATGGACCAGAACCTGAAGCTGGCGGTTCTCCTTTTCACGGTTTTGCTGGTGGGCGGCTTCGTCCTGCTTGCCTATGTGATCTAGGACCACGCGTCTCCCGCGCCGGGTAGAGCGAACTTCCCGGAACATCCAGGACGGCATGCTGCAGCGACTCTACGACTGGGCGATGACCAAGGCCGCGAGCCGGAACGCGGTCTGGTGGATGTGCGCCTTCGCCTTCGCCGAGGCGACCTTCTTCCCGTTGCCGGCGGACGTAATCCTGATCCCGATGGTGCTCGCCGTGCGCAGCTCGGCCTGGCGGCTCGCCTTCTATGCCGCGCTGGCGTCGTCGATCGGCGGCTGCTTCGGCTGGGCAATCGGCTATTTCCTGTTCGACCAGGTCGGCCGCCCGATCCTCGACTTTTACGGCTACATGGCGCAGTTCGCGCAGCTTCAGGAGCTTTACCGCCAGCATGGCGAACTGATCGTCGCGATCGGCGGGCTGACGCCGATCCCCTACAAGGCGGTGACGATCACCAGCGGCGTCGCACAGATGGACTTCTGGTCGTTCAACCTGGCGTCGGTCGGCTCGCGCATCGTGCGCTTCTATCTCGTCTGCGGCGCGCTCTACTGGTTCGGCCCGCCGGTCAAGCGCTTCATCGACGACAATCTCCACCTGTCGGCGCTGATCGCCCTGGCGCTGTTCGTCGGGGGGTTCGTTCTGCTGGCCTATGCCATGTGACGTTGCGGCGATTCGGCGGGTGCGCGGCCGCCCTCCGGCCCCTATATTCCGTGTGCCATGACGATGACCCCCGACCGGCTCTTCCCCCTTCTGGTCTTCCTGTGCAGCGGCGCGCTCCTGCTCGGCGCGCTGGCCTTTCAATACATCGGCGGGCTGGCGCCGTGCCCCCTGTGCCTGTGGCAGCGCTATCCCCACGTCGCCGTGCTGGTGGTCGCCGGGATCGCCGTCCTGTTCGCGCCGCCGCGGGCGCGGGTTTGGCTGCTGGCGCTGTGCGGGGTCATCCTGCTGGTCGGCGCGGGCATCGCCATGTTCCATGTCGGTGTCGAGCAGAAATGGTGGGAGGGGCTGCCGACCTGCTCGGGCGCGGTCGACATGACCAAGCTCAGCCCGGAAGAGATGCGTAAGATGATCATGACCGGCCCGCCGGCGCGCTGCGACGCGGTGGCCTGGTCGCTGTTCGGCATCTCGATGGCGGGCTACAACTTCCTGATCTCGCTGGCGCTCGCCGTCTTCGCGCTGCGCGCGGCGTTGCGGCTGCGGAGGCCGGCGTGACCGGCCGCGCGCCAAAGCGGACAGGCGATACGCTGCTGCCGGGCGATCCCGACCGCGCGGAACTGGTCGAGCGCATGATCCGGGTCAACCAGGCCGGCGAGTTCGGTGCCGCGCGCATCTATGCCGGCCAGCTCGCCGTGCTCGGCAAGTCCGAGGACGGACCCGTCCTGCGCCACATGGCCGAGCAGGAACAGCGCCATCTCGACATCTTCGACAAGATGATCGTCGATCGCCGGGTGCGGCCGACCGTCCTGTCGCCGCTGTGGCACGTCGCCGGTTTCGCGCTCGGCGCCGGCACGGCGATGCTCGGCCGCGAGGCGGCGATGGCCTGCACGGTCGCGGTCGAGGAAGTCATCGACGAGCACTATGCCCACCAGCGCGACCAGCTCGGCGACGACGAGGCGGAACTGCGCGAGACCATCGAGGAATTCCGCCGCGAGGAGATCGAGCATCGCGACACCGCGATGGCGCACGATGCCCGCAACGCGCCCGGGTACGAGCTGCTGACCGGCGCGGTGAAGGCCGGCTCCCGCCTCGCGATCTGGCTGTCGCAGCGGTTCTAGGCCGGTCTTTCCGGGCCGGGGATCCGGCACGTCGGGCTGGACCGGGCGGCCCCCACCCTGCCATGATCGGGCGAAAATGCGCCGGGCGGCCGGCGCCGAATGGGGGAGTGTGCCATGCCCGATGCCGACACCCGGCCCTGGGAAGACCAGTTCGCGATCGAGGACACGGAGATCGTCGCCGAGACGCCGGAGCTCCGCGCCGTCCGGCTCACGCTGGCGCCCGGCCAGGTGGTGCCCTGGCATTGGCACAGCGCGATCGACGACCGCTTCATCTGCCTCGAGGGCGCGATCGAGATCGAGACCCGGGCGCCGCGCAGCACGACTAGGCTCGCGCCCGGCAACGAGCACGTCGTCCCGCCCAAGGTCGCCCATATCGTCCGCAACGTGGCACAGGGCACGTCGCGCTTCATGGTGATCCAGGGCATCGGCCTCTACGACTATCATCCCGTCGGCGGCTGACGCGCCCTCAACGACCAGCAGGACCGAATGAGCCTTCTCGACCGTATCCGCGAATGCAACAGCTTCGATCTGTCGAAGTTCCGGCCGTTCAAGGTCGGCGACAGGCGGATCGGCTGGATCCGGCACGCCTTCGCCGGGCGGCTGGCCGACTTCCACAAGGTCTTCGCGATCGGCAAGGAGGACGTGGCGCTGCTGCCCGAGCTCTCGGACTATGACGCGCGGTCGGCCGCCATTGCCGAGGTCGTCGCCACCCTGGCCGAGAAGGGCGACATCCCGGCCCTGCGCAACGAGCTCTACGGCGCGGCCGAGGGCTTCGCCGACGAGCCCCTGTTCGCCATCGACCGGGCGGCGGTCAGCTATTTCGGTATCGGCGCGCGCGGGCTGCATGTGAACGGCTACGTGCGGACCGATGAGGGGCTCAAGATGTGGGTCGGACGCCGCGCCGAGCACCGGCAGATGTATCCGGGCATGCTCGACCAGATGGTCGCCGGCGGCCAGCCGCTGGGGCTGACCATTGCCGAGAACCTGCGCAAGGAGGCGCAGGAAGAGGCATCGATCCCCGAGGAGCTGATCGACAAGGCCGTTCCCGTCGGCGCCATCACCTATTGCTGCGAGGGCGAGGGCGGGATCAAGCCCGACATCCAGTACTGCTTCGACCTCGAAGTGCCCGCCGATTTCGAACCGAAGAACCGCGACGGCGAGATTTCCGAGTTCGAGCTGTGGTCGATCGACCGGGTCGCCGAGGTGGTGGCCTCATCGCAGCGGTTCAAGTTCAACTGCAACCTCGTGATCATCGACTTCCTGGTCCGCCACGGCTATCTCGCGCCCGACGACCCGGACTATGTCGCCATCGTCCGGGGGTTGCGCCAGTGACCGATCTCGCCGCCCTGTCCGCCGCCGACCTGGCCGCGCGGTTCAGGGCGGGCGACGCCTCGCCGGTCGAGGCGGCCCAAGCATCG
>CAMYMQ010000349.1 GCA_947259335.1 uncultured Alphaproteobacteria bacterium | reverse complement strand
GCGCGCTCCTCGCGGCCCGCCTCCTTGCGGTCGGCGACCTGCTTGGCGGGCGACTGCTCGACCGCGGCGGCGCCGCCCTGGTCGTCCAGATACGCCAGCACGTCGCCTTTGGTCAGGCGGCCGTCCTTGCCGGAGCCCTCGATCGCGTCGGGGTCGAGGTCGTGCTCGTCGACCAGCTTGCGCACCGCCGGCGACAGGGAAGCGGAAGAAGACTTGCTCTCTTCCTTCTCTTCTTTCTCTTCCGACTCTTCGGATGTTTCGGCCTTGGCCGATTCCTTGTCTTCCTCGGCGGTTTCCTTTTTCGCGCCGGCGGCCTTGGCCTTGCCGTTGCCCTTGGACGCCTTGGCCTCCCCGTTCTCGTCGACCGAACCGAGCAGCGCGCCGACCTCGACCTCCGCGCCCTCGTCGGCCTGGATGTCGGTCAGCACCCCGGCCACGGGAGACGGCACCTCCAAGGTGACCTTGTCGGTTTCGAGCTCGACAAGCGGCTCGTCTTCCTCGACCGCCTCGCCGACCGCCTTGAACCAGCGCGCGACAGTGGCTTCGGTGACCGATTCGCCGAGGGTCGGGACCTTGATTTCTGTGGGCATGTCTACTCCGGGATCAGGCTGCGGCGCGCGCGGCCGGCTTGCGACCCCCGCGGCTCTGGGGTTTGGCTTCGAGGGTGAGGGCGGCGTCGACCAGGGCGTTCTGCTCGGCGACATGGCGCGAATACAGACCGGTCGCCGGCGACGCCGCCGCCGGACGCCCGACGTAGCGCGGCCGGGTATGCTTCATGCCGAGGTCGAGCATGACCTGTTCGATGCGGCGGTCCGCGAAGGTCCAGGATCCCATGTTCTCCGGCTCCTCCTGGCACCAGACGACCTCGGCCTCCGGGAAGCGGGACAGGTCGTCGGCCAGCGGCTGGGCCGGAAACGGATAGAGCTGCTCCATCCGCAGGATGCAGACCTTGTCGTTGAGCTCGCGCTTGTCACGCTCGGCAATCAGGTCGTAGTAGACCTTGCCCGAGCATATGACGACCCGCCGGATGCCCTTGTCCGGCCCGATACCGCTGCCGTCCATCAGCACACGATGGAAGGACGAGCCCGGGCCGAAATCGTCGATCGACGAGGTCGCCGCCTTGTGCCGGAGCAACGACTTCGGTGTCATGATGATCAGCGGCTTGCGGTACTTGCGGCGCATCTGGCGGCGCAGCACATGGAAATAGTTGGCCGGGGTCGTGCAGTTGACGACCTGCATGTTCTCCTCGGCGCAGAGCTGCAGGTACCGCTCGAGCCGCGCCGACGAATGTTCGGGCCCCTGGCCTTCGTAGCCGTGCGGCAGCAGCATCACCAGGCCCGACATGCGCAGCCACTTGGATTCGCCCGAGCTGATGAACTGGTCGATGATGATCTGCGCGCCGTTGGAGAAGTCGCCGAACTGCGCCTCCCAGGCGACCAGCGCATGGGGTTCGGCCAGGCTGTAGCCGTACTCGAAGCCGAGCACGGAAGCCTCGGCGAGCGGCGAGTCGATGACCTCGAACATCGCCTGCCCCTCGGACAGGTTCTGGAGCGGGATGAAGCGCTCCTCGTCCTGCTGGTCGACCAGGACGGCATGGCGGTGCGAGAAGGTGCCGCGGCCACTGTCCTGGCCCGACAGGCGCACGGGCGTCCCCTCGACCAGCAGCGTGCCGAAGGCCAGCGCCTCGCCGAGCGCCCAGTCGAAGCCCTTGCCCGCGTCGACGATCTTGCGGCGCTGATCGAGCTGCCGCTTGATCTTGCGATTGACGTTGAACCCTTCGGGCACGTCGGCCAGCCGATTGCCGATCGCCCGAAGCTGATCCAGCGGCACGGCCGTGTCCCCGCGAATATAATCTCCGCGCGAGGGCTCCAGCCCGGTCCAGGCGCCCTCCAGCCAGTCGGCCTTGTTGGCCTTGAATCCGTCGGCGGCCTGGAAGGCTTCGTCGAGCCGCTGTTCGTAGTCGTCGACGAAGTGCTGGGCCTCGTCCTCGGTGACGACGCCCTCCTCGACCAGCCGGCCGGCATAGATCGTTCGGGTCGACGGCAGATCCTGAATGCGCTTGTACATGAGGGGCTGGGTGAAGGACGGCTCGTCGCCTTCGTTGTGGCCGTGGCGCCGGTAGCAGAACATGTCGATGACGACGTCGCGCCCGAACTCGTAGCGGAATTCGGTCGCGATCCGCGCGACGTGGACGACCGCTTCCGGATCGTCGCCGTTGACGTGGAAGATCGGCGCCTGGACGATCTTGGCGACCTCCGAGCAGTAGGGGCCCGAGCGGCTGTGCACCGGGTTGGTCGTGAAGCCGATCTGGTTGTTGACGATGAAATGGATCGTCCCGCCCGTGCGGTAGCCCTTGAGCTCCGACAGGTCGAGCGTTTCGGCGACCAGGCCCTGGCCGGCGAAGGCGGCGTCGCCGTGCAGCAACAGGCCCATTACCTCCGCGCGCGCCTCCTCGACCGCCCGGCCCTGGGCGCGCTGGGTCTGCTTGGCGCGGACCTTGCCGCAGACGACCGGGTTGACCGCCTCCAGGTGCGACGGGTTGGCCGTCAGCGACAGGTGGACGTTGTTACCGTCGAACTCCCGGTCGGACGAGGTGCCGAGATGATATTTGACGTCGCCCGATCCCTGGACGTCGTCGGGATGGGCGGTATTGCCGTGGAACTCCGAGAAGATGGCCTGGAACGGCTTGCCCATCATGTTGGCGAGCACGTTCAGCCGCCCCCGATGGGGCATGCCGATGACGATCTCCTTCAGCCCGAGCTGGCCACCGCGCTTGATGATCTGCTCCAGCGCGGGGATCGTCGCTTCGGCGCCGTCGAGACCGAACCGCTTGGTGCCGGTGTACTTCTTGTCGAGGAAGCGCTCGAAGGTCTCCGCCGCGGTCAGCCGCTCGAGGATGGCGCGCCGGCCGTTGGGCGTGAACTCGGTCCGGTTCTCGATCGCCTCGATGCGCTCCTGGATCCAGGCTTTGATGCCCGGCTCCATGTTGTGCATGAACTCGACGCCGATGTTGCCCGAATAGGTCGCGCGGCATCGGTCGACGATATCGCGCAGCGTCGCGATCTCGCCCAGACCGAGGTAGTGGTTGATGAAGATCGAGCGGTCGAGGTCGGCGTCGGTGAAGCCGTAGGTCTTGTAGTCGAGCTCGGCGTGATGCTCGCGCCCCTCGATGCCGAGCGGGTCGAGCGTGGCGTAGAGATGCCCGCGCACCCGGTAGGACCGGATGATCATCAGCGCGCGGATCGAATCGAGCGCCGCGGCGCGGATGGCGCTGGCGTCGGCCATCACCCGCATCGCGTCCACGCTGCCCGACGGGCCCGAGCCGTTGCCGCCGGGCCCCGGTACCGGCTGCGGATGCCCGTTGCCGATGACACGGGTGTCGCGCGGGCTCCAGCTCGCGCCGGTCAGATCGGTCAGCGCCGATCGCGAGTCGTCGTCCAGCCCGCCGAAGAAGGCGCGCCAGGACGCGTCCACCGCGTTCGGATCCTTCAGGAACCGCTCGTAGAGATCAGCCAGGAACGGCGCGTTCGCGCCGGTCAGATAGGTCGTTTTGCGTAGGTCCATTCCAAATCGTCCGTTTCGCTGCCCGGCCGACTGGACACCCATAACCGGGTCAGGCCTTCATGGCCTCCAGCATGCTGCTGCCGATCGCGGCCGGCGAATCGGCAACCAGGAATCCGGCACTCTTCATTGCCTCGATCTTGTCGCCCGCGGTGCCCTTGCCGCCCGAGATGATGGCGCCGGCATGGCCCATGCGGCGCCCCGGAGGGGCCGTGACGCCAGCGATGAAGCCGACGATCGGTTTGGGGCTGTTCGCGTGACGGTAGAATTCGGCTGCTTCCTCTTCCGCGGTACCGCCGATCTCGCCGATCATGACGATGCCCTGGGTCTCGTCGTCGCCCAGGAACATCTCCAGGCAGTCGATGAAGTTCGTGCCGTTGACCGGGTCGCCGCCGATGCCGATGCAGGTGCTCTGCCCCAGCCCCGCCGCCGTCGTCTGGGCCACGGCTTCATAGGTAAGCGTTCCGGACCGGGACACAATACCGATCTTGCCGCGTTTGTGAATGTGACCGGGCATGATGCCGATCTTGCATTCGTCGGGCGTGATCACCCCCGGGCAGTTGGGGCCGACCAGCCGCGTGCAGGACCCCTGCAACGCGCGCTTGACGCGGACCATGTCCAGCACCGGAATACCCTCGGTGATGCACACCGCCAGCTCGATCCCGGCATCGATCGATTCCAGGATCGCGTCGGCCGCGAACGGCGGCGGCACGTAGATCACCGACGCGGTGGCGCCGGTCGTCCTGACCGCCTCGTCGACCGTGTCGAACACCGGCAGGTCGAGATGGCTCGAACCGCCCTTGCCCGGGGTGACGCCGCCGACCATCTGGGTGCCGTAGGCGATCGCCTGTTCGGAATGGAAGGTGCCCTGGGCCCCCGTGAAGCCCTGGCAGATGACCTTCGTGTCCTTGCCAACCAGTACCGCCATCAGGCCGCCTCCTTCACCGCCTTGACGACCTTTTCGGCCGCGTCGGCGAGGTTGTCGGCGGAGGTGATGGCCAGTCCCGAATCCGCCAGAATTTTCTTGCCCAGTTCGACGTTGGTGCCCTCGAGCCGAACCACCAGCGGCACGTGCAGACTGACCTCCCGCGCCGCCGCGACCACGCCTTCGGCGATCACGTCGCAGCGCATGATGCCGCCGAAGATGTTCACGAGGATGCCTTCGACGTTGGCGTCCGACAGGATGATCTTGAACGCCGTGGTCACCCGCTCCTTGGTCGCGCCGCCGCCGACATCGAGGAAGTTGGCGGGCGAGCCGCCGACCAGCTTGATGATGTCCATGGTCGCCATCGCCAGGCCGGCGCCGTTGACCATGCAGCCGATGCTGCCGTCGAGCTTGATGTAGTTGAGGTCGTGCTTGGCGGCCTCGAGCTCGGCGGGGTCTTCCTCGCTCTCGTCGCGCAGTTCCATCAGATCCTTGTGACGGTACAGCGCGTTATCGTCGAAATTGACCTTGGCATCGAGCGCGATGACGTCGCCCGCGCCGGTAACCACCAGCGGGTTGATCTCGACCATGCTGGCGTCGAGCTCGTTGAAGGCCTTGTACATGGCCGACAGGAACTTGGTGCAGGACTTGACCTGATCGCCCTCGAGGCCGAGGCCGAAGGCAACCCGCCGGCAATGGTGGCCCTGGATCCCCGTCGCCGGGTCGATGGCGATCATGAGGATCTTCTCGGGCGTCTTCTCGGCGACCTCCTCGATGTCCATGCCGCCCTCGGTCGAGGCCATCACGGTCACCCGGCTGGTCGCCCGGTCGATCAGCATGGACAGATAGAGTTCGCGTTTGATGTCGCAGCCGTCTTCGATGTAGACGCGCTTGACTTCCTTGCCGTCGGGGCCGGTCTGCTTGGTGACCAGGGTCGAGCCGATCATCGTCTCGGCGTTCGACTTCACCTCGTCGACCGACTTGACGACGCGGACGCCGCCCTTGCCGTCAGGGTCCTCCTTGAAGCGTCCCGCGCCGCGGCCGCCGGCGTGGATCTGGGACTTGACCACCCAGACGGGGCCGCCCAGCTCATCCGCGACCTTGGCCGCCTCGGCGCCGGTATACGCGACGCCGCCCTTCGGCACGGCGACGCCGTACTTCCGGAAAAGTTCCTTGGCTTGATACTCGTGAATGTTCATGGGGCCGCGCCTACATCATCGTCTTGGTCACGTCGAGGAGCTTGGTGACGGCGTCGATCGAGGCGTCGAACATCTCGCGCTCGTCCGCATCCAGCTCGATCTCGACGATCCGCTCGACGCCGCCGGCGCCGAGGACCACCGGCACGCCGACATAGATGCCCTTGACCCCGTATTCGCCGTCCAGGTAGGCGGCGCAGGGCAGCACCCGCTTCTTGTCCTTGAGGTAGCTCTCGGCCATCGCCACCGCCGAGGCGGCCGGCGCGTAGAAGGCCGAGCCGGTCTTGAGCAGGCCGACGATTTCGGCGCCGCCGTCACGGGTGCGCTGGACGATCTGGTCGAGCTTCTCCTGGGTCATCCAGCCCATCTTGACGAGGTCGGGCAGCGGGATGCCGCCGACCGTGGAATAACGCACCGACGGGACCATCGTGTCGCCGTGGCCGCCGAGCACGAAGGCGGTGACGTCCTCGACAGAGACGCCCAGCTCTTCCGCAATGAAGTAGCGGAAGCGGGCCGAGTCGAGCACGCCGGCCATGCCGACGACCTTGTTGTGGGGCAGGCCGCAGTGTTCGCGCAGCGCCCAGACCATCGCGTCGAGCGGGTTGGTGATGCAGATGACGAAGGCGTCGGGGGCGTGTTGCTTGATGCCGTCGCCCACCGCCTTCATGACCTTGGCGTTGGTGCCGATCAGGTCGTCGCGGCTCATGCCCGGCTTCCGGGGCACGCCGGCGGTGACGATGATGACGTCGGCACCGGCAATCGCGGAATAGTCGCTCGCGCCCGAGAGGTTCGAGTCGAAGCCGTCGACCGGCGACGATTCGGCGATGTCGAGCGCCTTGCCCTGGGGCACGCCGTCGACGATGTCGAACAGGACGACGTCGCCCAGTTCCTTGAGGCCGATCAGATGGGCGAGCGTGCCGCCGATTTGTCCTGCGCCGATAAGCGCGATTTTGTTACGGGCCATTTACTCCCCCGGGATTGCAGCAATTCATGACGCATCGTGCGGAAACCTTCCGGTCCAGCGGAGCTTCGCGCACACATACAGGTCTTTCAGGATGGCTGTAGACGTGGGCGCGGTGTTATCGCGTTTCCCGCGTCAGGGCAAGGCCATGCGGCGGTGCAGCACGAACATGTCGCGCTAGCGGGCGACGGCGCGTCGAACGGACGGCGGCCGGCGCTCAGCCAAGCGCCCGCGCGCGCCATTCGTTCATCAGCGCGGCAAGCTCGGTTTCGTCATGGCCATAGTTCACGGGCAGCGCCTCGGAACCGCTGGCGATGTCCGCCTTGGTCGGCTCCGGGGCCGGCGGAAGAGGAGCGTCCGGCGCCGGCCGCGCCCGGAACGCGACCAGCGCCGCGTAGGACAGTTGCACCGGCACGAACGCGGTGACGTCGCGCCACGCAAAGCGCCTGCTCCGAAACGGGGTCCTGATGTCGAAGCCGTCGGCCTCGAGCCGCAGGTAGCTGCGGCCGGGGAGCGTGGTCAGCCAGATCATGGCGAGCCCGCAGGCGCTGGGGACGAACAGGACCCAGATCAGCCAATGGACGAGGACGGCGGCGATCGCGAACCCGATGGTGAGCGCGCCCAGGATCGCGATGACGATCCACGCCGTGCGCTTGTGCGGGTGCAGGACCAGGGGCTCGGGGCCGGCAGTCGCCATGGCGCGGCCTCGCCCGCTACTGCCGGTAGCCGGGGTCCTTGCGGTCCATCAGGCGCTTCATAGCGGGCCATTCGAGGGTCGGCTCCGCGCCGCCGCCGATCGACGCCGCGCCCGCTTCCCACTGGCGGGCGGTATGCTCGCAGACTTCGGGCGACGGCAGGTGGATCTTGCCGCCGGCATGCAGGACGTCGAGCTGAACCCGGCACGCGGAGTCGAGATAATACATCCGCCGGAAGGCTTCCGAGATCGTCGCGCCGACCGTCACCGCGCCGTGGTTGCGCATCAGCATGACGTTCTTCTGCCCGAGGTCGGCAATCAGGCGGCTCTTCTCGTCGGCGTCGACCGAAAGACCTTCATAGTCGTGATAGGCGACCCGGTTGTAGAACTGCAGGCCCTCCTGCTCCATCGGGATCAGCCCCTGGTCGAGGCAGGCCACCGCCATCACCGCGCGCGAATGGGTGTGCAACACGCACTGGACGTCGTCGCGCGCGCCGTGGATGCACGAATGGATGATGTAGCCGGCGAGATTGACCAGCGGGTCGCTTCCGTCGGAGCGGGGGCCGTCGAGCACGTTGCCGTCCAGGTCGATCTTGACCAGGTTCGACGCCGTGATCTCGGAATAGTGCAGGCCGAACTCGTTGATCAGGATCTGATGGCCCGCGCCGGGAACCCGCGCCGTGATGTGGTTGTAGACGAGGTCGGCCATGCCGTAGTGGTCGATCAGCCGATAGGCGGCGGCGAGGTCGACCCGCACCTCCCATTCGGCCGCGTCGATGCCGGCCGGTTTGTTTTCGCGCTGGAGCGTCGCTAAATTCATGTCCTTCTCTCCCGTTCGGGCGCCTACGCGCAGCATAGGCGTTTCGGCGCCCCGCTCCAACATCGAGACCGCCCATGTTCTACCGCCCCCGGCTCGACCGGCATGGCCTTCCGCACAACCCCTTCAACGCGATCGTCGGGCCGCGGCCGATCGGCTGGATCTCGAGCCTGTCGCCGGACGGCGTCGCGAACCTCGCGCCCTTTTCCTTCTTCAACGGGGTCTCCTACACCCCGCCGCAGGTGATCTTCTCGGGCGGCGCCCGCCCCCACGAGAAGAACGCGCCCTGGGACCCCAAGGACAGCGTCGCCAATGTCGAGGCGACCGGCGAATTCGTGTGCAACATCGCCACCTGGGACCTGCGCGAGCAGATGAACCTGACCTCGGCCGAGGGGCCGCCCGATCTCGACGAGTTCGATTTCGCCGGCCTGACCAAGGCGCCGTCGGAGCTGGTCGCGCCGCCGCGGGTCGCGGAATCGCCGATCCACCTCGAATGCCGCCTGGTACAGACGGTGCCCTTGAAAGCCTGGGAAGGATACGGGCACAACACGCTGGTCATCGGCGAGGTCGTCGGGATCCATATCGACGAACGGGTCCTGACCGACGGCCTGGTCGACTACGCCAAGCTCAGGCCCATCGCGCGGCTGGGCTACCGCGGGGACTACACCGTCGTCGACGAAACATTCGAAATGATCCGGCCCAGCTGGCCGTGAACCGACAAGGGGGACACTAGCCATGGAAACCGTGAGACATCTGTTCGTGACCTATGGCCTGAGCGTCGTCGGCGGAATCGTCATCCTCGTCGTCGGCTGGCTGGTCGCGGCCTGGGTGTCGAACCTGGTCCGCAAGGTCCTGGGACAGCGCAAGAGGGTCGACCAGACCCTGGTCGGCTTCTTCGCCAGCCTGGCCAGATACGCGATTCTGGCGGTCGTCTTCATCGCCGTGCTGAACCAGTTCGGCGTCGCCACGACCAGCATCATCGCCGCGATGGGCGCGGTCGCGTTGGCGGTCGGCCTCGCGCTGCAGGGAACCCTGTCCCACTTCGCGGCCGGGGTGATGATCCTGCTCTTCCGACCGTTCAAGGTCGGCCAGTATGTCGAGGTCGCCGGCACCGGCGGCACCGTCAAGCAGGTCACCCTGTTCGCCACCGAGCTGGCGACGCCCGACAACGTCCAGGTCCTGGTGCCCAACGCGAAGGTGTGGGGCGACGTCGTCAAGAACTACAGCTTCCATGCCAACCGGCGCGTCGATTTCGTGCTCGGCATCGGCTACGAGGATTCGATCGACAAGGCGATCAAGACGGTCCAGGGCGTCATCGCCAAGGACGAGCGGATCCAGCACGAGCCGGAGCCGATGGTCGTGGTCTCCAACCTGGGCGACAGCTCGGTCGACCTGACCATCCGCGTCTGGTGCGCCGCGGGCGACTACTGGCCGCTCAAGTTCGCGCTCACCAAGGCCTTCAAGGAAGCGCTGGACAAGGCGGGCATCTCGATCCCCTACCCGCAGACCGACGTGCACCTGTTCCCGGAGAAGGCGGCGTAGGTCAGCCGCCCACCGTCGCCTGCCGCCGCCACGCGTTCATCAGCGCGGCGAGCGCGTCCACGTCCATCCGGTAGGTCTCGGGCAGGTAATCGTCGTAGCCGCGGATCTCGCCGACCTTGGACTTGAACCCCGACAGCCCGGCCTGGTCGGCATAGTCGAAGCCGACCGCCCGGGACTGGTTGACGTAGGCCGGGAAGAAGTCGCCGACCGCCTCCCACCGCCAGGTCCGGCGGGTGAAGCCCGAGCGCACGGTGAAGCCGTCCGTGGTCAGGGTCAGCGACGCGAAGCGCGGCGACAGCATGAGCAGGCACGAACCGCCGACCACCAAGCCGAGCGCGACGACCGGCCAGCCGTACCAGTCCCCGGTCAGCGCGAAGGCCAGGCCGACGAGAAGAATGAACAGGCCGAACAGCGCGAACAGGACGTATTTGCGGCGGCTCGGGGTGAGCACGCGGGTCCCACTGCCGGGCTCGATGGCCGCCCTGCCGCTCATGCCGCGACCGCCAGCGCGCCGTCGATATACGCCTTCGACTGCATCTCCATCAGCCGCGAGACGGTGCGCTCGAATTCGAAGGCATGGTCGCCCTTGGGATAGATGTCCTGGGGTCCGCCCTCGGCCGAGCAGACCAGCTTGATCTTGCGCTCGTAGAGCGAGTCGATGAGGGTGGCGAACCGCTTCACCACGTCGCGCTGCTCGGGCTTGAGCCGGGGGATGCCGTCGATGATCACCGCCTTGTAGGCGGTCGCGATCGCGATGTAGTCGGCGGCGCCGAGTGGCCGCCTGCACAGCTCGTCAAAGCCGAAGCGCGCGACCCCGCGCGCCGCCCGGGGCACTTCCAGCGCGCGGCCCTTGACGGTCAGGGTCGCCGGCTCGG
>CAMYMQ010000348.1 GCA_947259335.1 uncultured Alphaproteobacteria bacterium | reverse complement strand
GCGGCCAGGGCCTCGGCGATGGCCGCGCCGATTCCGCGCCCGCCTCCGGTGACCAGCGCGTGTTGACCGGCGAACGGCAAAGCTGCCGCCGCCGCGCCCTTTGGGGATTCGGTTGCGCTCATTCGGCTCCAGACACGGATGCAAGCCCGAGCTTGCCCGTGCCGCATAAATTGTTTTAGACCTAAAATATTCAGACCTAAAAGGTAACCAGTGTCAACCGCGCTGCGGCGCGCGCGAGGGGAACGAGAGAATGGAATTCCTGCAACCGCCGGACTGGCCCCGCCCGAAGGGCTATTCCAACGGGATCGCCGCCAAGGGCACCATGGTTTTCGTGGCCGGCGAGATCGGCTGGAACCCGGTCAGCGAGAAGGTCGAGGTGACCGGCTTCGCGGATCAGGCCCGCCAGGCGCTCGAGAATATCGTCGCCGTGCTCGCCCAGGCCGGCGCGAAGCCGGAACACATCGTGCGGATGACCTGGTACGTCATCGACAAGGAAGACTATCTGGCCAACCTGCGCGGCGTCGGCGAAGCCTATCGGGCGGTCATCGGCAAGCACTTCCCGGTCATGGCCGCGATCGAGGTCAAGGGACTGATGGAGCCGGGCGCGAAGGTCGAGATCGAGGCGACCGCGGTCATCCCCGACTGACCGGCGCCGGAGCACCGGCGCCGCGCACCGCCGTTCCACCGACAACGTTGACGGAAAGCCCTTCGATCTGGGATTTCTAGGTCTGCGGCGACGGGAGGACGGTATGAAGAACCACATGGTGCGCATCGGCGCGGGCTGTTCCGTGGACATCACGCTCGCGCTGCCGCAGATGGTCCGCCGGGGCAATCTCGACTATCTGGTCATCGACTTCCTGACCGAGGTCGCCATCTCCAAGCTCGCCGCGGAGAAAACCGCCGACCCTCAAGCCGGCTATGCCGCCGGCTTCGCCGGTCCGGAACTCGCGACGGAGCTGCGCCAGATCCTCGAAAGCGGCATCAGGGTCGTCACCAACGCCGGCGGGCTCAACCCTCTCGGCTGCGCCGAGGCGGTCCGGGCGATGGCGGCGGAGCTCGGCCTCGCACCCAAGATCGCCGTCGTTCACGGCGACGACCTTCTCGACCAGCTCGATTCGCTGCGCGCCGCCGGCCGGCACGACATGTACAGCGGCGAGCCGCTGCCGCCGGGGCTGGTCAGCGCCAACGCCTATTTCGGGGCCAAGCCGGTCGCCGCCGCCCTGGCCAAGGGCGCAGACATCGTCATTACCGGCCGGGTCGTCGACTCCGCCCTGACCCTGGGGCCGCTGATCCACGAATTCGACTGGCCGATGGACGATTACGACCGGCTCGCCGCCGGCACCCTTACCGGCCACCTGCTCGAGTGCGGCCCCCAGCCGGCCGGCGGCATCTTCACCGACTGGCGGGACGTGGACTGGGCGGACAGCAGCTTCCCGATCGCCGAATGCTTCGCGGACGGCACCGCGATCCTGACCAAGGTCCCGGGCACCGGGGGCCTGATCTCGGTCGGCACCCTGTCCGAGCAGATCCTTTACGAGATCGGCGACCCGCAGCGCTATTTCATGCCCGAGAACACCTGCGATCTCAGCGAGGTCCGGTTGGAGCCGCTGGCCGAAGACCGCATCCGCATCTCCGGCGCGCGCGGACGGCCGCCGACGGGCACCTACAAGGTCTGCGCCATGGCCCAGGAGGGCTGGCGCGGCGTAACCCTGGGCGTGACCACGGGTCCGGACGCGGCGGAAAAGGCCGAGCGCACCGCCGAGGCCGTCCTGGAGCGATGCCGGCGCCTGTTTCGAGACCGCAATCTCGGCGAGTTCACCGATACGTCGGTCGAGCTGATCGGGTCGGGCGCCAGTGCGGGGGCGCACGCGGCGGCGGGCGACCCGCGCGAGATGGTCTACCGCATCACCGCCGACCATCCGGACAAGGCGGCGATCGACCTGATGATGAAGGTCAGCCGGGCGGCCGGCGTGTCGATGGCGCCCGGCACCGTCGGGGCGATGGCCAACTCGGTCGCCCCGCAGATGCGGATGCACGCCTTCCTGGTCGAGAAGGATCGCCTGCCCGTCCGGCTCACCTTCGAGGGCGAGACCGAGACGCTCGACGTGCCCACCGGCGGCGGCTTCGAGTCGGTCGCGGTCGAGCCCGTGCCGCCGGCGCCCGTGGCCGATCCCGCTGGCGATGCGACGGTTCCGCTCGCCCGCCTCGCCTGGTCCCGGTCGGGCGACAAGGGCGACCTCTCCAACATCGGCGTGATCGCCCGCGAGCCCGAGTATCTGCCCTATATCGCGGCGGCGCTGACCGAGGACGCGGTCGCCCGCTGGTACGCCCATATCTTCGCCCGGCCCGAGGGCGCACCCGAGGGCGCAAAGGTCGAGCGCTTCGCCCTGCCCGGCCTCCATGCGCTGAATTTCCTGCTCTACGAAGCGCTCGGCGGCGGCGCCGTCTCGTCGCACCGGTTCGACATCATGGGCAAGGGTCTCGGCCAGCAGATCCTCGACTTCCCGGTGCCGGTGCCGACGGATCTCGCCCGGCGGGTCGACGGCGCCGGCTGACGGAGCCCGGCCATCACGACGCTTGCTAAACCCCGGTTCCTACCCCAGACTTTGCCGTCGCCGTTGGGGTCTCCGCCCGGTCACTGGAACCCGGACTGGCCCTCAAGAAGGAGTGGGGCCGATGCGCGAAGACGTCGAAGCCGTCCTCGCCGCAAACCGCGAGTTCTACCGCGCCTTCGCCAACCGCGATGCCGAGGCCATGGCGAACCTGTGGTCACGGCGCAATCCCATTGCGTGCATACACCCCGGATGGGACGCGCTGGTCGACCGGGATCAGATAATCCGCAGTTGGCAACAAATCCTCGCGACCCGCGACGCGCCCGAGATCGAATGCCTGAACGTCACCCCCTATGTGATCGGAGAAGCCGCCTTCGTCGTGTGCCACGAGGCGCTCGACGGCAACATGCTGGCGGCCACCAACATCTTCCGGCTCGAGGACGGCGACTGGAAGCTCATCCATCACCAGTCGGGACCGCTCGCCATCCTGCCGCTGGGCGACATGGAAGCGCCGTCCTCGGAACGGCTGCACTGACGGCGACCGCCGCCGGCGTCGACACCGGGCGATCATGACCGTCGAACAGATTTCCGCCTTCGGTATTCTCGGCGTCGCGCTGGTCCTGTTCATGTGGGGCCGGCTGCGCTACGACCTGGTGGCGGTGGTCGCGCTGATCGCCGCGGTATTCCTCGGCATCGTGCCGATGGCCAATGCCTTCGAGGGCTTCGGGCACCCGGCCGTGGTCACCGTCGCCGCCGTGCTGATCATCAGCCGCGGGCTGACCAATTCCGGCGCCATCGACGTGGCCGCCGCCTATGTCGTCCCCAAGGGCAAGAGCGACATCGTCTTCATCGCCAGCTTCTGCGCGGTCGCCGCGGTGCTGTCCGGCTTCATGAACAATGTCGGCGCGCTGGCGCTCTTGATGCCGGTCGCGATCCAGGCGGCCGCCGAGACCAAGCGGTCGCCGGCCATGATCCTGATGCCGCTGTCCTTCGCGTCGATCCTGGGCGGTCTGTTCACGCTGATCGGCACCCCGCCGAACATCATCGTCGCCAGCTTCCGGTCGCGCGCCCTCGACGAGCCTTTCGGCATGTTCGACTTCGCGCCCGTGGGCGGACTGGTCGCGATCGCGGGCGTGATCTTCGTCGCGCTGGTCGGCTGGCACCTGATTCCGAGCGCCCGGCTCAAGCGCAAGAAGGACCAGGAGATTCTCGACATCGAGGATTATGTCGCCGAATTCCGGGTGCCGAAGGCCTCGAAATTCGTCGGCCAGTCGCTCGGCGATATCGAGGCGGCCATCGAGGCGGAGGGCGCGACGGTCGTCGGCCTGACCCGGGCCAAGGAGCGGATCTCGCTTCACCGGCGCCGGCAGATGGCCGCCAACGACATCCTCATCCTGGAGGCCGCGCCGGACGCGATGCACCGGATCGGCACCCAGCTCAAGCTGGAGCTGATCGCGGGCGGCAAGGCCATCAAGGATCTCACGTCCGAACAGGTCTCCCTGTTCGAGGCGGTCGTGGCGCAAGGCAGTCCCCTGATCGGCAACACGCCCGAACAGCTCGGTTTCCGGCGGCGCTACCGGATCAATCTGCTCGCCGCCTCGCGCCAGGGCCGACCTTATCGCGACCGTCTGAAGAATTTCGAGTTCCGGGCAGGCGACGTGGTCCTGCTCCACGGCGATGTCGAGCATTTCCCCGGCGCCTTCAACCGGCTCGGGGTCATGCCGCTCGCCCAGCGCGACCTCGGCTTCGTCAAGCCGGCCCGCGCCGGCATCGCGGTCGTCCTGTTCCTGGCGGCGATCCTGTTGACCGCCTTCGGCGTCCTGTCGGCGCCGGTCGCCTTCATCGCCGCCGCCGGGGGATTCGTGCTCTCGCGGATCCTCAGCCTCGACGAGGTCTATGGCGCGGTCGACTGGTCGATCATCGTCCTGCTCGGCGCGCTGATCCCGATCGGCGGTGCGCTGGAGTCGACTGGCGCGACCACCGTCCTCGCCGGCACCATCATCAACCTGTCCAGCGGCTTCGGGCCGATCGTCATCCTGGCCTTCGTGATGATCGTGACCATGACGCTGTCCGACATCATCAACAACGCGGCCACCGCGGTCGTGATGGCACCGATCTCGCTGGGCATCGCCCAGCAACTCCAGGTCAAGCCCGACGCCTTCCTGATGGCGGTCGCCATCGGCGCCTCCTGCGCCTTCCTGACGCCCATCGGCCACCAGAACAACACCCTGGTGATGGGCCCCGGCGGCTACAAGTTCGGCGACTACTGGCGGGTCGGGCTGCCGTTGGAGGCGCTCATCGTCGTGATCTCGGTGCCGCTGCTGCCGCTGATCTTCCCGTTCTGACCGGCCCCGGGGCCGTCCCGGAGCGAGCAAACCCTTGCCCGCGCAAGCTTTCTGCTGTATACAGAGCTGTATAGTTTACACAGCGGGGCGGCCATGGCGCGGCGCAAACGCGACCATCTCGTCGAAACGGCGTTGGGCCTGTTCATGAGGGACGGCTTCCACGCCACCGGCATCGACCGGATTCTGGCCGAGGCCGGCGTCGCCAAGATGACGCTCTACAATAATTTCCACTCCAAGGAAGCGCTCATCGTCGCGGCGCTGGAACGCCATGACGCCGCCTTCGTCGACTGGCTCCAGAGCCGCGTCGAAGCCTTGGCGGACGCGCCCGGCGACCGCCTGCTCGCCCTGTTCGACGCCCTCGACGAATGGGTTTCCGGCGACGACTACCACGGCTGTCCCTTCATGAAGGCCTGCGGCGAGTTCGACGATGTCGAGGATCCCGTCCACGCGGCCGCGCTCGCGCACAAGCGGCGCGTCTTCATCTACGTGCGCGAACTGGCCGAGGCGGCCGGGGCCGACGACCCGGCCCGGCTCGCGGGCGAATTGTTCCTGTTGATCGAGGGCGCGATGATCGTGGCCCAGATGACCCGGGACCGCTCGACGGCGCGCCGCGCCCGCGCCGCGGCCGAGGTTCTGGTCGCCGCGACCTTAACCGCCTCTTAATCGAAACTCGCGCTTATCCGCCGTTGTCACACGGCTTTCGCTTTCCATTGGGGGACTGACCTGTAAAATATTCACCCTGGGAAATGGCCAGCGGACCGCGGCCCTATCGTGCGATCGACGTAATTTATGAAAATCGGGAGACTATGATGAGAGGGATCAAGACGATCGTTGCGCTCGCCGCGCCAGTTCTCGGCGGCATCCTGTCGGGTCAGGCAGTGGCCGCGGACGTCACCTGTGTCGCCACCCGCGGCCACGGGCTCGCATGCCTGACGGCCGCGGCGGAGTGGAAGATCTTCACCCGCGAGAACAAACAGCTCAGCCGGAGCCGCGTCTCCGATATGGCCGTCTGCCGGGGACTGATCCACATCGCCGACGGCCGCGGCGTCCGCACCTTCGACGGCGAGAAGCTCAGCGAGTTGAATCCGCTGCCGCAGGGCTCCGTGCGCCGCATCGCGTGCACCAAGGACGGCTACATCGTGGTCGCCTCGCGCACCATCGGCCTGTGGAACGGGTCGGGCTGGAAGTTCTGGAACGCCCAGAACCTGCTCAAGGACGAGAAGTACAAGTCGATCTCCGACGCCGCGGTCGACAAGGACGGCGCCGTCTGGTTCGTCGCCTTCGGCGGCATCGCCGGCCGGATCAAGGGCGACGAGGTCAAGATCTGGAAGCAGAACCAGGGCTTCCAGCGCCGCATGGTGCTCAGCCGGATCGTCGCCGACAAGGACGGCACCATCTACATCCCGCAGTATCAGGGGTTGTTCACCCCCGACGGCGACAACTGGAAGATGATCGCCGGCCCCGGCGCCAGCAACATCACCGTCGCGCCGGACGGAGCGCTGTGGCTCGCGCGCGGCACACGCCTCAACCGCTTCCAGGGCAACGCCTGGAAAAGCTTTCGCATCGACCATTCGGTCCGCGACATCGCGGTCGATGCCACGGGCCGGGTCTGGGCGGCAACCGAGTACGGCCTCGCCGCCGGCAAGGACGGCAAGTGGGAATGGCGCCAGATGCACAATTCCGACCTGACCGACAATGCTCTCGGCAAGGTCGCCGTGCTCGGCAAGGGCGGCAACCTGCCGGCCCTGAAGGAGCAGAAGTCGGGGACCCTGCGTGGCCGCATGGAATGGTACAAGAGCGGCGAGCCGGTGAAGGGCGCGACCGTTCAGATCTGCGGCATCTCCAAGGGCCTGTTCAGCCGCTCGCCCTGCGCCGACCAGCCTCACGCCAAGACCGGCAAGACCGACGATGAGGGCCGGTTCGAGTTCAAGGGCGTGGCACCGGCCAGCTATCGCTTCGTCGCCAAGTTCGGCGACAAGTGGGTGCGCATCCTGCTCGGCTACCGCCGCGCTCACGTCAAACCCGGTCAGAACAAGAACACCGGCACGATCCGCGTTCGCGACCGGTTCCGCAGCAAGTAGGCCGGCGTCGGAATCCATGGCATCGGGGACGCGGCGTGCAGCGTCGCTCCCCCCTTCCGGCCGGTCGTTCCGATGCCCGGCCGGACTGAAGACAGAACCATGCTTTCCCGTCTCCGACGCCTGGCCGCACCGACCGCATTCCTGGGAGCGGCTCTCGCCTGCGCCACCGCACCCGGGGCGGTCCAGGCCGCGGATTTCGCCTGCGTGGGAAGCCGCGGCTTCGGCGTCAGCTGCATCAGGGACAGTCGCTGGACGACCCACACCAAGGCCAGCGGCGCGCTCTCGTCCGACTACGTCTACGACATGGCGTCTTGCGGCGGGAAAATCCTGGTCGCCGCGGCCAGGGCGGTCCATGTCTTTGACGGCACAGGGTGGTCGAAGCCCAATTTCCTGCCCAACGGCCTGGCCCGCCACCTCTCCTGCGATCCCGCGGGCGGCTACTGGGTCGCTTCGGATACCCATCTCGCCTACTGGGACGGCAAGGCGTGGAAGCTGGTCGACACCGGCACGCTGCTCAACGATCAGACCGGCAAATACATCAACGGCCTGGCGGCCGGGCCGAACGGGTCGGCCTGGATCGTCGCCGGCGGCCGGATCGCGGCGCTGTACAAGGACGGCCGCTGGACGGTGTATCGCGAGGGCCGCGGCTTCAATCGCCGCCTGTACCTGTCCCACATCCTGGTGGGACGCGCGGGCTATGTCTGGCTTCCCCATCCGGGCGGGCTCACCCGGCTCGACGGCAGCTGGAAGACGGTTGCCGGCCCCGGCACCGCCCAGGCCATCGCGCAGACGCCGAACCGTGCGCTCTGGCTGGTGAACGGCCTGCGCCTGACCCGCTTCCGGAACGGCACGTGGCGAACCCTGACCGCGCCGGCCCGCATCAATGCGGTGGCGGCCGGCGCGGACAACCGGGTCTGGACGGCGACCACCTTCGGTCTCGGCGTGCTTGCCGGCACGACCTGGACCTGGCGGCGGATGAACGATTCCCCGCTGACCTCGAACAACCTCTCGGCGTTGGCCGTCGTCGGCAACGGCGGGGTGCTGCCGACGGCGCAGCCGCAGCCGACCGGGTCCCTGTCGGGACGCTTCGAGTGGGATGACGGCACACCGGTCGCCGGCGCGCGGGTCCAGATTTGCGGCACGCCGCCCGCCGCGAGAACCTCGGGCGACCGTACGCCCTGCGCCGACCGGCCGCTGCTGAGATCGGCGACGACCGACGCGACTGGACGGTTCGACTTGCGGGACGTGCCGCCGGCGACCTATTACGTGACCCTGTTTCCCAAGGACGGGCGCCGCTGGCTGGTTTCTTACAGCCTCCGCCGGACCCGGGTCGGACCCGGGGAAAGTCGCGACTCGGGCATTTGGCGCATCCAATCGCGCGGAAATCGAAGCTAAACCCCATAAATCAACCCCAGATTGCGAAATTGTCCACAATTCGGGCAATCGCGTTGACTCCCCGGGGAACGCTGCTAGCGTTTTCGGAACTAATCGAAAAAATAAGGTACCAGGGGGATGAAGCTGACACCGATCATGCAGAAGTATATTCTGCATTGGGGTGAGATGGGGACGCGATGGGGCGTCAATCGCACCGTCGCCCAGATCCATGCCCTGCTTTACCTGGCCAACCGGCCGCTCCCTGCAGACGAGATCGTCGAGACGCTCTCGGTCGCCCGCTCCAACGTCAGCACCAGCCTGCGCGAGCTCCAGTCCTGGGGCCTGGTCACCATGACCCACGTCATGGGCGACCGGCGCGATCATTTCGAGGCCCACAAGGATTTGTGGGACATGCTGACGATCATCGTCGAAGAGCGGAAGAAGCGGGAGATCGACCCCACCCTGACCATGCTGCGCCAGTGCCTGATCGATGCCGACAAGGATCACGACACCGAGCCGGAGACCCTCGAGCGCATCCAGGAGATGCACGACTTCGTGCAAACCCTTGCCGACTGGTACGACGATGTCCGGCACCTGCCCCGCTCGTCGGTCCTGTCGCTGGTGAAGATGGGCAGCAAGGTCACCCGGCTGGTCACCGGCAAGAGCACCAAGAAAAAGAAGAAGAGCTGAGCCCGGCGGCAATGGCGCTGATCGTCGAGACCGAGGGACCGGTTCGAATCGTCACCATCGACCGGCCGGCGGCGCGCAACGCGGTCGATCCCGAGACGGCCGTCGAGCTGAGGCGCGCCTTCCGGGAGTTCGACGCCGACGAGACTGTTGCGGTCGCCGTGCTGACCGGCGCGGGGGGCACCTTCTGTGCCGGCTACGATCTCAAGAGCCTGGCGGGCCGGTCGCTCGACGATCTCTACGAGCCCGAGGGCGACGGCCCGATGGGGCCTACCCGGATGCTGCTGTCGAAGCCGGTGATCGCCGCCGTCGAGGGCCATGCGGTCGCGGGCGGGCTCGAACTCGCCTTGTGGTGTGACCTTCGGATCGCCGCCGCCGGTGCCGTGTTCGGCGTGTTCTGCCGGCGCTGGGGGGTGCCCCTGATCGACGGCGGCACGGTCCGCCTGCCCCGGCTGATCGGCCATGGCCGGGCACTCGACATGATCCTGACGGGGCGGCCGGTCGATGCGGCCGAGGCGCTGGACTGGGGCCTGGCCAACCGCGTCGTGGGCGACGGC
>CAMYMQ010000347.1 GCA_947259335.1 uncultured Alphaproteobacteria bacterium | reverse complement strand
GTGCCGCGGCCCGCGCGAGGCGGCGGCCGAGCGAGGGCAGGCCCCGGCGATAGATCCAGTCGATGTCGAGGTTCACCGAACGCAGTTCGGGTGGATAGAGCTTCGTCCGCATCAGGACCGCGAAGGCGAGCGCGGAGAACATCAGCAGCTGGAGCTGCGTGACGACGTGCGCGGTCGTGTAGGGGACGTAGTCGACCGGGTAGGGCAGCAGCGCGTAGAGCGGCCCCGGCCAGACGCCGATGCCGATACACAGGAAGGCCGTGGCCCCCATCGCCAGCAGCATCGGGAGCGGCGCTTCCTTGCAGCGCTTGCCCGAATCGTGGGCGAAGAAGGCGAAGTAGGGGATCTTGATCCCCGAATGGTGGAACACGCCGGCGGACGCGAACAGGAGGATGAGCCAGATGAACAACAGCCCTTCGCCCGCGACCGAGCTCATGATCAATGACTTGGACACGAATCCGCTGAACAGGGGGAACGCCGAGATCGAGGCCGCTCCGACGATGCAGAAGGCGCATGTCCATGGCATCGACTTGTAGAGGCCGCCCAGTTCCGAGCCCTTGACCGTCCCGACCCGGTAGAGGACGGCCCCCATCGACATGAACAGGAGCGATTTGTAGAGGATGTGGGTGAAGGCGTGGGCGACGGTGCCGTTCAGCGACAACTCGGTGCCGATGCCGATGCCGACCACCATGAAGCCGAGCTGGTTGTTGAGGCTGTAGGCCAGCACCCGGCGCAGGTCGTTCTCGATCACCGCGTAGAAGATCGGGAAGGCCGTCATCAGCGCCCCGATCCAGATCAGGATCTCCTCCCCGGCATAACCCCGGGCGAGGCCGTAGACCGCCAGCTTGGTGGTGAATGCGCTGAGGAAGACCGTCCCCGTGGGCGAGGCCTCGGGGTAGGCATCCTGCAGCCAGTTGTGCAGGAAGGGGAAGGCGCACTTGATGCCGAAGGCGGCGAAGATGAGGATGCCCGAAAGGCTCGTGAGCCCCGTCGCCGCGAAGGCGACCGAGCCGGTCTCCGCGATCTGGACGAGCGCCCCGGTCAGGAGCAGCACGCCCGATATCACCTGGATCACCAGATAGCGCATCCCGGCGCGGTAGGAGGCCTCCGTGCGGCCCGACCAGACGATGAAGGCCGAGGCGACGGCCGTGACCTCCCAGTAGAGGAAGAGTGTGATGAGATCGCCGGCGTAGAGCGCGCCGATGGCGCTGCCGATGTAGATCAGCGCGGCAACCTGCTCGGCGGTGCGGTTGATCGTCACCGCGTAGAGGATCCCGAGGAAGGCGGCGATGTAGAAGATGTAGCCGAAGGCGAGGCTCAGCTTGTCGACCCGCACCGGCTGGAGCTGATAGTCGAAGAGCGTGACGGCGGCGTGGACGCCGTGCTCGAGCCCGAGCAGGTCGGCGAAGCCGACCACCGGCAGCGCGAGCATCCATGCCCAGCGCAGCCAGCCGCGCAGGAAGGGGACGACGAGGGCGCCCCCGATCAGGAGCAGGCCGGGCGGCAGGCTAGTGATCATAATAGTCTTCCGACCGCATCAGGAGCTTGCGCAGCTGCTTGGCCGCGAGCACGAGGAACACGCAGCACACGAAGCCGTAGATGCCGAAGAAACCGAACCATCCCTCGATCGCGAACTTTGCGTGCTTGTCGTAGAAGAAGTCCGCCGCGATCAGGACGACGCAGACCAGCAGCACGGCGGCGTAGATCCGGTCGACGTTGCGCTTCTCGTCGAGCCAGTAGCGCTTTTCCGGCGGGGTCTCGGTCTTGGGAGTGTCTTCGGTCATCGCTAGCGGGCCTTCGTCGAAAGTCCGTCGATCATGGGGGCGAGGAAGTCCTGGACTTCCCCGGCGAAGATGAACAGCGCCACGCACCCCGCCGCGGTCAGGCACAGCGGGATCAGGCAGAACAGCGGCGCCTCCTTCAGCCCGCCGGCTTCGACCGGCGCGGCCATGGCGCCGACCGACTTCGCCGCCCGCGGCACGAACCAGGCGTTGGCAACGATCGGCATGAAATAGGCGATGTTGAGCAGGGTGCTCAGCATGAGCGCGGCGACGACGATCAGATGCTTGGTCTCCGCCGCGGCGAGCGCGATGTACCACTTGCTCCAGGTGCCGCCGCCGGGCGGCAGGCCGGCCACGCTCAGCGCGCCGATCAGGAAGGCGATCAGGGTGAACGGCATGAGGCGGCCGATCCCCCGCATGTCGCTGATCTCGGTCTTGTGCAACGCCGTGTAGATGGCGCCCGCGCAGAAGAAGAGGGTGATCTTGCCGAAGGCGTGCATGGCGATGTGCATGCTGCCGCCCAGGATGCTCCACTGGGTCGCGAGCGCGCCCGCCAGGACGACATAGGCGAGCTGGCTGACGGTGGAGTAGGCGAGGCGGGCCTTCAGGTTGTTCTTGGTGAGCGCGATGACCGAGGCGGTCACCAGGGTGATCGTCGCGATCCACATCAGCCACTCGCCGGCCCCGCTCGAGTTCAGCAGGTCGATGCCGAACACGTAGACGATGACCTTGAGGACCACGAAGACGCCGGTCTTCACGACGGCGACGGCGTGGAGCAGGGCCGAGACGGGCGTGGGTGCCACCATGGCGGCCGGCAGCCAGCGGTGGATCGGCATCAGCGCGGCCTTGCCGGTGCCGTACATGTAGAGGCCGAGCAGGACGATGACGATCCAGTCAGGCGCCTTGCCCGTCAGGATGCCGCCCGGGCGGAAATCGAGGGTGCCGGCCAGGATCCAGGTGACGATGATACCGGTCAGCAGCAGCATGATCGAGGTGCTGAGCAGGATGCCCAGATAGGTCCTCCCGGCGCGCACGGACTTGGCGTCGCCGTGGTGGGTGACCAGCGGGTAGGTGCTGAGCGTCAGGATCTCGTAGGCGATGAACATCGTCAGCAGGTTGCCGGCGAAGGCGACCGCCATGGTCGCGCCGATGGCGACGGCGAAGCAGGCGTAGAAGCGGGTCTGGTGGCCTTCCTCGTTCGCGCGCATGTAGCCGATGGCATAGAAGGAGGTCACGATCCACAGGAAGGACGCGACCAGCGCGAACATCATGCCGAGCGGCTCGACCGAGAAGGCGATCGGCAGCCCCGGCAGGGTCTCGACCACGGTCACGCTCGCCGTGCCGCCCGCGCCGACCCGGTCGACCAGGCTGACGACCGCCGCGAACAGGGCGACCGCGGTGACGATGGTGACCGTCTCGCGCTGGTTGGGCCGGTCGCCGGACATCAGGATCAGGATCGCGCCCGCGAACGGCAGGCCGACGATGACGAGCAGGAGGGTCTCGACCGTCATCCGCCCGCTCCCATCAGCGCCTTGGCCGCCCGGGCCGTGATTGCGGCGGGGGCCGATGCGTCGAGGCCGAACCAGATGTTCGCGGCGGCGATAATCCACGTCGGCACCAGCATCGACAGGGGCGCCTCGGTGGCCGGAGGGCTCCCCGCCGGCCGGTCGCTGGCGGGCCGGAAGTAGGCGACCTCGATCACGCGCCAGATGTAGATCACGGCGAGCAGCGAGGTCGCGACGATCAGGGCGGCGAAGGGCCACCAGCCTTTCTCGATCGCGGCCGAGACCAGGTACCACTTGGAGATGAAGCCCGCGGTCGCCGGCACGCCGATCAGGCTGAGCCCGCAGACCACGAAGGCCGCCATGGTCCACGGCATCTCCCGCGCGATCCCCGAGAGATTGGCGAGCTGCGAGGAGCCGGTGCGCAGGACCAGACAGCCGACCGCCAGGAACAGCCCCGATTTCAGCAGCGCGTGGTTGAAGATGTGCAGCAGGCTGGCCTGGAGGCCGGCGGCGGTCGCGAAGGCGACGCCCAGGAGCATGTAGCCGATCTGGGCGACGCTAGAGAAGGCCAGGATACGCTTGACGTTCTGCTGGTACATCGCGACCAGCGAACAGATCACGAGTCCGGCCACCGCGACGATGGCGAACAGGGCCGACATGGGCTGCTGCTCGAAGTCGAAGCGGACCCCGAAGACGTCGTAGAGGATGCGCAGGAGCGCGTAGAGCGAGACCTTGGTCGCGGTGCCGGCGAGGAAGACGCTGACCACCGAGGGCGAGTGGGTATAGGCGTTGGGCAGCCACAGGTGCAGCGGGAACATGGCCAGCTTGAGGCCCAGCCCGACCACGATGAAGCCGAAGGCCGCGAGCGTGATCCGCGAATCGAGCAGCGGGGCCAGCCGTACTGCGAGGTCCGCCATGTTGAGCGTCCCAGTCAGGGCGTAGAGCAGGCCGATGCCGATCAGGTACAAGGTCGCGCCGATCGTCCCCATGACCAGATACTGGAAGGCGGCGTGCAGCGCCTTGCGGTTCCGTCCCAGGCTGATCAGCGTGTAGGACGACAGCGACGAGATCTCGAGGAAGACGAAGAGGTTGAAGGCGTCGCCGGTGATCGCGATGCCGAGCAGGCCGGCGAGGCACAGAAGGTACATCGTGTAGAAGAGATAAAGCCGGTCCGGCTCGATCTCGGAGGCCGCGCTGCGCAGGGCGAAGGGCATGGCGACCGCGGCGATGCCCGAGACGATCACGAGGATTAGGGCGCTGACCGAATCGACGACATAGACGATGCCCCAGGGCGCGACCCAGTTGCCCAGTTCGTAGCGGATCGGCTCGCCCCCCATCACCTGGACGAGCAGCACCACCGAGATGGCGAAGGTCAGCACGCAGACGACGGTCGCGAACAGCCACACCAGGGTGGCGCGGCGCAGCAGGATGCACACCGGAGCGGCGATGAGGGGCAGGATCACCTGCAGGACGGGCAGATGCGCGAGCATCAGCTTTCGTTGTCCATGCGGTTGATCTCGTTCTCTTCGATGGTGCCGTAGGCTTCCTTGATCCGCACCACGAGGGCGAGGCCGAGGGCCGTCGTCGACACGCCGACGACGATGGCCGTCAGGATCAGCACGTGGGGCAGCGGGTTGGAATAGAGCTTGATTCCCTTTTCCAGGATCGGCGCCGTGCCGCCGGTGACCTTGCCGAGCGTGATGTAGAGAATGAACACGGACGTCTGGAAAATATTGAGCCCGATCAGAGACTTCACCAGGTTCTGCCGGGACATCACGATGTAGAAGCCGACCATCATCAGGATGATCACGATCCAGTAGTTGTAGAGGCCGATGATGAGATCGGTCATGCGCCGTTCTCCTCGTCCGGGTCCTCGTCGGTCAGCCGCTGCCGGCCGGCGAAGACGAAGAAGATGGTCACCATGACCGACGCCACCGTCAGCCCGACACCGAACTCGACCGCGATGATGCCGTAGTGCTGGCCGTGGCTGGCGTCGTGGGCGAGACGCGAATAGTCCAGGAACTTGCCGCCCAGGAACATGGTGGCGATCCCGGTGCCCGCGTAGATCAGCACGCCGAGCGCGGTGCCGGCGCGCAGCCACGTCGGCGGCATCACCCGGCGGGCGTTCTCGAGGCCGTAGATCAGGGCGTAGAGGATGAACGCGACCGCGAAGATGACGCCCGCCTGGAAACCGCCGCCCGGCCCGTAATCGCCGTGGAACTGGACGTAGAGCGCGAACACCAGGATGAAGGGGATCAGCAGCTTGGCGATGACCCGGAGGACGAGATGATTCCTCATGACCCGGGCGCCTCCTTCGACGCGTCGGCCATCCGGGAATCTTCCTTGGGCGGCTCGGGCTTCGCGCCGGTCTCCGGGCCTTCCAGCTCTTCGTCCTCGCGGCGCCGCCGCGCCGCGCCCAGCAGGATCAGAACCGCGATGCCGGCGGTGAAGATCACCACCACCTCGCCGAGCGTGTCGTAGCCGCGGTAGCTGGCGAGCGTCGTGGTGACGATGTTGGGGATGCCGACCCGGGTCGGCGCCTCGTTGCCGACCTGGGGCACCGAATCCGCGAGGAACTCGGGCGCGAGCCGCTGGTTCGCCGGCGAATTCGGATCGCCGAAGCGCGGCATGTTGGGGTCGAGCGAGGCGAAGATCAGGCCCGCGCCAACCGCGAGGACGAGCAGGAACGGCAGGATGGCCTGCATGCGGAACTGCCGGGGCTTGGCCTCCCGCCCGACGAGGATCAGCGTGCTCAGGAACAGGACGGTCGTGATCCCTGCGCCGACGGCGGCCTCGGTAAAGGCGACGTCGACGGCGTCGAGCAGGACGAAGATTCCGGCCGAGAGCAGGCTGTAGATGCCGCTCAGCATGGTCACGACGAACAGGTTGCGCATCTTGGCGATGGCGATCGCGGTGACCGCCATCCCGCCGAGCAGGATGATGTTGAGGATACCCTCCACGGCTATTCCCCCTTGCCGCGGGGGCCGGTCAGCGGCATTTGGCCGCCCGACAGCGCCGCCTTGACCAGGGCGTGGGTCGCCGCCGGCCCGGTAAACAGAAGGAAGAACAGGATGATGATCAGCTTGACCGTGATCAGGGTCAGGCCCGCCTGGATCATCAGGCCGACCAGGATCAGGATCGCGCCCGCGGTGTCGACCACGCCGGCGGCGTGGGACCGCGTGTAGACGTCCGGAAAGCGCAGGATGCCGACCCCGCCGGCCATGCAGAACAGCGCCCCCGCGACCAGCAGCGCCCAACTCGCGCCGTCGGCGATCTGACCCCAGATATCCATCAGATATCCTCGTCCGGTTCGGCCGAGGCCCGGCCCAGGTCGCCATAGCGCAGGAACTTGAGCACGGCGATGGTGCCGGCGAAGTTGATCAGCGCATAGATCAGCGCGATGTCGAGGAATTCCGGCCGGCCCATCAGGAAGCCGAAGATCGAGATGGCCAGCACGGTGACGGTTCCGAACGTATTCACCGCCAGGATGCGGTCGTAGATCGTCGGCCCCATGAGCGCGCGCAGAAGGGCCATGGCCATGGTGACGACGACGCCGATGATGGCCGCGGCGAACATGCTCATTTGTGGCCCTCCACCCGGGCGACGAAGCGGTTCATTTCGCCGCTCTCCAGGTCGTCCGCCGACCCGCCGGTCAGGGCGTGCACCTCGATCTCGGCCCGGAACGTGCGCATCGAGACGGTGCCCGGCGTCAAGGTGATCGCGTTGGCATAGGTAACCACGCCGAGGTCGGTCTTCTGGTTGACCGGCACGCGGATGACGCGGGGGTCGATGGGCGGGCCCGGCAGGACGCAGCGCTTGGCCACGTCCCAGCTCGATTTCAGGATCTGCCAGCCCAGCCAGGCCCAGAACAGGGGCACCCGCCAGGTCAGGTGGACCGGATGTCCTTCCCGGTCGACGATATCCATGCGCCGGGCGATGAACACGGCGAGCGCACAGGACGCGACGCCGAACCCGACCAGCAGCGGATCCGTGTGCCCCGACAACAGGAGCCACGTCGCGAACAGAACGCAAAACAAGCTGATCGCTCGCAGCACGTTCCCCCACTTCGTTGACGGACGGTTCGGGTGAAGCGGCGGAGCCCGGATGCGTCCGCCGTCCCTGGGAGCCTATCCCGGGGCGCGGGGAAAGTACCATCGTCGCTCCGGGAAGCAAGCCGAACCGGACCCGATCGTGACGATTATCGCTCGGCGCGCGCGTAGGCCTGGTCGTAGAAGGCCGCTTCGAGCTCCATCGTGTCGCGAAACAGCTGCTGGAGCCGGTCGCGGACCCCCGGATCGGCGTGGCCGCCGGCGGCGTCGAGCTCGCCGCGAAGCCAGCCGACGAAGTCCGCGAAGCCCGGGTCGACGTGCAGGTCGATCCATTCGGCCAGATAGAAGCGCGCCGGCCGCGGGCCCGCGGCGGCCTCCCGCGCCCAGGTCAGGTAGCTCCACTCCGCGCCGACCAGCACGGACAGGATGCCACCATAGTCGCCCTCGCGAATGACCCGGTCCATCAGCGCCCCGAACCGCTCGGTCACCGCGCCACGCTCGATCTCGCGGGGATCGGCGAACGACACGCCGAGAGCGGCGAAGGACCGCTCGAAATAGTCGTTCTCCGGGCCGGTCAGCGCACCGAGGAAGCCGGCGAGCCGGCTCTTGGCCGCCATCGACGGCGCGTGGGCGACCGCCGCGCCGACCAGCGAGACCAGGTTTCCCAGGAAGGCGTAGTCCTGGACCAGATAGGCGGCATAGACAGGATCGGGCAGGCTGTCGTCCGCCAGTTCGCGCACGAACCGGTGCTCGACGGCGGCCCGCCAGCAGGGCGCGGCGGCGGCGCGCAGCGCCTCGGTGAACGGGCGATCCGGGGTGCCGCTCATTTGCCTGCAGCCTGCGCGCCGGGATCCACGGCGTAGCTTGCGACCGGCGGGGTCGTCTTCACCACGCCCTGCGCCTTCAGGAAGGCGGCGAAGCGCGCGTAGCGGCCCTGGTCGAGGGCGGCCGGGCGCAGGGCGAAGCGGGGCAGGGTGTCGCGCCAGGCGCGGCGGTTGAGCTCGTTGTCGAGCTGCTTCTCGCGGCCCTTGATGAACAGCGCCCAGCTTTCCCCGGGATAGTTCACCAGGTACTGGACCCCGCGCTCGACCGCGCCGATGAAGGCCCTGATCTTCGGATCCGTCGCGCGGTCCTTCCGGGCCAGGTAGATCAGCTCGTCATACGGCGGCACGCCGTGCTCCTCGACATAGAAGGCGCGGCCGGGCCGGCCCTTGAGGTCGAGCTGGTTGAGCTCGAAGTTGCGGTAGGCGCCGATCACCGCGTCGACCTTGCGGGACATCAGCGACGCCGACAGAGCGAAATTGATGTTCACCCGGGTGACGTCGGACAGCTTGAGCCCGTGCTTGGCCAGCATCGCGGTCATCAGGGCCGTCTCGAAGCCGCCGACCGAGTAGCCGATGCGCTTGCCCTTGAGGTCGGCGATCGACTTGATCGGCCCGTCCTTGAGCACCAGCAGCGTGGTCAGCGGCGTCGCCACCAGGGTGCCGACCCGGACGACCGGCAGACCCTTGCCCGCCATGATGTGAAGCTGGGGCTGGTAGGAGACCGCGATGTCGCCTTTGCCGGCCGCGACCAGCCGCGGCGGGTCGTTGGGGTCCGACGGCGCGATGATCTCGGCGTCGAGCCCGGCTTCGGCGAAATAGCCCCGCTCCTTGGCGACCAGGATCGGCCCGTGATCGGGGTTGACGAACCAGTCGAGCAGGATCGTGAACTTCTCGGCCGCGCGGGCGCCCGGGGCGGCGGTCGCCAGAGTGGCCAGGACGAGTGTGGCCAGGGCCAGGATGGCCAGGGCGAGGTTAGCCGGAACGAGGGCTGCGAGGCCGGGACGGGCAAAGGCGGGGCGCATCGGGGATTCCTTCGGTCGAGATGGACGCGGGGTCATGTCGTGGAGCCGTTCCGGTGCCAGGGGATGGCCCGGCGGAGCGACCAGTCGATGGTGAAATAGAAAGCGATGGCCAGGGCGGCGATGACGACCAGCGCGGCGAACATGCGCGGCTCTTCGGCCTGGGCCTTGGACTGGTTCATCACGTGGGCGAGCCCGGCGCTGGCGCCGACCCACTCGCCGACGATGGCGCCGATCGGCGCGGTGGCGGCGGCGATGCGGAT
>CAMYMQ010000346.1 GCA_947259335.1 uncultured Alphaproteobacteria bacterium | reverse complement strand
CGTCGCGGGCGCCGCGGGCGCGGCCCAGGCCGCGAGCCCCGGCCCCGTCGACACCGGTGTCGTCCAGGCCGGCTTCAAGCACTTCGGCCACCGCCATAACCACCTGTGGAAATACGACTACCGTCCGCAGCGTGTCTGCAAGCGCCACTATCGCTGGACGCTGACCCGCTTCGGCTGGCGCAACGTCTATGTCGGCTACTGGTGCGAGCGCACCAACAACTACTAGGCCACACGGCCCGCCTGGGCCAAGGTCGGCGGCCGGTCCTCTCGGGGGCCGGCCGTTTCCGTTCCGGCGCGCGGGTTCAAACGCATGCCGCCGCGATGCCGGCAGCTAGTCCGCCCACATGAGCAAAATGGCCGACCCCACCATGCAGACGAGGCCGCCCGCGATCATCCACAGCCCGGACCGGCGGACACCGTCTCCCCGGTCCTTGTCGGCGGCCCGGCCAAGGCCGTAGACAAGCAGCAGAACGCCGACTCCTCCCAGGGCGCCATAGAGGGAGGAGAGATAGGTCGCCGCGGTCATGCCCCTGGCCCCGTCAGGCTTCGATACGCTGCGGTTCCACCCCCAGCGACCGCACCATCGCCTCGACTTCGACCAGCGCGCTGTCCAGCCGTGCGGGATCGGTGTCGCGCAGCACCAGGCTCGTACCGAAGACCCCGTCGCGATAGAAGGGATAGCTGCCGATATCGGTCTCGGGGAAGCGGTCCTGCACGGCCGCGAGGCCTTCCGCGACCGCCCCTTCGCCGAGGAACACATTCACCGTGCGCGATTGCACCGGGTCGCCGCCGACGATGCGGTGGCGCAACGTGCCCAACATTGCGCGCATGATCGACGGCACGCCCGCCAGCACGAAGACATTGCCGATCTGGAAGCCCGGCGCGATCGACACGCTGTTGTCGATCGCCTCTGCGCCCTCGGGGATGAAGCACATCTTCTGGCGCGAGGCGTTGAAGTCGTCCTGGTCGGGATAGCGCGCGGCCATCGCCCGAAAGCTGTCCTCGTGCTTGACGAGGCCGACGCCGAAGGCCTTGGCGATGCTCGCCGCAGTTATGTCGTCATGGGTGGGCCCAATCCCGCCGGTGGTGAACACATAGTCGAAGGAAGCCCGGCACGCGTTCACGGTGTCGACGATGGTCTGGTCGATATCGGGGATCACGCGCGCTTCGCGAAGACGCACCCCCCACCCGTTCAGGGTGACCGCAAGGTGCTGCAGGTTCGCGTCCTGGGTTCTGCCCGACAGGATCTCGTTGCCGATCACGATCAGGCAAGCCGTATAGTCGCGCCCCTTCGCACCCATTCCAGTCATCCAATCCCTTGATTGCGTTGCGCCCCGGTCGGGCGGGCGAAAACATAGAGACTTTTCGCCCGAAGTGGAATCGCCTCCAGCGCTCTCGACGGCCGGCGGCGCATATACCAATCCGCGATCTAACAATCACCGTTAAGGCCGCTTTAATGAAGAAATCGCAATATGGGCGTGCGGGAGAGAAATCCAGGGGTCGCGCTCGACGCGGCATTTCGTGGACCAGATGAAGCCAGACAGCAAACCTCGGGACGACCGCCGCGCGGCCGTCGCAGCCGTACCGGCGAAGGCAGACGATGCACCCTCTGCTTGAGCGACAGATCGCGACCGCGCGCCGGGATTCGGAAAGCGGCGACCTCGACGTCGAGGCGCTGCTCGACCTGGTTTCGCAGACCTATGAAGCCAACGATCGCGAAAAGTCCGAGGACAAGCGCGCGTATGACCGCATGTCACGCGAGATCGCCCGCCTGGACGCGCGGATGAAGGAGGAGGCCGAGGCTAAATTCCGGACCCTGCTCAATGCGGCCGGCGACGGCATCGCGCTAACCGACCGCTTCGGGCGCCTACAGACGCAAAATGGCAGTTTCGAACACCTCGCCGGCGTCACCGACAACGTCGTTCCGATGTCCGAGATATGGCAGTTCTTCCCGGACATCGTCGCAGACGACTGGACGCTTCAGGAGGTCGATGTCGATGCCGCGATCGACGTCGGCAAGACCCGGGAAGCCAACCTCCAACACGTGTCCGGAAAGCGGATAACGGTCAATCTGACGGTCTCCCAGCTCGGCCGCGGAGACGACCGCAGCTTCCTCTGGCTGGTACACGACATCTCGCAGATCAAGAAGCGCGAACGCGCGCTGGCCAAGACGATGGCCGTGCTGCGCGCGACCCTCGACAACATGGAACAAGGCCTGATCCTGATCGACAGGGATCTCAAGGTCATCGCCCACAACAAGCGGCTGCTGGAACTGTGGGAGATTCCTGAAGACCAGATGATCGGCGAGCCGGATTTCGAAGCGATCCTGCGCTATCTCGCCGAACGCGGCGAGTACGGACCCGGCGACATCGACGAGATTGTCGGCGAGCGGATCATGACCGTGTTCGCGGCTCAGGACGCGCCCTATCAGCACCGGCGCCCGGACGGCAGCGTCATCGAGTTGCGCACTCGGACGACGCCCGAGGGCAACATCGCGATGACCCATTCCGACGTCACCGAACAGAAGGACCATGAGCGCCGCCTTGCCGAAACCACCGCCGTCCTCAGGGCCACCCTGGACAACACCGCCCAGGGGATCACGCTGATCGACGCCAAGCTGAAGCTGGTCGCCTGGAACCCGGCGATCATCGACCACTACAACCTGCCCGAGCACCGGATGATCCCCGGCATGGACGCGGAACAGTTCTTCCGCTTCGTCGTCGAGCGCGGCGAATGGGGCGACGGCAACGTCGACGAGATGGTCGCCGGCTGTATGGAGCGGTTGCGCGGCCAGAAGCCCGACGTGATCGAATATATCCGCCGTGACGGCCGATCCATGGAGATCCGATCCAACCCGACGCCCGACCGCGGCATGGTCAGCGTCCATACCGACGTGACCGACCTCTATCAGACCCAGCGGCAGATCCAGGAAGCGAAGGAAGCGGCGGAACTCGCCAACCGGTCGAAGTCGGAATTCCTGGCCAATATGAGCCATGAGCTGCGCACCCCGCTGAACGCGATCATCGGCTATTCCGAGGCGATGAAGCATCATCTCTTCGGTCCGCTGTCGGAGCACTACGACGAGTACGCCCGGGACATTTTTGACAGCGGGCGCCACCTGCTCAGCCTGATCAACGACATTCTCGACCTGTCGAAGATCGAGGCGGGCAAGATGGAACTCGCCGCGGAAGTCGTGGACCTGTCCGAATTGCTCGAGACCTGCGTCCGGATCATTCGCGAGCGCGCGCTTGCCGCCGGCCTCCTGCTGCTCGTCGAAAACGGCGAGAAGCTGCCTGCGCTGCTCAGCGATCCGCGCGCGATCAAGCAGATCGTTCTCAACCTCCTGTCGAACGCGATCAAGTTCACGCCGTCGGGCGGAACGATCACCGTCCGGACCGCCGTGGGCGAAACCGGCTCCATGACGCTTGAAGTCACCGACACCGGCGTCGGCATCGAGAGCAAGGACATTCCGCGCGTGCTGGCTCCGTTCGGCCAGGTCGACAGCGCCTTCAAGCGATCCCACCAGGGCACGGGGCTTGGCCTGCCCCTGGTCAAGAAGCTCGCGGAACTTCATGGCGGCGAGCTGTCCATCGACAGCAAGCTGGGTCAGGGCACGCGCGTCACCGTCGTGTTTCCTGCCGATCGCGTCGTCTGCGCGCCCGTCCAGAAGGCGAGCTGACCCCGGGTTGACCCGAGGGGCGCTCGGGGCCACTGTTCGGGCTCGCCCTTCCTCCCTGCCCCGCCTTCCGAGCACCGATCTCCCCGATGCTGTTTCCCGATCCGCTCCGGCGCGGGCGGCTTCTCCGCCGCTACAAGCGCTTCCTCGCCGACGTCGAATGGGTCGATACCGTCGGCGGCGAAGAACCGGCCGTTGTCGCCCATTGCGCCAATCCGGGGTCGATGATGGGTCTGGCCGACCCCGGCAGCGAGGTCTGGCTGTCGCCGGCCCGCAACCCCGAACGCAAGCTGCGCTGGAGTCTCGAACTCGTCAGGGCGCCGTCGACCGGCGCTCTCGTCGGCGTCAACACCAGCCTGCCCAACAGGCTGGTCGAGGAAGCCCTCGATGCCGGCATCCTGGCCGAGTTGAGCGGGTATGCCCGGCGACGGCGGGAAGTCCGTTATGGAGACCGGTCCCGGGTCGACTTCCTCCTCGAGGACGACGCCCGGCCGCCGTGCTACGTCGAGGTCAAGAGCGTGACCCTGGCACGGCCGGAGCTGTCGCCCGAAGCGGCGGAACTCGCGGCCGAGTTTCCCGACGCCGTCACCGCGCGGGGCGCCAAGCATCTGGGCGAACTGGCCACGGTCGCCGCGGCGGGCGCCCGGGCCGTGCTGCTCTATGTCGTGCAGCGGGGCGATTGCAGCCATGTCCGGGTCGCCGGCGATATCGACCCGGCATACGCCGCCGCGCTCTCCGCGGCCCGGGCGGCGGGCGTCGAGTGCCTTGCGTACCGCTGCGGGATCGATACCGGCGGAATCGCCATTTCGGGACCGCCCTTGCCGGTCGAACAATGACGCGCTACCTAAGTCGTCAACCCTAATTCAGTCAGTTGCTCATGCGCACCGAAACCCTTGCAGACAACGACGGCCGCTCACGCATGATCGTAAAGCTCCATGACGAATCGGAGTTCGAGGGCATGCGCAGGGCGGGCCGGCTCGCGGCGGCCACGCTCGATTTCATCACCCCTTTCGTCAAACCGGGCGTGACTACCGGCGAACTCGACCAGCTGTGCCACGACTTCATGGTCGAACACGGCGGCCATCCCGCGACGCTCGGCTACAAGGGCTATCAGCACAGCTCGTGCACGTCGGTGAACCATGTCGTCTGCCACGGCATTCCCGGCGACCGGGTCTTGGCCGACGGCGACATCATCAACATCGACGTCACACCGACGATCGACGGCTGGCACGGCGACACCAGCCGCATGTATCCTGTCGGCAAGGTCGGCGTGAAGGCCCGCAAACTGATCGACGTCACCTATGAATCGATGATGCGCGGGATCGCGGCCGTGCGTCCCGGCGCGACCCTGGGCGACATCGGGCACGCGATTCAGCGCCATGCCGAGTCCAACCGGTTTTCGGTCGTGCGCGACTTCTGCGGCCACGGTCTCGGCCAGGTCTTCCACGACGCCCCGTCGGTCCTGCATTTCGGGCGGGCCGGCGAAGGGCTGGTCCTGCGCGAGGGCATGTTCTTCACCATCGAGCCGATGATCAACGCGGGCCGCTCGGACACCAAGATCCTCGCGGACGGCTGGACGGCGGTGACCCGCGACAAGAGCCTGTCGGCCCAGTTCGAGCATTCGATCGGCGTGACCGCCGAGGGCTGCGAAATCTTCACCCTGTCGCCCCAGGGCCTCCACAAGCCGCCCTACGAGACCGAAGCGGCCGACGCCGCCGCCTGAATTCCTTCAAACTGAGTTGACCTGACAGCTCCGATCGGAAACCATCGGGTGAGAACATCGCGATGCTCAACCGACAGGTGATCCGATGGTTTTTTACATCCGGCTGGCGGTTGTCATCGCCCTTGCTGCCTCGGCCTCCGCTTGCCAGACGACCGGGGCGGGCAATGTGGTCCCGGGCTCACCCGGCAGTCAGAGCCGACCACTCCGCCAAGCGCCGCCCACCACGCTGCTCGCGATCGCCGCGCACCAGCTCAAGCGACGAAATTTCGGCAACGCCATTGCGATGAGCACGCTCGCGCTCCGGCGCGGTGGCGTCCCATCCGCCATTCGCTCGGAAGCGTACAATCTCAGGGGCATCGCGCACGCGTTGAGCGGCAACATGCGCAACGCTCAGGCCGATTTCGGCGCGGCCTTGAAGGAAAACCCGAGGAACGCAAGCGTATATAGCAACCGTGCGATTCTGAGCTTCCGTCAGCGACAGTTCGGCGCCGCCTTCGCCAACGTGAACAGGGCGATCGCCCTTCGGCCTACCGCAAAGGCATACACGATGCGGGCCGCCCTGCAACTCATGGCGAAGAATGTCGGTGCCGCGCTGAGGGACTCCGACAAGGCGATCAAGCTCGCCCCCCGAAACGCGGGGGCCTGGGTGCTGCGCGGCACGGCTCTTCTGGTTCTCGGCAACCACCAGCAAGCCCGTCAGTCCTATTACCGGGCCCTGCGCATCAACCCGAAACTGCGGACCGCCCGCAGAGCGCTGGCCCTTCTTAACCGTGCCCGGCGGCGGGGCCCGGCGCCGAGACAGAACCTCGATCAGAAGCTGCCGACCTTCCGCATGCTGTAGAGCCAACGGCCGGCAGCTTGCGCCCTTCGGGTCGGCTGTACGCTTCTTTCTACAGCGATTCGGCTGGAATTCACGGAACGTTCCGTGTACAAAAAGGATCATGGACCGATCAACCGGACAGGCTGGCGAATTTGCCGATGCGGGCTTGCCGCCACTGTCGGCGCGGGCATCCGCGCCGTGCAGCGCTCGGGAGCCAAAGCCAACCGCGCCTGCATCCCAATGCCACGGCCACCGGGACCGGTTGCGCAACCGGTTCCTGGAGGGCGGCGCCGACGCCCTGCCGGACTATGAACTGCTCGAGGTGATCCTGTTCGCCGCCAATCCGCGCGCGGACGTCAAGCCGATGGCGAAGGCGCTGATCCAGCGTTTCGGCGGACTGGCCCGCGTTCTCAGCGCATCGCCCGAGGCTCTCGATCGGGCCAACGTAAAGGGGTTGGGCACCGCGGGCATCGCCGCGATCAAGGCGGCACAGGCCGCCAGCCTCAGATTGCTTTCCGCGCAGGCGCGCGAGGCTCCGGTCATTTCGAACTGGCAGGCGCTGCTCGACTATCTGCGCGCCGCCATTGCCCACGAGCCCGTGGAACAGGTGAGGATCCTCTTCCTCGACCGCAAGAACCGGCTGATCGCCGACGAGGTCCAGGGCCGGGGGACGGTCGACCACACGCCCGTCTACCCGCGGGAAGTGGTCAAGCGCGCGCTGGAACTCGGCGCCTGCGCGCTGATCCTGGTCCACAACCATCCCTCGGGCGACCCCACCCCGTCGCAGGCCGATATCGACATGACCCGGGCGGTGAAGGACGCCGCGGCGCCACTGGGCGTTGTCCTGCACGACCATCTGGTCGTCGGCGCCGCCGAGACCGCGTCGTTCCGGTCGCTCGGCCTGCTGTAGTCCGGAGACCGGACGGCCCCGGTTGCCCGCCGCCCGGGCTTCCGCTACCCCTGCCTCTGGGACAGCGCGCACGGAGATCACCATGTTCGAGGGTTTCGAACGGCATCGCATCGCCACGTCGGGCGCCGAAATCAACCTCGTGCGCGGCGGCGACGGACCGCCCCTGCTGTTGCTGCACGGCTATCCCCAGACCCATGCCATGTGGCACAAGTGCGCGCCGCTCCTGGCCGAACACTTCACCGTCGTCGCCGCCGACCTGCGCGGCTACGGCGACTCGGAAAAGGCGGCGTCCGACCCCTCCCACGCGGCCTATTCCAAACGCGCGATGGCCCAGGACCAGGTGGAGGCCATGGCCTCCCTCGGCTACGACAGTTTCTTCGTCGCCGGTCACGACCGGGGTGCCCGCGTCGGCCACCGGCTGGCGCTCGATCACCCGGATCGCGTTCGGCGGCTGGCCGTGCTCGATATCGCCCCGACCCATGCCGTCTTCGCCAACGTCGATCAGACGATGGCGACCGCCTACTATCACTGGTTCTTCCTGATCCAGCCCTTCGATCTGCCCGAACGGCTGATCGGCGGGGCCCCGGAATACTATCTGCGCCGAAAGCTGGGCCACTGGGGCAAGGACGAGAGCGCTTTCACGCCCGAAGCCCTGGCGGAATACGTCCGCTGTTTCAGCGATCCCGCCACGATCCATGCGACTTGCGAGGACTACCGCGCGGCGGCGTCTATCGATCTCGAGCACGACGAGGCGGACATGGCGACGAAAGTCGCCTGTCCGCTGCTCGCTCTATGGGGTGGCAAGGGCTTCGTCGCCAAAGGGTATGACGTGCTCGCTGTGTGGCGGGAGCGGGCCAGCGACGTGCGCGGCGAAGCGATCGATTGCGGCCACTTCCTGCCCGAAGAAAAGCCCGACGAGACAAGCGCCGCGCTCATGAGATTCTTCGGCGAGACCTAGCGGGCTGGCGGCGGACAGGCGGGATATCGCATCTCTCGGGGAGTCTCCGAGAGCGTGCAGGGCCCATGGCCCGACATCCGCCCCTTTTCGGGGGCCTCGCCCTATTTGCTCCCCGCGATGGCCCCATTGCCTCCCCGCCTCCGCCTTACCTGGCATCTATTGAGAATCCGTTCCCGACTTGCGGGTTCGTTTCTCATGGAGGGGTCCTGAAGATGAAACGTCGCACAATCCTGTCCTTGATTGCCGCCGCCTCGTTGGCGCCCGGCCTTGCCGTCACCGCGGCGCCGGCTGCGGCGGACGCCGGTTACCGGCTTTCCGGGCCGTACGTCCACAACAACCTCGCGGTCTATCTGATCCACCGTAAGGCCGGCGCCAAGCGACCCGCCCCCTTGACGCTGCAGGAGGCGCTGGCCGCGGGAACCGTTCGGTTGCGCGAAACCGGCCGCGTCAACCGCCTCGAAATCGAGAATGTCGGCGACAAGCCGGTGTTCATCCAGGCGGGCGACATCGTGAAAGGCGGCAAGCAGGACCGCGTGGTGACCGCCAGCCTGATCCTTCCGCCCCGATCGGGCGCAGTGCCGCTCGGCGCCTTTTGCGTCGAGAAAGGACGCTGGTCGAAGCGCAGCGGCGAAGCCGTGCACCGGTTTTCATCGTCGACCACCCGGATGCCGTCGAAGGAAGGCAAGCTTGCCCTCTACGCCGAACCGAAGGCGATCACGCGTCCAGGTCACCGCCAACAACTCGCCGCGCGCGACAATCAGCACAAGGTCTGGTCGACCGTCGACAAGCTTCAGAAGAAACTCTCTCGCAATGTCGGCACCCAGGTCCAGTCCGAGCGATCGAGAACCAGCCTGCAACTCGCGCTCGAAAACAAGAATCTGCAAGCGGCCGTAAGCCGTTATCAGACGGCGTTGGCGGGCCTCGTCAACAAGCACCCCGACGCGGTCGGCTATGTCTTTGCCGTGAACGGCAAGATCAACAGCGGCGACGAATACGGGGGCAACGCGCTGTTCGCGAAGCTGTGGCCCAAGCTGCTGCGCGCCTCGGCAACCGAAGCGCTGGCCGAAAGGAGCAGGTCCACAAGCGCCTCGACGATCGAGCAACCCAAGCCCGAAGCGGTGCGCGTCTTCCTCGAGGAGCCCCGCAGCGCACCCGCCAGGACCCGCAGGGTCACCAAGGACGTGCGCATCAAGACCCAACAAACCGGCAAGGCGCTCTATGCCGAATCGACCCTGACGACCGGCGCCTGGTTCCACCGCAGCTATCTCGCGAAGTAGCGATATGGATTGAATAGAATTCGGCGGCGTATGGATCGTAGTTTTCTTGTCGGTCCAGCGCCGCCGAACGGCCTATTGTTTCGGCAAAGACCGCGCCTGCCACATTTTCGACGCCATCGAACTCGCACTCGGGACGCCCACGGCCTAGGTCTTTAAATTGTTTATTTTCAATATGTTATATGGATTGCCCAAAGTTCAGGCACAATGTTAACCCTTTGTGACAACCGCAGACTTCCACTCTATCCACATGATTATCCACCGCGATTGTGAACAATGCGTCTGCGGCTTCCGCATCCGAGTGGATGTAAGTCAGGTCATCCCGATGGCGGCCGGGCCGGCGGGCGACGGCGTCAGTTCTTGAGAGCGCGCGGCGCCGCGTCGGACATCATATAGGTCACGCGGTTGCGGCCGTTTCGCTTCGACTGATAGAGCGCCGCGTCGGCGACGCCGAGTGAAAAATCGAGGTTCGGGATATCGGCATCGACCTCGGTCACGCCGACGCTCACCGTGAAGCCGACCGGGCCGCGATCGCTGTCGACCTGCAGACCGGCGACGGCGCGCTTGAGACGCTCGCACAGATCCACGGCCGCCTGGGGCTCGGTCTCCGGCATCAGGAGGATGAACTCCTCGCCGCCGAACCGCGCCAGGATATCGGTCTGGCGGGTACTCTCCCGGATCAGATCGACGAAAGCCTTGAGACAGTTGTCTCCAGCCGCGTGACCGTAGGCGTCGTTGATCAGCTTGAAGTGATCGATGTCGAAGGAGGCGAGCATGGTCGGCCGGGAATAGCGGCCCGCTCGATAGGCTTCGCGCTCGAACATCTCGAAAAACTTGCGGCGGTTCACGGCGCCGGTCAGCGGATCGGTGCTGGCAAGGCGTTCCAGTTCGTTCTGAAGGGTCCGGCGCTCGGTGATGTCGCGCACGCTCAGCCGGAACCCCCGCAGCGCGTCGGCCTTGTCGCGCGCCTGGACCGACTCGGCCGCGCACCAATGGGTTTCGCCATCCTTGCGCAGAATCCTGAATTCCAGGCCGATCATGCCGGGCGCCTCGGGCGCATCCTTCAGGAAGCGGACAACGGCATCGCGATCGTCGGCGTGGACGAAGGGAATGGGGAACTTCTCCATCTTCCGGCATTCGTCCGCGGTATAGCCGGTGATTCGTTCCACCGCCGGGTTCAGCCAGAGCAATTCCCCATCGTTGGCGAACCAGCTTTCCCACGCGTAAGAATAGTCGGCGACGATCTGGAGTTCGTCCTTCTTGGCTTCCAGTTCGCGGTGGCTCACTTCGAGATCCTGAAGGGAATCGGTCAACCGTTCGGCCAGGACCGACTTCTGTTCCTTGAGATTCGCACTCTCGGTGATGGAACGCTCCGTATTGCGGGCGACGCGCATCAGCAACAGGAAATAGACGGCGGTCAGCACCGCCATCGCCCAGTCGACGTGGGACGCGCCAGGCATGAAACCGCGATGGGTCAGGTGGATGAACAGCGGCAGCAGCGCCGGCACGTTGAAGGCAAGCGCCGCGCGCCAGTAGACGCCGCTGGTCGCCGAGGCGCCGGCGGTCGTGATCGCCAGGACGAAGACCACCAGGGCCGCCCTGAGCGGATCGGGTACGAACACCATCGCCAGCGCGGCGATGCCCCAGACCATGCCCATCACGGCGGAGGCCACGGTGATCGAGTTCAGCCATTGGCGGGCGCCCTCGCCGGTATCGACGCCCACGAAATGAGCCATGACCCGGAAGCGGTAGAGCAGCGCCAGCACCAGCAGCACGTACCAGCCGAGGATGACCACCGGCGGCAGGACGCTGCCGATATAGGCCACCACGAGCAGCAGGCCGTTCACCGCCGTCGCCACGGCGGTTCCCTGCGCGGAGGCATGAAGTATCCGCGCCTGTTCGAGGATAACGGCGGCCGCGGTACGCGAGGTGAATGTCGCTCGCCGCAGGATGCTCTGGGCCGCTTGAGAGCGGACCGCCCTGTCGATCAGCGAACCGATCTCGCCGGCCGCCGCCAGCTTGGGGACGCCGGCGGGCGATGCCGCAACCCCCGCCGAGCCGGCGCCATGCGCGTTTCCGGCAAGCTTGTCGATACCCGATCCCGGCTCATGCGGTGATGACGTTTGGGAAGTCTTCTCGGCTTTCGAAGGCATGCGGGCGATCCCAGCAATGATGCGCAAACAGGCCACGGACCCGCCGCATTTGGCTGCAGGGCCCATGTTCCGAGGCTATTGTGCTGGATTACCCTTAAGATTTCCTTGACCCGCCCGGGAACCGCCAGGCGCGGCCCGGTAAGTTCGGCGCGCGGCGCACCACGCCCCGTGCCACCGCCCTTCGACACACTGATCGTCAGTCACGGGCCGGCAGCCGGGACGGAACTCCGCCACGCCATCGGTCGAAGCCACGCGTCTCCGGCGCGATGCCCGCGGCGGCGGAGCGCCGGGCTACCCCCCGGCGCGTTCGGTCCCGTCGTAACGCCACGGACCGACGGTCACGTTTGCGGCGGCCAGTCCGTTCAACTCGACCAACTCCGTTCGAGGCGCCGTGGCCACCCGCCAAGCCGGTTCGACCGGCGCCGCGAAGAGTTCGGCGAACCGCCGCCTGCGCGCCTCGGTCACCGCCGGGCTTTCGATAATGGTTGCGAGCTTTTCGAGGTCGACCCTGTCCATCCGCTGAATCCCCTGCACGCCGGGTCGCGTTTTTTCGAACGCGCCCCCTCCCGGCAAATCGTTAATAAAGCGTTAAAAGTTAAGGAAGCGCTAAGGATTGTGGTTAATCTGAACTTTCTTTGGCGCGCACTTTCAAGGCCAACATTCCCCGGGTCAGGATCGAATCCGACCAGGCCGGGTCGGGCTCCGCCAGAGCCAGGTTCGGGAAGCGGCGAAGGATTCGCGGGAAGGCGACTTCGGCTTCCAGCCGGGCCAGCGGCGCGCCGAGGCAGAAATGGATGCCATAGCCGAAGCCGATGTTCGCCTTGGCGTCGGCCCGGCGGATGTCGAACCGGTCCGGGTCGGCGAAGGCGCGGGGGTCGCGGTTTCCCGAACACTGGAACAGAAAGACCCTGTCGCCGCGGCGAAGCCGGGCGTCGTGCCATTCGAAGTCCTCGGCCACGACCCGCACCGAAGACAGCGCCGGCCCGTCGAAGCGGAGCATCTCCTCGACCGCGTTGCGCACCAGGTCCGCGTCTTCGAGATTGGCGCGCAGGTCGGCCATCTGGTCCGGATTGCGCAACAAGGCGAGCAGACCGTTGGCCAGCAACTGGGTCGTGGTCTCATGCCCGGCGAACAGCAGGAGCACGCAGTTCGCCACCAGTTCGTCCGACGTCAGCCGGTCACCCGCGTCGCGGGCGTCGATCAGACCTGCCGTAACGCCGGCATGACCGCCGGACGGGGGGCTGTCCAGAAAGTCGCGAAAATAGACCTCCATTTCGGCGATGCCCTCGGCCGCCAGGCGATAGCGGTCGGGGTCGGCGCGGGAGGTCAGGACAAACTTGGCGAGCCGGTCCGACCAGTCCTTCAGCCGGTCGACGTCCTGTCGGGGAACACCCAGCATGTCGGCGATAACGGTCGCCGGCAGCGGATAGGCGACGGCGGCCGTAAAATCGAACGTGCGGTCGCCGCGCGCCGCAAGACCGGTCTCGACCGCGTCGAGCAGGTCATCGACGATGGCACCGATATTCGGCCGCAACGCCTCGACGGCCCCCGCGGTGAAGGCCTTGTTCATCAGGCCGCGCAGCCGGGTATGGTCGGGCGGATCGGTGAACACCGCCCAGTGTTCCAGATGGTCCCCGAGCGGTCCCACGGTATCGCGCAGCGCCGGCGCCGCCTGGGCGATAAACGGCCGAATCCGGTCGGCGGACAGGCGCGGATCCCGGAACGCCACCCTGATGTCCGTATAGCGCGTGACACACCAGGCTCCGAGCCGGTCGGACCACCAGACCGGCGCAGCGTCCTGGAGCGGCTTGAGCGCCGCATAGGGATCGCGAACCGCCTCCGGGGTGCGCGGATCGAAGTCGGGCGCGACCGCCGTGTCGCCGTCCATGATCCGCGTCCATCCTTCCGTGCGGGCTACTGCAGCCCCAGCTTCCCCTTGAGGGCGGCGATCTTCCAGCCCCGGATCAGCGCCTTCAGGACCTTGTCGTCGGCGATGTTGCGGGCGTCGATCTTGATGAAGGCCCGGCCGCCGACCATGGCCACGACCTCGCCACTCCGCCGGCTCTCGTTGAACTTGATCAACGCGCCCTGGGGCAGCCCCTCGACCTCGACCTGCTCGTAGCCGGCATTCTGGGCGACGGCGGGGTTGGTGAACATCATAACCATCATGCTGACCATCGGATTGTCGGCGATCAGCTGGGCATTGGCCGTGCCCCGCCCGCCCGTCTGGCGGTAGCGTCGCTGGACAACCAGGCCTTGCAGCATGGTGACGCCCTGGCGGTTGCTCGATCGCGCCCTGCGGACTGTCCAGCCGGCCGGCGCGTCGGGAAACGTCTTGGCGATGTCCGTCGCGATCCGGCGCTTGATGCGGCCGATGGCCCACTGGAGCTCGCGCGCAGCCGCGGACAGGCGTCCCGCCTCATAATGCGACTGACCCTTGGCGATCCGGTCGGTAACCGCATCGGCCGAAGCGACCGTCGGAAGGGATAGCGTCGCCGCCAGGGCCACCAAGGCACCCATCGTGAACGCGCCGCGTTTGGTCATGCCAATTTCTCCTGTCGAGTGATCTAATAAGCACCCTACGGAACCGTCGGCGAAAACGTCAACCGAGGCGGGACCGCCGACACGCAACCGCCTGCCCAAGAGGTCTGACCATGCGCGACGCCTGGATCATCGGTGCCCATTCGACCACCTTCGGCCGCAAGCCCGAGGCATCCTACAAGGAGTTGACCCGGGAGACCTATCTCGGCGTCCTCGGGGATGCCGGACTGGATTACGGACAGGATGCCGGGGCCGACATCGAAATGGTCTGGTTCTCGAACTGCGGGATGTGGGTCGATGGCCAGAGCTCGATCCGCGGCCAGGTCTGCTTCACGCCCCTGGTCCGCGAGGGCCTGTTTCCCGAGCGGGTGCCGACGATCAATGTCGAAGGCGGCTGCGCTTCCGCCCAGATGGCCCTGAATGGCGCCTGGAAAGACGTGCTGTCGGGCCAGAGCGAGCTGAGCCTGGCGGTCGGCGTCGAGAAGCTGTTTCACCCCGACGCCCCCGAACGCACGCAAGCGGCCTTCGACGCGGCCATCGACGCGCTCGATCCCCAGGAGTGGCGGGACTATTACACGGCGGCCGGCGAACAGGCCGGCAAGCCCTTCGACCCGGGTCCGGGCCGGACGATCTTCATGGATACCTACGCCATGCAGGCGTGCCACCACATGAAGCGGTATGGCACCACCCAGCGCCAGATCGCGGCCGCGGCGGCCAAAAGCCATGCCAACGGCGCCCTCAACGACAAGGCCCAGTACCGGTTCGAGATGACCGTCGAGGAGGTGCTCGAAGACCGGCCGATCACCTGGCCGCTGACCCGGTCGATGTGCGCGCCGATCGGCGATGGCGCGGCGTCCGTCCTGGTCTGCTCCGGCGACTATCTCGCCCGCCTCCCCGCCGCCACGCGCGACCGGGCCGTGCGCATCCGGGCGAGCGTTCTGACGGGTGGAAAATATCGTGACCTCGACGAACCCGGCCTGTCCTACGTCGCCGCGCGAAAGGCCTATGCCATGGCCGGGGTCGCGCCGGACGATATCGATCTCGCCGAGGTTCACGACGCCACGGCCTTTTGCGAAATCTATCAGGCGGAAGCGATGGGCTTCGCGGAGCCCGGCACGGGCGGTGCGCTGGTCGAGGACGGAGAGACCGGGCTGAACGGCCGCATCCCCATCAACCCCTCGGGCGGCCTGCTGTCGAAGGGGCATCCGGTCGGCGCCACCGGCCTCTCGATGATCGAGGAATTGTGCAGCCAGCTCCGCGGCGAGGCGGGCCCGAGACAGGTGCGGAGTCCCCGCCTCGCCCTGTCCGAGAACGGTGGCGGCGTGGTCGGGTTCGACGAGGCCGCCTGCTCCGTGGTCATCCTCGAGCGGAGCTAGGCGTTTTCCAGATCGACGTAGACGATTCGCTCCCAACGGCCCTTCGCCCCGGCGCGCACCCGCAGCGGTGCGTCGAACATCGGCCCTGCGCAGGCGAAGCTGTGGAACTCGCCGTTCTCGGCGCAGGGATCGACGCCGTCGGGCAGCGCGTCCAACAAGGCATCGTCGAACCGCCGGCCGACGAAGGCTTCATCGAGGAGTGAGGTGTCGACGGCGGTGACGATCGCCTCCAAGCCTCCCGCGACCATTTCGCGGGCAAGCTCGGCCGTGTCCCGCTTCCAGAGCGGGAATAGCGGGCTGACGCCGGAGCCGTCGAGCATCCGTTCGCGATACTCCCGGATGTCCTCCAGGAACAGGTCTCCGAAAGCGATTTCCCGCGCGCCCGTTGCCTTTATTGCTTCGAGCCCGGCGCGCATGCGCGCTTCATAGACGTCGTTGGGGCACGGGCTCGGCAGCGGAATCCGGATCAGCGGCAATCCGGCCGCGGCGACCTGACGGTCGAGGAAGTGCTCGGCGACATGATGCATCGGCACCCGGCCGGCCTGTTCGGCGACCGTCGTCAGCAGCGCAACGACCTCGATCCCGGGCGCTTCCCGCAAGGTCTTCAGGGCCCAGGCGCTGTCCTTGCCGCTGCTCCAGGAAAGCACCACCCGCCGGTCGGCCATCACAGACACCACAAGTTGCCGCACAAACCGTCACCATATTTAGACGGTTCGAGCAACGCATCCACAAAATTTGGTTGACAGGATTCGGGCACGCACATAGGTTCGCCGCGCACAGGTGCACTGACGCGGTATTGCATAACCTGACGTGTGCGGGCTCGGCGTGATGGTGGTTTTAGCGGCTACCGATACGCGCCGGGCCCGTTTCGTTTTGCGCCTGAAAATGCGCAAAAGAAAGAGGCGCCAGGTGCGTAGACGCGGTGTCCTTGCATAGCTCCGAAGAGCACCCTGACGCCTCTCCTTGAGCCAGCTCCACCTTGCGGCTTCCCCGGCTCGGCCGCGGCAGCCCGGAGGCTCCCTCGGCCACACACCGCTTGCTCCGAAGAACGCCCGATGTGCCCATGAATACTGCCAAACACTTCAAAGTGGGGCAAAAGAAATCCAGCAATTACAAGGGATTTCTTGTGGATATTAAATTCAGTTATTCAGAACGATCCACATCTTATCCACAAAATTACCCGCCGGGACGTCGAAACGGACATTCCGGACACCCCATCGCCAGCGTGACGCGTGGCACGCGCGGGGCGACAAGGCGCCACTAACGCCCGCCAGGGCCGCGCGCCAGCGGCACCGACCCGAACCCGCGGTTCAGCGGATGCCCTCAATGCGCTTGAAATCGGTGGTGATGATGTAGGCGTAGAGGATCGATTTGTCCTTGGTCCCGAAGAACAGGACCGTGTAGCGATCCTTGACCACGGTCATCGCGGTGTACTCGCCCTTGATCTGCAGGATCGAGAAGCGCTGACCGGCGATCGTGCGGAATTCGCCCTTCTTTGCCTTGACCACCTTCTCGTCGAGGAAGGTGTCGCGCCGCTTCTTGAGGGTCGCCTTCGTCTCCGAACGCAGAACGATGCTGATCTCGGAGGTCTCGTCCTTCTCGCTCTTGAAGTAGACCCGCTGAACCCGGACCTGTTTGGTCTTGGTGTTGTCCTCGATCCGCTCCCTGGCGGTCCAACCGGACAACGGCGCGGGCAGAGCCTCTGCCAGCCGCTCTCCCCGGGTCTTCGTGGCCGCGCCCCCGGGAACGGCGCTCGCCGCGGTTACAAGCGCCGCGAAGACGGCCGTCGATGCAAGCCGAAGGCTCATTCCTTCCCCACATTCATCTTGTCTGGAACGTGCGCGGAAGCTAACACCACTCACGCAGCCGCGTCATGCTTCTTTTGGTGCGCGGAAGCGGTACGCCGAACCTCCAGAAACCCCGGGACCACTGCATGATCCCCCGTTACAGCCGTGCCGGCATGGCCGCCCTTTGGGAACCCGCAACCCGGTTCCGCATCTGGTTCGAGATCGAGGCCCATGCCTGCGAAGCGCTCGAAACCCTGGGCGTGGTGCCGGCGGGCACCGCGAAGACCGTGTGGGAAAAGGGCGACCTGCCCTATGACGAGCCCCGGATCGCGCGGATCGACGAGATCGAACGCGAGGTCAAGCATGACGTCATCGCCTTCTTGACCGAGCTTTCCGAACAGGTCGGGCCGCCTGCCCGCTTCGTCCACCAGGGCATGACCTCGTCCGACGTGCTCGACACCTGCCTCGCGGTTCAGCTCACCCGCGCCACCGACATCCTGATCGACGACGTCGATGCCGTCTGCGCCGCCCTGAAACGGCGCGCCTACGAACACAAGATGACCCCCACCATCGGCCGTAGCCACGGCATCCACGCCGAACCGACGACCTTCGGGGTCAAGCTGGCCGGGCACTATGCCGAGTTCGAGCGGTGCCGGAAGCGGCTCGAGGCCGCCCGCGCCGAGATCGCGACCTGCAGCATTTCCGGCGCGGTCGGCACCTTCGCCAACATCGATCCCCGGGTCGAGGCCCATGTCGCGGCCAAGCTCGGACTCGAGCCGGAACCGGTCGCGACCCAGGTGATCCCGCGCGACCGTCACGCCGCCTTCTTCGCCGCGCTGGGTGTGGTCGCCGGCGCCGTCGAGCGGCTCGCCGTCGAGATCCGCCACCTGCAGCGCACCGAGGTGCGCGAGGCGGAAGAGTTCTTCTCGGCGGGGCAGAAAGGCTCGTCGGCGATGCCCCACAAGCGCAATCCGATCCTCACCGAGAACGCGACCGGCCTCGCCCGGATCGTCCGCTCGGCCGTGATCCCCGCGCTGGAGAACGCGGCATTGTGGCACGAACGGGATATCTCTCACTCGTCCGTCGAGCGGATGATCGGCCCGGACGCCACCGTTACGCTCGACTTCGCCCTTCACCGCATGGCCGGGGTCGTCGAAAAGCTTGTAGTCTATCCGGAGAACATGGAACGCAATCTCGACCTGCTCGGTGGACTGCACAATTCGCAGCGGGTCCTGCTGGCGCTCACCCAGGGCGGCATGAGCCGGGAGGATGCCTACCGGGCGGTCCAGCGTAATGCGATGGAGGCCTGGAAGAGCGGCGGCTCCCTTCTCGAGCTCCTCAAGGCGGATGCCGAGGTGACCCGGCACGTGCCTGTGGAGACGCTTTCGAAGCTGTTCGACCTGGGCTACCACTTCGAACAGGTCGACACCATTTTCGGCCGGGTGTTCGGGGACGAGGCCGAGGTGGTGCCGGTGCAACAGTCGCGCGGGTGACCGCCAGGGAGACAGCGTCCGGCACCGTCGCGGCGGGGCACGCCGACGGGCCGGCACGGCAACAAGAGGTAACATGAAGCGTCCAGGCAGCATTCTCCGGACCGTGGCCACGGCCATCCTGGCGATCCCCCTCGCCGTCGCCCTCCAGGCGCCCGCCACGGGCCAGACCATCGACGCGGCAAAGCTCGCACAGGAACGCGCGGCCCATATCCGGGACATGATCCGGTTCATCGCGCTCGGTGCCCGGCGCGGCGGCGCGCTGAGTGTCGGCAAGGTCGAAGCGACCGCGGACCGCGGCCTCATCCGCATTCACAATGTCGTGCTGGTCCTGCGCCGCTACCCGCTGGTTTATTCGATCGGCCAGATCGAGATCCAGGATCTCGATCGCACCCACCTGATGCCCCACAAGATGAAGGTCGCGCTCTACGACGCCGAGGCGGAGATGGGCACGATCCCGCAGTTCCTGCGCGGCATGATGCTCGCGCTGGGCGTCAAGCATACCCGCGCCGATATCGGCCTCGACTATGCCTACGACGCCCGCCGGTCGTCCTTCGCCCTCGATTCGCTGAAGGTGCAGTGGTCCGGCTATGCCGCGGTCAAGCTCAGCGGCAATTTCGAGAACGTGCCCAATCCCAACACCGTCCTGGGCCTCGCGACCTCGCCGGGGTCGGCCACGGCCCGCCTCGAGGCCATCCGCATCAAGGACTGGCGTCTCATCCTGCTCAACAAGTCGGCCCATGAGGTGTTCTACCGCACCGCCGCCTTCATCCGCCGGGAGGACGCCGAGACCTTCAAGACCAAGACGCTCGCCCTGCTCGAGCAGCGCGCGGACAAGGCTCCGACCCGGCTCGAACGGGACTTCTGGAAGGCCGCCCGCACCGTGATCTCGGGCTCCTCCGTCGCGACCGTCACTGGGGTCGCCGCACGCCCCGTTCCGGTCCGCACGATCCAGGGCATCCGTACCGCCGCCGATGGCGAGAAACTGTTCCGGGTCCACATGGACGCGAAGACGGTCTCGGGCGAGGCCATCGACAAGGAGATGCCGAAGCCGACGCTGGCGCCTTGGAACGCGACCGCGGCGACCGTCACCGACCCGCCCGTGCACGAATGCGACCGGGTGGCCGCGGCTCCGGACGACCGGAATCACAAGGGAACCGCAGTCTCCGACGGCGCCTTCGACAGGATCCTCGCGCTGGCCGCCTGCAAGCGGGCCATCATGGAGTATCCCGCCGCGGCCCGCTTCCTGTTCCAGTACGGCCGCGCCCTCGAAGCCGCCGAGCATCGCCAGCTCGGCCGCCAGTACCTTCGCAAAGCGTCCGACGCCAATTATGCCGCCGCGACCCTGTACCTGGCGCGTAGCTATATCGCCCCGATAGCCGGCAAGCCCAACCCCGCCGAGGCGCTGCGCCTGTTCCAGAAGGCCGAGACGCAGGGTTCTCAGGTCGCCAAGCTCGAAATCGCTCGCCTCTACCTGATGGGCGATGGGGTCGAGAAGGATGTCGAGAAGGCGCAGCAGGTCCTTCTGGATGATGCGCTCGCCAACCGGCCGCTCGGCAAGCTTCTGCTGGGCGACATCTATTGGGACGGGCTCGGCAAGGATCGGGACCGCAAGCGCGCGCTCGCTTTCTATCGGGACGCCGCCCAGAGCGGGCTGCTGCGAGCCCAGACCAGACTTGTCGATATCTATGCTTCAGGCGCCCAGGGCATCGAGGCGGACCCGGCAAAGGCCTACTTCTGGCTGCGCGTCCTGGCACGCCAGGGACTCAAGAGCTTTGTGCGCACGCAGTCCGCTCTGGCCGGCAAGGTCAATATCGAGGATCGGCGCCGCATCGAACAGGAAGCCGACGACTGGCTTCCCAAGGGCGCCTGACCCGCAGGTCCACGGCCCGCGACGGAAGTCGCGGGGGGCCGGAACGGCACTCAATACGATTGCGGCAGCGGTGAGAAGCCCGGTCGACCCCGGGACGGTCGGCGGATCTAGTCCCTGACCTCGGTCAGGATCTGTTCCTTGGCCGTCGTCATCAGGTCGTCCATCTGGCGGCGAACCTGATGCTCGCTCTTGTCGACGCCCTTGGCCTTGAGGTCTCCGAAAACCTTGCGTAGCACGTCGTCGTCGCCGGGCTCGTCGAAATCGGACTGGACGACTTCGCGGGCGTAGGCATCGGCATCGGGACCTGACAGGCCCATCAGCTCCGCCGCCCACAGACCGAGCAGCTTGTTCCGCCGCGCCTCGGCTTTGAACTGCAGCTCCTGATCGTGCTTGTACTTGTCCTCGAACGCCTTTTCGCGGTCATTGAAACTGGCCATCGAAACTCCGGTACGTGCCTGAGAAAGGGTCAAAGTCGGCTCGGAGACCTATATAGCGATCCGTCCCGCAAAGTGGTATCGAAACTTCGATGTGTACCCTCGCAATCCTGTATCGGCCCTCGGCCTCCTGGCCGGTGATCCTGGGCGCAAACCGCGACGAAATGATCGACCGGCGCTGGCAGCCGCCGGCCCGGCACTGGCCGGATCGGCCCGGCATAATCGCCGGTCTCGACGAGCAGGCCGGTGGCAGCTGGCTGGGAATGAACGACGACGGCGTTGTCGCGGCGATCCTGAACCGGCAGGGCAGCCTGGGCGCCGCCGACGGGAAGCGATCGCGCGGCGGCCTCGTCCTCGCCGCTCTGGACAACCCCAGCGCCGACGCCGCGGCGGACGCGATCCTTGCCATCGACGCCCGGGACTATCGGCCGTTCAACCTGGTCGTCGCGGACCGCCACAGCGTGATCTGGCTCCGCAACGAGGCCGAGCGGGGGTCCGGACGGATCGAGCCGGCCGCCGTTCCCGAGGGGGTCTCGCTGCTGACCGAACGCGAGTTGAACGACACGAATTCGCCCCGGATCGCCCGCTATCTGGACCGGTTCCGCACGGCGGCGGCACCCGATCCCGGGACGGGAGACTGGGCGGCGTGGCAGGCGCTGCTCGCCAACCGGGAGCCGTCGCCGGATCAGGGCCCTACCGCGACCATGTCGATCACCACGGACTTCGGCTTCGGCACCACGTCCAGTTCGCTCATCGCCCTCCCCGCCGCGTCCGACGGCGCCCGGGAACCGGTCTGGCTGTTCGCGCCGGGGCGGCCGGACCGCACCGGATACGCCCCCGTCAAGGCGCTGGCGCGCGCGGCGGCGTAGCGCGTTGTTTCCCTATCGGTTCGTTGCTATATGAACTGATCCTTCGCGGCCGCACGGGCGGCAGCGGCGCTGCAGCGGCCACGCACCGGTCGCCGCGACCCATCAGGGGTTCCATCTTCCCATGGCACGACGCAGACGGATTTACGAGGGCAAGGCCAAGGTCCTGTTCGAAGGACCCGAGCCGGGCACCATCGTCCAGTATTTCAAGGACGACGCAACCGCGTTCAACGCCCAGAAAAAGGGCGTGATCAGCGGCAAGGGCGTCCTGAACAACCGCATCTCCGAATACATCATGCTCAAGCTGGGCGAGATCGGCATCGCGACCCATTTCGTGCGCCGGCTCAACATGCGCGAGCAGCTTGTCCACGAGGTCGAGATCATCCCGATCGAGGTGGTCGTCCGGAACATCGCGGCCGGCTCGATCTCCAAGCGCCTCGGCATAGAGGAGGGCACGCCGCTGCCCCGCTCGATCGTGGAGTTCTACTACAAGAGCGATGCGCTCGAGGATCCGATGGTGTCGGAGGAGCACATCACCGCCTTCGGCTGGGCCAACCCCCAGGACATCGACGACATCATCGCGCTGGCGCTGCGGGTGAACGATTTCCTTTCGGGCCTGTTCCTGGGCGTCGGCATCCGGCTGGTCGACTTCAAGCTGGAATTCGGGCGCTGGTACGACGACCAGGACAACATGCGCATCGTGGTCGCCGACGAGGTCACCCCCGATTCCTGCCGTCTGTGGGACATCAAGACCAACGAGAAACTCGACAAGGACCGGTTCCGCCGGGACATGGGCGGGGTCGAGGAGGCCTATCAGGAGGTCGCCCGCCGGCTCGGCATCCTGCCCGAGGCGGGGCCGCAGGACCTCAAGGGCACCAAGTCCATCAATTGAGCCGACGCGAAGCGACGAGGGCATGAAGGCAAAAGTTCACATAACGCTGAAACAGGGTGTTCTCGACCCGCAGGGCAAGGCCATCGGCCATGCCCTCGGCGCATTGGGTTTCGATGGCATCGAGGATGTCCGCCAGGGCAAGTACATCGAGATCGAGATTGCCGAGACGGATGCCGACGCCGCCCGGTCCAAGGTCGAGGACATGTGCCGCAAACTGCTGGCCAACATGGTGATCGAAAATTACACGGTCGACATTGCCGACCCCGCGGCCGGATGACGGCAGGCGCCGGCAAGAGCGTCTCGGCCGCAGGCCGCCCTCCCCTCGCCAACCTGATCTTCCAACGGGGCATCGTCCGGCGGGCGGCCATAACGGCGGTAATCGTCGGGACCGTCCTGAACCTGATCGCGCAGGGCGACTACCTGGTCCGGGGCGATGCCTTGAACTGGTGGAAGATCGCCCTGACCTATTGCGTGCCCTACTGCGTCGCCACCTATGGCGCCGTCTCGGCACGTCTCGAGCACTATCGGCGGAGTGATTGGCAATGAAGGCTGCCGTCATCGTCTTTCCCGGCACCAACCGCGAGCGCGACATCGCCGATGCGCTGACCCTTGCGGTGGGGGCACCGCCCTTGCGGGTGTGGCACGGCGACGCCGACATGCCCAAGGTCGACCTGATCGTGGTGCCGGGCGGTTTCGCCTATGGCGACTATCTGCGGTCGGGCGCCATGGCGGCCCATTCCCCGATCATGCGCGAGGTCGTCGCCCGGGCGAAGCAGGGCGTTGCGGTTCTCGGCGTGTGCAACGGTTTCCAGATCCTGACCGAGGCCGGGCTGCTGCCGGGCGTGCTGATGCGCAACGCGGCGCTGAAGTTCATCTGCCGGGACGTGCATCTGGCCGTCGAATCGAGCCAGACCATCTTCACCAACCGGTATGATGCCGGCCAGGTGATCCAGGTTCCCGTCGCCCATTTCGACGGCAATTATTTCGCCGACGACGATACCGTGGCGCGACTGGAGGGCGAAGGCCGGGTGGCCTTCCGTTACTGCACTCCCGACGGCGCGGTCAGCAGCGAGGGCAACCCCAACGGCTCGATTCGCAATATCGCCGGCATCTACAACGAGACCAAGACGATCCTGGGCATGATGCCTCACCCCGAGAATGCCATTCGCGCCGCCCAGGGCGGCGAAGACGGCAAGGGTCTCTTCGAAGGACTGACGGCGGCGCTGGCGTGAGCTGGCGCTTCGACAATCGGCCGGTCGCGACAATCGTCCTGATCGGGGCCTGCGTCCTGGTCTTCCTGTACCAGATGACGCTGTCGGGGCTCGAGAACGGCCGCTTCATCTATCAGACCGGGCTGATCCCGATCCGTCTGCTCGGCGATGCCGAGCTGCCGCCGACGCTCGACACCATTCCGGCCTGGGCGACGGTCGTCACCTCGATGTTCGTGCACAGCGGCGTCGCCCATATCATCGTGAACATGATCGTGCTCGTCTCCTTCGGCACCCTGATCGAGGCGATGCTGGGTCGGATGCGCTACCTGATCATCTATTTTCTGGCCGGTGCCGCGGGCGGGCTGGTCCACGCCTTTGTCATGCCGACATCGGAGGCGCCGGTGATCGGGGCGAGTGGCGCGATTTCGGGAATCATGGCAGCGGCCTTCCTCGCCGCGCCGAAGATGCGGATCCTGCTGTTCATCGTGCCCATGCCCTTTTACGTCGCGATCTTCCTCATCCTGGGCGCGCACGCCGTCGCCATCGTCACCGACTGGGAGCCTGGTATCGCCTGGTGGGCCCATCTCGGCGGCTTCGCCGCCGGCGCGCTCCTGTTTGTCCTGCTCCGGCCGCCACCCCGGCGCGCTGTTCCGTTTACATGACCCGCCCCGCTCCCTAAAACGCCCTGTCCCCTCCTCACTCTCGACGCACCGCAATGGCCGACACAGCCCCTGAGATAACGCCCGAGCTGATCGCCGAACACGGCCTGACCGACGAGGAATATGCGCGGCTGCTCGACATCATGGGGCGGCCGCCGACGATCACCGAACTCGGCATCTTCTCGGTCATGTGGTCGGAGCACTGTTCCTACAAGTCGTCCAAGCGCTGGCTCAAGACGCTGCCGACCGAGGCGCCCTGGGTGATTCAGGGCCCCGGCGAGAATGCCGGCGTGATCGACATCGGCGGCGGCCAGGCCGCCATCTTCAAGATCGAGAGCCACAACCACCCCTCCTACATCGAGCCTTACCAGGGCGCGGCGACCGGCGTGGGCGGCATCCTGCGCGACGTCTTCACCATGGGCGCCCGGCCGATCGCGAACATGAACGCGCTGCGCTTCGGCTCGCCCGACAATACCCGGACCCGGCACCTGGTGGCCGGCGTGGTCGGCGGCATCGGCGGCTACGGCAACTGCATCGGCGTGCCGACGGTGGGCGGTGAAACCGAGTTCCATCCGGCCTACGACGGCAACATTCTCGTCAACGCCATGACCGTCGGCCTGGCGCCCACCGACAGGATCTTCTATTCGGCCGCCGCCGGTATCGGCAATCCCGTCGTCTACGTCGGCTCCAAGACGGGACGCGACGGGATCCATGGCGCGACCATGGCGTCGGCGGAATTCGGCGAGGATTCGGAAGAGAAGCGCCCGACCGTTCAGGTCGGCGATCCCTTCACCGAGAAGTTGCTGCTGGAAGCCTGCCTGGAACTGATGGCCACCGACGCCATCGTCGCCATCCAGGACATGGGCGCGGCCGGCCTCACCTCCTCGTCGGTCGAGATGTCGTCCAAGGGCGGCGTCGGCATCGAGCTCGACCTCGACAGGGTGCCGCGCCGCGAGACCGGCATGTCGGCTTACGAAATCATGCTGTCCGAGAGCCAGGAGCGGATGCTCATGGTGCTCAAGCCGGGCCGCGAGGACGAGGCGCGCCGGATCTTCGAGAAGTGGGAACTGGATTTCGCGGTGATCGGCTCGATTACCGACACCGGCCGCCTGACGGTCAGGCGCGAGGGCGGCATCGAGGCTGACATTCCGGTCGACCCGCTGGTCGCCGCCGCGCCGGAATACGACCGGCCCTGGGTCGCCACGCCCAAACGGCCGGCGATCGACCCCGCGGCCCTGGAGCCGGTGCCGGACACCCGGACCGCCCTGGCCACGCTCATGGCCTGTCCCCAGCTCGCCAGCCGCCGCTGGATCTGGGAACAGTATGACCATCTGGTCGGGGGGCAGACGATCCAGCGGCCGGGCGGCGACGCCGCCGTGGTCGCCATCGACGATATTCTCGGCGACGGGGGCCGGGCGCTCGCCATCACCACGGACTGCACGCCGCGCTATTGCGTCGCCGATCCCGTCGAAGGCGGCAAACAGGCCGTCGCCGAGGCCTGGCGCAATCTGACGGCGGTCGGCGCCAAGCCCCTGGCGGTGACCAACAATCTCAATTTCGGCAATCCCGAACGACCCGAGATCATGGGCCAGCTCGCCGGCTGCGTCCAAGGCATGGGCGAGGCCTGCCGCGCCCTCGACTTCCCTGTCGTGTCCGGCAACGTGTCGCTCTACAACGAGACCAACGGCAGTGCGATCCTGCCGACCCCGGTGATCGGCGGCGTCGGCCTGATCGAGGACTGGAGAACCAGCCCCCGAACGGCGCTGACCCGCGCCGGCGACACGCTGATCCTGATCGGCGAGACCACCGGCTGGCTGGGCGCCTCGCTCTATCTCCGCGAGATCGCCGGCCGCGAAGAAGGCGCCGCACCGCCCATCGATCTCGCGGCCGAACGCCGTAATGGAGATCTCCTGCGCGCGCTGATCGGCGACGGACTGGTGTCGGCCTGCCACGACCTGTCGGACGGCGGCCTGCTCGTCGCCGCGGCGGAAATGGCCCTGGCCGGAACCGTGGGCGTCACACTTCAAGCCCCGCCGGGCGATCTCGCGCCGCACGCCTGGTATTTCGGCGAGGACCAGGCCCGCTATCTCATCGCGACGGATCGGCCCGAGCAGCTTCTGGACCGGGCGAACTCGGCCGGCGTGCCCGCGATGGTGTTCGGCAAGACCGTCGCCGGCCGCGCGTTGACGCTCTCCGGCGGTGATCCTATATCGCTCACACAGTTGAGCGAGGCGCATGAGGGCTGGCTTCCGGCCTACATGACACAACGCGACAAAGGTTAGGGAGGTCTGCCGATGGCGATGGATGCGGGCGAAATCGAGCGCTTGATCAAGGATGCGCTTCCCGACGCGCGCGTGACCATCCAGGACCTTCGCGGCGACGGCGATCACTATGCCGCCCATGTCGAATCGGCCGCCTTCGCCGGCAAGACGCGCGTCCAGCAGCATCAGATCGTCTACGCGGCCCTGCAGGGGCGGATGGGTAACGAGTTGCACGCCCTCGCCCTGCAGACCAGCGCCCCGGGCGCTTCTTGAATCCCCTATCATCCAAGGCACAGGGCATCGTGTAATGAGCAATCCGGTCCAAGAATCGATCCAGAAAGACATCAGCGAAAACGACGTCGTCGTTTTCATGAAGGGATCGCCCGTCTTCCCCCAATGCGGATTCTCGGCCGCGGTGGTCCAGATCCTGTCGCACATGGGGGTGAAGTTCAAAGGCGTCGACGTCCTCCAGGATGGCGAACTGCGCAATGGCATCAAGGAATTCAGCCAGTGGCCGACCATCCCCCAGCTTTACGTCAAGGGTGAGTTCGTCGGCGGCTGCGACATCGTCCGCGAGATGTTCGAGTCGGGCGAGCTGGAGACCTTCCTCAAGGACAAGAACGTCCAGGCCGCTGCCTGACCTGACGGTCCGCTGCGTATCCGACCGGCCCGGCCCTCGCCGGGCCGGTTTTCGTTTGCCAGCGCCGCGCCCGCGCCGCCATAGTTGGCGGCGATGACGGCCCGCTTCTTCCCCTCCGTCTCCGATCCGGTCGCGCTCGTTGCCAGCGTCACGCTGTTCGCCTTGGCCGCCGCGATACTCGGATCGGATTCCGGCCCGGCCCGCAACCGGCCGCACCCGGCCGCCGCAAACGTGCTGCCGTCCAACGAAATCCTTCTGCGCAGCTTCGCCCTCGTCGCGCTCGAACGCGAACACGAGGCCGAGGCCGACCCGGGTATCGCCAAGTGGCAGGCCCCGATCCGGGTGCGGCTGTTCGGCCTGGCGGCGACCGATGCCGCCACCGGTTCCTTTCTGTGGAACCATTTGCGGCGGCTCGCGGCTCTGTCGGGGCTGACAATCCGCCATGCCGCACCCGGCGAGCCCGCCAACTACCGGATCATCTTCACCGCCCGGCGTCATTTCGCCGACCGGGTCCGGGCCTCGCTCGATCCGGGAACCGAAGCCGTCGCGGTGCGCCTGGTCCGGGCCAACTGCGTGGGCATGTTCCACCAGGATGTCGGAACCCAGGCGATCGTGCGCGCCACGGTCATCATTCCCGTCGACCATGCGCGCGCGCGCGGGCTCCTGCGCCGCTGCATCGTCGAGGAGACGACCCAGGTCCTGGGTCTCCCCAACGACGCCGCCCTGCCCGTGGTCTCGGTCTTCAATGACGCGAGCACGGCCCAGGCGCTCAGCGCCCATGACGCCCTGCTGCTCCGCCTCCTGTATCACCCGGCCATCCGCCCCGGCCTGAAGCGGGCGGCCGCCATGGCGGTCGCCCGGCGCGTCCTGCCCGAGGTTCGGCGGCGGTTCCCCGCCCCCGCCGGGGCGAAGTAGCGCCCGAAGCGGCCACCGGCGGCCGGCGCGCGGAAAGGGTCTTGGGTTCGTCGCCCCGGTGCGTCATCGTGGTACGACATGTCACCGGTAATGGGCACGCGGCCTCTCGCCTGCGACAACCGAATCCCGCCTGACGAAAGGAACGGATCAACCGTGGCTTCCGGATCGAAAAAGGTCATCTACGCCGCGCTGGTCGGCAACTCCCTGATCGCCGTCTGTAAGTTCGCCGCGGCCAGCTGGACCGGCAGTTCGGCCATGCTCTCGGAGGCGATCCATTCGGTCGTCGACACCGGCAACCAGGGCCTGATGCTCCATGGCCTCAAGCGGTCCAAACGCCCGGCCGACGACCGCCACCCGTTCGGCTACGGATCCGAGATCTATTTCTGGTCCTTCGTGGTGGCGATCCTGATCTTCGCGGTCGGCGCCGGCGTGTCGATCTACGAGGGCATAGAGAAGCTCCGCCACCCGCATCCGATCACCGACATCTACATCAATTTCATCGTCCTGGGCGCCGCCATGGTGTTCGAGGCCGTGGCCTGGTGGGTCGCCTACAAGGAATTCAGCAAGACCCGCGGCAAGCGCGGCTTCTTCCAGGCGGTCACGCGCTCGAAGGACCCCACCGTCATCACGGTCCTGTTCGAGGATACCGCCGCGATGTTCGGGCTCGCCTGCGCCATGGGCGGCCTGCTGGTCGCCTGGCTGGCCGACATCCCGGAGGCCGACGGCGCGGCCTCGATCCTGATCGGGCTGGTGCTGGCCGCGACGGCGACGATCCTCGCCTATGAAACCAAGGGCCTGCTGATCGGCGAGCGCGCGGGTTCCGACGTGATCGACGGCATCCGCGAGATCGTCACCGCCCAGGAAGGCATCACTAATGTCAACGAGTTGCTGACGCTGCACAATGGGCCGGAGGACATCCTGGTGACGCTCAGCGTCGACTTCGCCGACCGGCTGTCGTCGGCGGACGTCGAACAGGTGGTCAGCGAGATGGAAGCCGCGATCAAGACCCGCTTCCCGCTGGTCACCCGGGTGTTTATCGAAGCCCAGTCATGGAAAACCGGCCGCGCGGACGCGGCCGGTTCCCCGAAATCCGAAAGCGGCGAGACCGCCTAGCGCGAATAGAACTCGATGACGAGGTTCGGCTCCATGTGCACCGGATAGGGCACGTCGTCGAGCCCCGGTCCGCGCACGAAGGTGCCGCGCATCTTGTTGTGATCGACTTCCATGTAGCCGGGCACGTCGCGCTCCGGCGACTCCACCGCGTCGAGGACGAGTGGCAGCTCGCGCGACTTCTCCTTGATCTCGACCACGTCGCCGTCCTTGACCCGGTAGGACGGGATGGTGACCCGCTTGCCGTTGACGTGGATGTGGCCGTGGCTGATGAACTGCCGCGACGCGAACACGGTCGGCACGAACTTCATCCGGTAGGTCACGGCGTCGAGCCGGCGCTCGAGCAGCTCGATCAGCTTCTCGCCGGTGTCGCCCTTGCCCCGCGACGCCTCTTCGTAGTAGCGGCGGAACTGGCGCTCGGTGATGTTGCCGTAATAGCCCTTCAGCTTCTGCTTGGCCTGCAACTGGACGCCGAAGTCCGACAGCTTACGCCGGCGGGCCTGGCCGTGCTGGCCCGGGCCGTAGCCCCGGCGGTTGAAGGGGCTCTTGGCACGGCCCCAGAGGTTCACTCCGAGGCGACGCGAAATCTTCTCCTTGGAGGAGACGCGCTTGGTCATGATGTTTCTCCTTCCCGGTAACCGCTGATCTCCGCGGTCCCGATGTTCTTGGTGTCCGGATAGGCCCCTGGGACGACTGTCTCTGGGGCGGGGTCGGCAGGATCAAGCCTGCTGCCCGCGTTCTCCGAAATGAAGGGGCGGAATATAGACCGGGCGCCCCGGGTGTCAACGTCCCTTTCGCTTCTGGCTCAAGGCCTTGACCACGCCGCGCAGGGTCCGGACCTCCTGCTCGGTGAACTGGGCCCGCTGGAGCATGGTGCGCAGGTTGTAGACCATCGCCCGCTTCTTGTGCGGCGGGAAGAAATAGCCGGCCTGATCGAGCTCGCCCTCGAGGTGCTCGAACAGGTTGACGATGTCCTGCGCCGGGGCCGGCGGCAAGGCCTCGTCGCCGGTGAGCGCCGGGATGAACTCGCCGGGGGTCGCGTCGCCGGCCTTCCACCATTCCCAGCCGACCAGCAGGACCGCCTGGGCAAGATTGAGCGACGTGTGCGCCGGGTTGAGCGGCACCTCGATGATCTTGGCGGCCAGCATGACGTCGTCGTTGTGCAGGCCCTTGCGTTCGGGGCCGAACATGACCCCGGCCTTCTCGCCCGCCCCGATCGCCGCCCGCATTTCGCCGGCGGCGGTCTGGGGCGTCATCACCGGCTTGATCAGCCCGCGCCGCCGCGCCGTGGTGGCATAAACCCGGTTGAGGTCGGCGACGGCCTCAATGGTTGTCCCGAACACCCGAGCGGCATCCAGCACCGCCTCGGCTCCGGAAGCGGCCGCGACGGCCCTCTCGTTCGGCCAGCCGTCGCGGGGATTGACCAGCCGCAGGTCGGTCAGCCCGCAGTTGAGCATGGCGCGCGCGGCCGTCCCGATGTTCTCGCCCAGCTGCGGCTCGATCAGGATGACGGCCGGCACGGCGCTGTCGCATGCGCCCGGGCCCGGGCGCCCCGTCTCGGCGGAAGAGCTGTCCATCATCTGTCTGGCGCCTCCGCCACTCTTTCACCGTCACCCCCGCGCAGGCGGGGGCCCAGAGCCGCCACGTGAAAGCTGGATTCCCGCATGCGCGGGAATGACGGCATCGGATATCGGCAGTTGATCACCGTCGGCCCCGCCGCCCTCACGCCGCCACGGCCTGTGTGCCCTCGCGCAGCAGCAGATAGTGGATCGCGTCGCGCAGCGCCTCGTAGGAGGCCTCGATGATGTTGGGCGAGATGCCCACCGTCGACCAGCGCGCCCCGGACGCATCGGTCGATTCGATCATCACCCGGGTGACCGCCGCCGTGCCCGCCTGGGGCGTCAGGATGCGGACCTTGTAGTCGGTCAGCTTCAGCCCCTCGATCGCCGGATAGCTCGCCCCCAGCGCCTTCTGCATGGCGGTGGCCAGCGCGTCGACCGGGCCGTTGCCCTCGGCCACCTCCAGGGTGACACGGTCGCCGACCCGGATCTTGATCACCGCCTGGGAGATGGTGACCAGATCGCCCTTGGCGTTGTAGCGGCGTTCGATCTCGACCCGGAAGCTCTCCATCGTGAAATATCTCGGCACGCCCTCCAGCAGGCTGCGGGCGAGCAGCTCGAAGCTCGCCTCGGCGCCGTCGTAGGCGTAGCCGTCGTGCTCGCGCGCCTTCACGTCCTCGACCAATCGGCCAAGCTTGGGATGGTCGGGCGCGACGTCGATCCCGGCCTCGCGCAATCGCGCCACGATGTTCGACCGGCCGGCCTGGTCGGAGACGACGATGTGCCGCCGATTGCCGACCAGGGACGGCTCGATATGCTCGTAGGTCTTGGGGTCCTTCTCGACCGCCGAGACGTGGAGCCCGCCCTTGTGGGCGAAGGCCGATTCGCCGACATAGGGCTGGTTGCGCGCCGGGCTCTTGTTGAGCAGCTCGTCGAGCGTGCGCGACAGCTGGGTCAGGTGGGCGAGCTGGTCGTCGGACACGCCGATCTCGAAGCCGGTCTTGAGCTTGAGCGAGGGGATCAGCGAAATCATGTTGGCGTTGCCGCAGCGCTCGCCCAGCCCGTTGATCGTGCCCTGGACCTGCCGCACCCCCGCCTCGACCGCCGCCAGCGAGTTGGCGACCGCGTTTTCGGTGTCGTTGTGCGCGTGGATGCCGAGCCGAGCGCCCGGCACGACCTCGCAGATCTCCCGGACGATGCGGTAGATCTCCGCCGGCAGGGTGCCGCCGTTGGTGTCGCACAGCACCGCCCAGCGCGCCCCGGCCTCCAGTGCCGTGCGCACGCAGCCGAGCGCGAAATCCCGGTTGGCCTTGTAGCCGTCGAAGAAATGCTCGGCGTCGAACATGACCTCGCCGGTCCGCTCGGTCGCCAGGGCGACACTGTCGGCGATCATCGACAGGTTCTCGTCGAGCGTCGTCCCCAGCGCGATGTCGACGTGGAAGTCCCAGGTCTTGCCGACCATGCACACGGCCTGTGCCCCGGTGCTCAGGATCGCGGTCAGGCCGGGATCGTTCGAGGCGCTGCGCCCCGGCCGCCGGGTCATGCCGAAAGCGGTCATCTTGGCGTGCTTGAGTGTGCTCTGCAGTCGGGGCACGTCGGCGAAGAAGGCGTCGTCGGTCGGGTTCGCGCCGGGCCAGCCGCCCTCGATATAGTCGACCCCGATCCGGTCGAGCGCCTCGGCGATCATCGCCTTGTCGTGGGCGGAAAAGTCGACCCCCTGGGTCTGGGCGCCGTCGCGCAGGGTGGTGTCGAACAGATAGACGCGGTTATCGGACATGGTGGCTTCTTTCAAATCCGCCGGCGGCGCGCGGGCGCGGCCGGTCGTCGGTAAATGTCATCAAATGTCAGCAATCGTCATGAAACGTCATCGCATCGCCCCAGCGGGCGATTCGGATCAAAATTCGGAAAAGGTTATCAACGGTTATCATCAGTTATCTTCTGCACTCGCAATGCCGGAGGCTCGCCTGCCGACCCACGTCAGCATATGTCATCAATCGTCACCATAGACCGGTCGTCGGACCGGTACCGGACCAGCCGATAGCCGCTTTTGGCCCGAATGTTAAGCGCCACGGCCAACCGCACGACACCTTGGCAACAATATTGGATTTTATTCCCAGATATCAAGGCGGACCGGGGACCGCGCCGACCGGCCTCTCGACCGCGCCCTGTCCCCGGCAAGGACGCCGTGAGGACGCCGCCCTTGCCGCATCGGCGGCGGCCCAAAGAAGTAAGGGCGCCCGAAGGCGCCCTTACACTCAGTCCAGGGTGTTTGGACCGCCCCGTTCAGCGCGAGGTGCAGGCCCAGACCCGGATCCGACAGCCCTGTCCGGGATTGAACTTGTTGCATTCCTGCAGCGCGCGGGCCTGGGCGCCGGCCCGGTTCGCGTAACGCGACGACCAGCCCCAGCCGCCGTTGTTCGCCACCGCATAGGCGCCGCACGAGTTGCGGAAGGTCGTGACGCGGCTGCAGTTGCCCCGGCACTGGGCCAAAGCGCCCCGGCGGGCGGACGCCGCAGTCGGATGATTGTAGACATATCCCCAGGCGCGGGTCGTCGGATTGACGGCAATCGACGCCCAGCAATTCGGAACCCGGCAATTGGCACTCGCCGACGTGGCCGTGACAGGAGCTAGGGCAAGCCCCAAAAGGCACAAAGCGAGAAGACGTTTCATTGAGTTTCTCCGCGGGAGAGCAGCGCATGATCGCGCTGCGCTGCGTTCAAGTGGCATCCGTTCGGAACGATATCCACGGCCCGCAGAAAACATATTTTTCGACCGCCGGAGCCCGCCCGGGCGAAACCTTCCGGGGCCGTCTCTCGGAAACGGCGATGAGACGCGTGGTACCGCCGCGACAATCGGGGCCGCAGGCGCCCCGATTGCGGACACACGCTCCGGGCAAGGGGCCGGCAACGGCTCGGAAATGCCTGCCGGCATGAGCGCGGTGCGGTAACCGCCGTGACGGCCGCCGCAATGGCCGTCGACCGGATCCCTCAAGGATCCATCGAGGCTACCCCTGGGTCCCGGCCGCCTGTTCGTACCAGGTCAGATCGACATATTTGTCCGGGTCGATCAGCGCCTTTTGCGGCCGGCCGTATTCGCTGCGCAGGGCCAGCACCGCGTCCATGCCGGCGCGGCTCAGGCGGGCGCGGCGCTCGATGCCGCCCTCGGGCACGAGGTAAACCCCGCATGTTTCGGCCGCCATCGCCGGAGTCATCTGCGGCACGTTCTCGGCGAGCAGCGCCTCGGCCGCGGCGCGATTGGCAGGATCGAAGATCCAGTCGAGGGCGTCGAGGTAGCCCCGGATGTAGCCGGTCAGCGCCTTGCCGTTCTCCGCCGCCCACGACCGCCGCGTCGTGCCGATGACGCCCTGATAGTCGGGTACCACGTCGATGGCGCTCTGCAGCAGGTTGAGACCCACATGCTTGGCAATCAGCTCGAACGGCGTCAGCAGCAGGGTTCCGGCGTGCTCGCCGGCCTTCATCGCGTTCCAGCGCTCGTGCAGGCCGCCGACGCTCTCGTAGGTCACGTCGTCGTCCGAGAGCCCCGCATTGGCGAGCATCTTGCGCAGCACGAAGGCGAAACCGGTGGTCAGCGCGTCGACCGACAGCGTCTTGCCCTTGAGGTCGTCATAGCCGTGGATGTCGCCCTGGACGACCAGCCGCAGGAAGGCGTTGTCGCCGCCCTGGAACACGAACAGATCGGGCTCGCGGTCGATCGCCGCCTCGCCCTGCCCCTCCATGTAGGCGACGACGTTGTCGAAGGCGGTGCCGCCCAGGTCCCAGTCGCCCCGGATCAGGCCGGCGAGCTGCTCCTTGGAGCTGGTCGTGTAGGTCAGGTCGACCGACACGCCGTGCCGCTCGAAGAAGCCCTGGGACTGGGCCGTCCAGATCGGCAGGTTGGTGCCGCCGGGGAAGACGATCACGCGAAGCGGAGTGGTCATTGCGCCTACTCGTTGGGAGAGATCTGTGGCGCCATAAAAGCGGCCCTGCCCGGGTCCGTCAACGAACGCAGACGCGGGCGGTCTAGTTTGCCGCCACAACCGCGGGCGCGGCGGGCTCGAGCGCCACGATCGCGTCGGGCGGCAGGTGCACCCGGACGGTCGTCCCCAGCCCGCGGGCGCTCTCGATGGTCATGTCGCCGCCGTGCAGCTGCGCGAGCATCCTGGCAATCGGCAGGCCGAGCCCGGCGCCCTGCATACCGCTCGCGACCGCCGACTCCGTGCGCACGAAGGGCTCGAGGACCCGGTCGAGGTCGGCCGGGTCGATGCCGTCCCCGGTGTCGGCGATGCCGACATCCACACCGCCGTCGTCCCGGCGGGTCACACCCAGCGTCACCGTGCCGCCACGGTCCGTGAACTTGACGGCGTTGGACACGAGGTTGATGAGGATTTGCTTGAACTTGACCGCATCGGCATTGATCCGCACGCCGGCGGGAATCCAGTTGTGCAGGGTGACGCCGGCGGCCGCATCGGTCGCCTCGACCATCCTGACCACGTCGTCGGCCAGGGTTCCAAGGTCGACCGGCCTGCAGTCGAGCCCCGCCTCGTCGGCTTCCAGGCTGGCGGAGTTCAAGATGTTGTTGATCAGGGCGAGGAGATGGACGCCGCTGTCGTTGATGTAGCGCACATAGTCCCGATAGCGCTCGTTCTCGACCGGGCCGAGCAGTTGCTCCTTCATCGACTCGGAAAAGCCGATGATGGCGTTGAGCGGGGTGCGCAACTCGTGGCTGAACTGGGCCAGGAAATTGGCCTTGGCGCGGTTCGCCTCCTGGGCAACCTCGAGCAGCTCCGAATTTCTGAGCCTGAGCGCGACCTCGCGCTCGGCCGCCAGATATCCGTTGCGCACGGTGCCGAGCAGGAAGAACAGCAGGATCACGCTGAGCAAGGCCAGGATGTAGTAGGCCAGTCCGCCGCTCATCAGCGCCACGGCGGTGATGGGTAGGATGCAGGGCAGGACATACCCCGCCGCCGCCGCGGGCAACCTGGCGAGCGACGAGGCCCCGCCGGCCGCCATGGCCGCGGCGAGGATGCCGACCAGGAGCTGCTGATGGGGGGTCGCGTCGGCGAAGTAGATCGCCGAAAAGGTTCCCCAGAGACCGCCGCCCAGCGCCGTCCAGGCGACCGCTCGGGGCACGAGGCGGGACGAGACCGCCGATGGGCGCGCCCGTTTCCGGTATCGCCACCAGTGCTGGAACTGCACCGCGGCGAGGATCTGGAAGACCCCCAGCCAGACCAACAGGGGTGCGGACGCTTGGCCGCCGAGCAGAAAACCAATGATAAACAGTGAGTTGAGGCAGTTGGCTGCCGCCGCCAGAGGCTGGCTGCGGGTGAGCATCAGCAGCCACTCGACACGCATTTCGCGTTCGAGCGCCTCGCTCATGGGCTCCGAGAACCAAAGGATCGGCCAACGCGACATGCAACCGCGACTCCGCCAGGATTTCGGCGCCAGTGTGGGCTGTCTTGGTTAATTTCGCCTAAACGGCCTGCGCCGCGGCGCGCATCCGGTGCGGCCGCGCACCCCCGGCCGGG
>CAMYMQ010000345.1 GCA_947259335.1 uncultured Alphaproteobacteria bacterium | reverse complement strand
GGATGGCCGGCGACGCGGCCGCCGGGACGCCGAGGAAGACGAGGTCGACCGGCCGCCCCAGCGCCGTCAGCGACGGGTAGGCCGGGAGCCCGAGGATCTCGCCGCCCCGGGGATTGATCGGAAAGACCTCGCCGTCGAAGCCCTTCAGCGCCTCGACCAGCATATAGCCCGCCTTGCCGGGCGTGCCCGACGCACCGACGACGGCGACCGATGCCGGCCGGAACAGACGGTCGAGCGACGACGGGTCAGGCAAGACGCGGCTCGACCCGGGGTTTCTTAGGCTGGGGTTTGGCCGGCTGCTTCTTGCGCGACGGCCAGACCATGCCGCGCTTGCGCTTGGCTTCCCGCTCCTCCTCGGAATAGCCGAGGCTGATCCAGCCGCTGACCAGGGCGATGAACAGGATCAGCAGCGCAAACGCGATCAGGTGCGAGTTGCCCGCCGTCAGCCAGGTCATCGGCTGGCCCATCACCGGCAGCAGGCCCAGCGTGTTGCCCCAGGAGATCAGCCAGTGGGCGACCATCATCCAGGCCAGGCCGTAGAGGGTGAAGCCGAGCACCACGCCGGCATTCTGTTCGCGGAAATCGCCCTCCCCGAACTGTCGTTCCAGCACCTTGCCCAGGACGAACAGCAGCAGGACGTAGAACAGCTGGACAAGCAGCATCAGCAGGCCGGCATAGCCGCCGAAGCGGTTGATGAGGAAGGCGGTGATGAAGTCGTCCTGGACGGCCGCGAGCTTCATCACCCCGCCGTTCTTGCCATACCACTCCTTGGCCCCGAGCCAGCCGCCGCGCCCCACCAGATCCATCGAATCGAGCACCTGGGTGCCGCTGTGAGGATGCAGTTCGGGCTGGGCCCAAACCAGGATGCGGTCCTTCTGGGGGAAGCCGTCGGGTACCCTCTCCGGGTTGTTGTAGACCCAGGCCATGCCGGCGACGAAAGCCACGATCATCACCAGAATCAGCGGCCGGACGAAGCGCCAGACGCTCAACCCCTTGTAGAACTCGCCCTGGGAGCCGCCCAGCTTCCACAGCCAAGTGGCCAGCACCACCGACATGATGATCATCGGCGAGAAATCGCGCACGCCGACGACCATGCCGCCGATGAACAGGAAGAAGATGGCCGCGAACCGGAAATAGGGCATCAGGAAGCGGATCGGCGACTGGCGGTAGGCCCGCGCCTCGCGCCGCCGCGTCTCGGTCACATGCAGGCCGACGAAACCCAGCAGGATGACGAAGACCGTCTTGACCAGCTCGACCGGCTGCAACCCGGCGATACCCTCCTCGCTGCCGACGAAGAACTGCAGCACCATCGCCGCGATCAGCACGCCGGCGAAGGCGAACACGACCCGCTCGCGGTTGAACACGAACAGCCAGATCTTTAGCCAGATGCGGTCGGGCACGACGGTGAAGACCGCGATCACCCAGCCGAACAGGGCGAGGATCGCCGCGTGCTTGTAGTAGAACCCGAGCCAGCGCGTGTTGTCGGCGCCCGCGCCGAGCTGGAACAGCGCCGTGGTGCCGATCGCGGCCAGGATCGTCCCCATCAGCCAGATCCAGCCGGCGAAGCTCTGCATCCGCCCGCTCCAGACCAGCATGAAGCTGGCCCAGAACCAGGACAGCCAGGACATCGCCACGATCAGGGACTGGTCGGGATTGCCGACGCTGCGGGCCAGCAGCAGGGTCAGCCAGATGCCGGTGACGGCCGGTATGACGGCCCCGAGCGCATGCAGGAGGTTCCACAGGCTGCGGTCCTTGCGCCGGTACCACAACAGCACCGCCCCCGCGGCGAGGGCCATGGCGACGAGCACGCCGAAGCCGACCGACAGGAGGTTCGACAGGACCCAGTCGCCCGCCGGGCGGCCGGCGCCGATCCACTGGGCCGGCTCGTGGTTCGGCGGCGCCGGTTCGTCGAAGAAGAAGAAGTCGCGGTTGCCGATCGGCGTCAGGGTCAGCTGGTCGCCGGTGGTCCGGACCCGGTAGCGGGTCTGGCCGACGATGACGCTCTGCACCCGGCCGAACTGGCCGTTGACGGGGGCGGTCAGGTCGATGAAGGCGGTGCCGGTCGCCTGGCCGACCCGGAACAGCAGCGTCGAGGCGCCGCTCGCCCCCGGCGCGACCCAGAACTTGCCGCCCTGCCAGGTGATATAGGCGGCGCGCGGCGGCAGCGACGCCATCTTCCAACGGTTGGAGCAGTTGACCCCGCCGCCGACGCTGAACAGGTCGACCTCGGGCTTGTCGGTTCCGAACCAGGTGCGGCTGACCCACTTGGCCCAGGCGACGGTGCGCGAGATGAGCCCGAGGCAGACCTTGTGGACCTCCTCGCCGGCCGGGACCATGGCGCCGTTCCAGACCAGCTTGCGGTTCGACCCGCGCTCGCGCAGGACCAGGCTGTCCTCGCCGACATCCTCGACGACGATGTCGGCGCCGTTGAACGAGATGCGGTCGCCCTTGCGGACCTCCCAGCGCTGGATGAAGCGCTCCGACAGCTTGTCGGTGGTCAGCAGGACACGCTTGGTGTTGGTGCGGTTGCCGAACAGCCACCCGCCGTTGCGCCGCGCGACATACAGGTGCTGGCGCGCGGCCGACCGGGGCGAGGCGACCCGCTGGCCGAGTTCGCGGGCGCCCAGCACGGTCGGCGTCTGCCCGGCGGCCACGGTCGTGCTCGTGGTCAGCTTGCCGCTCGGCGCCTGGGTCAGCACCTGCCAGCTGAGATAGCCCCAGCCGACCAGCGCCGCATAGACCAGGACGGTCGGCAGCACGGAACGGAACAGGGCGATCATGGGCGGTCAGCGGCGCCGGACGGCGCGATCGAAGAGAGACGGCACACGGGCATGCCGCTTGTTAACGGCCATGCTTCGCCCCGTCCAGTCACTGCGTCTGTCCCCACTTTTTCGAGCCCCCCGACCCAGATCAATTCGGCGCCGGTATCCGCGGCGCGATCTTCGGTCCCGGGACCCGGCCCGGGTTCGCGCGGGGCGGGGCGATCGGCGGCGGCTGGCTCTGGGGACCGTCGGGCCGGGCCTTGGGCTGCACGTCCTGGCGCGGCGCCGTCTGCGCCACTTCGGAAGCCTGCAGCAGTTCGACCGAGGTCAGGATGTCGCGCATGATCAGGCCGCAGGAGGTGCCGCCGAAGCGGAAGCCGGCCATGGCGTGGGTGGTCATGCAGGCGAAGGCGATCCGGCGGTTGCCCGGCTTCAGCGGGTCCTTCCAGCCGATGAACCAGCCGGAGTTGTAGCCGAGCCCCTTGCCGACGTCGGCGGTGCCGGTCTTGCCGTAGGAGCGGCACTTGAGGTCCTTGCGCACCTCGGCGAGTTCCTTGGCCATCGACGCCAGATCCTTGCCCGCCTTGCCGTTCACGATCTGGGGCGGAGTCGAGAAGGTGCCGACCGCGGTCGAGCCCGGCGCCTCGGGCACGGCCTTCATGCCCAGGCGGAGGACGGCGAGCACCGTGCGGTCGATGGGCAGCCTCGGCGCCTCGGGCACCTTTAGCAGCCGGTCGCCCCACTTCTTGATGAGGAAGGGCTGAATCCGGTTGCCACTGGCGATGGTGCCGGCGCCGCGGGCCATGTGCAGCGGCGACACCGACCAGCCCTGGCCGATTCCGTTCAGCGCGATGCGGTGGGTATAGGCGATCTTGACCGCGGCCGGGTTGTAGGTGTCGACCGCCTCGCCCGACGAGATGTGGGTGCGGGGCGTCTGCGAATAGAGGATGTCGGCGCCCGACCCGGTGTTGAAGCGGAACAGGCCGAGCTGCTTGGGCACGTTGACCGCGAGGTCCATGCGCTTCTCGTCGTCGATGCCGATCAGGCGCAGCGACTTCATCAGGCGGGTGTCGGGCAGGCTGGCGAGCCGCTTGGGCGCCCGCTTGGCCTGCACGTCGGCGCGCAGGTTGCGGATGAACATCTCGATGTCGCGTTCCTCGAGCATCACCGCGAGCCGGGAGAACCACATGTTGAGCGAGAACTGGACCGACTGCTTGATGCCCAGGGTGCCGTTCGCGCGCATGTGCTCGAGCTGGTAGGCCGGGCAGTTCGCCGCGTTCATGTCGCGGCAGACCTCGCGCATCGTCTTGGGCTGGGGCGCCTGGGCGCAGGCCTGATTGCGCGAGGTGGCGTTGAAATAGTTGGCCAGGGGGGAATTGCCGAAGTTGCTGACCGACTGCTTCTCCGAAATCGTGTAGGTGCCCGTACTCGGGTTGAGCGAGGTCTCGGACGCCAGCTCGCCGGCGGACAGCCCGCGCATGATCCGGTTCAGCCGCGGCCGGTTGGCCCGGATCAGGGCGAGGCCCAGCAGCGGCTTCATGGTCGAGCCCGGGGTGTTGTGCTTGTCGATCACCTCCCAGGCGAAGATCGACATCGGGTCGCGCAACGGCTTGTCGACCGCGAAGGAGGTGTAGTCCCACGAGCTGGCGCCGCGCGGGGGCAGCGGCCAGCCGGCGACGGCGAGCAGCTCGCCGGTGTCGGCGTCGAGGATCACCACCGCGTTCTTGCGCTCGTCGGCGTGGCGGTTGCCCGACATTTTCGGGAACACCGAGCCGAGATAGTGGCTGACCGTCTCCTGGGCGATGCTCTGATAGCGGCTGTCGATGGTCAGGGTCAGGTCGAGGCCGCCCTGGGGCATGCGGCTGCGGCTCAGCAGGCCCATCAGGCTGTTGGCGTCGGCCGGCCCGAAGCCGACCAGGTTGACCAGGCCGAGCTTGTAGGCCGCGTCCGTCGGCGCCTTCTTGCCCGACGGGTCGGTCAGATAGACGCCGTCCGCCGTCTTGATGGTGAAGCGCGACTCGGTCTTGACCGACCGCTCGACGGGCCGCCACTGATAGACCCACTTGATGTCCGGCCGCTGCGGCTCGTCACCGCGCCGCCGCCGTTTCCACCGGCGCAGGTCGCGCTGATACTTCTTCATCGCGGCGATCGCCTGGTCGCGGTTCTCCGGCGCCATGCTGATGGCGAGGCCGAAGATCCGGGGCGCGCAGTTGACCGCCGGGACGACGCTGATCGAGACCAGCTGGCCGCGCGGGCTGGGCCGGACCGGCACCCGGACGATGGCGGCGTGGGTCGCGATCTGGCACGGCCACAGGGTCTTGCGCTCGTATTCCTTGTCCTCGCGCCGCTCGACCCTGGCGCCGGGGGGCAGCGAGTCCTTGACCGGCTCGCCCACGACCTGGATCTCGATGGTCTGCGGCTTGTCGACCTTGATCCGCGACCGGAAGGTCACCCGCTTCTTCTGGCTGGCGACCGTCTGCCAGCGGGAGAAGCCCACCGACACCGTGGCGCCGTGGATGAAGCCGAAGGATTCGGGCACCAGCGAGCCGGTCGCCAGCGGATGGTCGCTCTCGCTGAAGGCCCGCCACTTGTCGATGTTGCGGTCGGCCTCGCCCTGCGGGCGGTCGTCGCGGATGCCGGCGATCCGGCGGCTCTCGTTCCACAGCCGGACCTGCTGGCGGATGATCGTGCCGACGCTCTGGTGATAGAGCTGGTTGATCAGCCGCGCCTGGGCCTCGCGGTCCACCTTGCCCTGCGTGTCCGGCGCGGCGTCGCCCTCGGCGCGCCTGATCAGGATGTAGTCGGACGGCTTCATGTCGATGCCGCCGTCGGGGCGGCGCTCCAGCACCCCGCCCGCCAGCAGGTCGAAGAACAGGGCGCGGTCCTCGATGCCCAGGCGCTTGGTGGCCGGGCTGCTCGACGCCATCGCCGCCTTCTGCAGGCCGATGATCCGGTAGGAAATCCCGGCCATGACCAGGATCAGCGCCGTGCCGGCAAGGGTCGCCTTCAGAACGCTGAACGTCCAACGCAGGCCCTTCGATTTCGCCATCACTCGTCTCCGTGGACATCGGCCGCCCGCCTGACGCGGACGGCCGCCGTGCTTGAGCTATGCCGCGGGTGCCGCGTTGCGGCGCAGCATGGTCGCGTCGCTCGACAACATGGTCTGGTGGCGTTCCTGGTGGAACCGCAACAGATACGACCCGACGATGAAATATTCGTCCGGTTCCATCATGATCGTTGCCGGCTCGCCCGGAACCAGCGTCTTCATCAGCTTGTAGTCGGTGTCGAGGACATAGACCGGCATGCGGCCCTCGGACACCCCGACCTCGAGCTTGCCGCCGACCAGGCGGAGCTGGACGTGGCGCCGGGACAGGTTGAGCGAGTTGAGCTTGGCGCCCTTGGGCCCGGTGCCGTCCTCCCAGCGCAGGCTGTCGGGATGGTCGAGCAGCTCCATCGGCAGGTCGGGCTGCTGCGCCGCCGAGGCGGAATCGCTGCGCCCGAGCAGCAGCGGCTGCGGACTCAGCGGGAAGGAGCTTTCGGGGCGGAGCTGGAGCAGCCCGTGATAGACGTCCGGCGCCGGCGACTGGATCAGGTCGAGATAGCCGCCGTCCTCGGTCACCAGCGAACAGGGGACCACCTTGACCGGCTTGAAGCCGTCCTCGCCCGGCAGGCGATAGAACAGGTCGCGCGACCGGGCGGTCGCGGCCACCGCCAGCGTATCGGCCCGAGACCGCGAAAGCGCTGGCCGACGAGATTGCATCT
>CAMYMQ010000344.1 GCA_947259335.1 uncultured Alphaproteobacteria bacterium | reverse complement strand
CCCGCGACGGTCGCCGCCATCCGCCCGCGCGGCCTGCGCGACCTGCTCGCCGAGCGGCTCGCGGAATTACACGAGGAATCTCGACTGGCGGCCGACATCGAGGCCTTCGGCCGCGCCGGCGCGCCGGACGACCGGGTCTCCCGCACGGTGCGCGAACAGTATGAGGACAGCCCCTACCCGCGATGGACCTCGACGCTGTTGCCGGAAGCAGGATCGCTGCGCCGGTCGCTCGGCGCCTATTTCGCGGCCCCGGAGCTGGCCTTCTTCGATGCACCCTTCCGCGTGCTGATCGCCGGATGCGGGACGGGCGAGCAACTGGTTCACGCCGCCTGCGGCTATGGCCCCAACGCCAGGGTCGACGGCATCGACCTGAGCCGGGCCAGCCTCGCCTATGCACACCGCAAGACAAGACAGATCGGTCTTGGAAAGACGACCCTTCGGCAGGCCGATATCCTCGCCCTGGAGGGCACGACGGAGCGTTGGGACGTGATCGAGTCCGTCGGCGTGCTCCATCACATGGCCGAGCCGTTCACGGGCTGGCGGATCCTGACCGAGGCGCTGAAGCCCGGCGGCCTCATGTATGTCGGCCTCTACAGCGCGGTCGCCCGGGAACCGATCCGCAAGATGCGGGAATGCCTTGCCGAACAAGGGCTGGGCGACGATTCGGCAACCATCCGGCGGATCCGCCGCGCCCTGCTGACCGCGCCCGAAGGCTCGCCCGAGCGCGAACTTGCCCGCTCCGCGGATTTCAATACGACGAGCAATGTCCGCGATCTGCTGTTCCACCGGCACGAGGCGCCGGTGACGATCGAGGAGATCGCGCGCTTCACCGCGGACCACGGACTCGAATTCCGGGGCTTCGACCTGCGGCCGCACATCGCCGATGCCTTCACCCGCCATTTCGGCGCCGGCGCGGACAGCCGCGACCTGGCGCTCTGGTCCGACTTCGAGCGCGACAATCCGACCGCTTTCGACGGGATGTTCCTGTTTTGGTGCCGCAAGATCCCCTAGAACCCGGGTCAGGCCCTGTTGTATCCCGTATACAATAGGGGGCTCAGGCCCTTTACCCTCCATTTGTTCTCATTTCCCCGCCGCTTCACCGGCCTTTCGGCCGCCTGAGCGGCGGGAGAGGATCCGGGGCCGGATCGGCTTTGGCCGCCGCCCGGGACATGATAAGAAGGCCCCCCGGTTTGCGCGGATGCCGCGATCGACCGCCAACCGCCCCGTGACCGATGCCCCGCGTCCGATAGAGGGAACATGCTGCGCGTCCCGGTCCTGTCCGCAATCGCCCTGACCCGCCTGGCGGCGCTGATCGTCGTGGGCTTTTGCCTCTATGTCCTGCTGGTCCCGGACGTGGTGCTGGGCCAGGGCGACCCCGCCGGCAGCGGCTTCCAGAAAGTCCTGCGCACCGGGCTTGCTATGGCGGCGGTGGTCGCGGTCGGCATCGCCGCGCTCTACGCGGTCTTCCGCCATGGCCGCCGCAACGCCTCGCGTTACCTGGCCTTCGTCACCCTGCTGACGCCGGCCTTTCTGTTCCTGCCGACGCTGACCCGGTCGCCCCAGTGGTATATCAGCCTGATCATCATGGGCGTCCTGTTCCTGGCCGCGATTTCCTGCCTGCTGCCCAATCCCGTCCAGGCCTGGAATACCTTCGAGCCGCAGCGCCGCTAGGCGCCAAGGAACGGCTTATATACAGAATCATCTGTCTATTTCTTGGGGCCGGTCGACAGAGTCAGGACACCGCCAGCTCCTGCTCGACCAGGCTGACCCAATAGGCGGCGCCGACCGGCAGGATGGCGTCGTTGAAATCGTAATGCGGATTGTGGAGCATGCAGCCGCCCTCCCCCGCCCCGTTGCCGATCCAGACATAGGCGCCGGGCCTCGCCTGGAGCATGAAGGCGAAGTCCTCCGCGCCCATGACCGGTTCGGGATCGCGGATGACCTTGGCGTCCCCGACCACGGCGGCCGCCGCGCGCGCGGCCCGATCGGCCTCCGCGTCCGTGTTGATAAGGGGCGGGTAGTTGCGCCTGTAGTCGAGGTCGATCGTCACGTCGTGGGCCACGGCCAGCCCGGCGCAGACCGCCCGCATCCGGGCCTCGATCCGGTCCTGCACCGCGGGGTCGAAGGCGCGGGTCGTGCCGCTGAGGACCGCCTGGTCGGGGATCACGTTGTCGGCCGCGCCCGCGTGAAACTGGGTAACCGAAACCACCGCCGCCTTCATCGGATCCACCGTCCGGCTCGCGATGGTCTGGAGCGCCGAGACCAGTTCCGCGCCGACCACCACGGGGTCGATGCCCAGATGCGGCATCGCGCCGTGGGCGCCCTGGCCCCGGATCGTGATCGAGAACAGGTCCGCGGCCGCCAGCATCGGCCCGCCGCGCACCCCGATGGTGCCCGCCTCCATGCCCGGCCAGTTGTGCATACCGTATACTGCATCGCACGGAAACCGCAGGAACAAGCCATCTTCGATCATCACCCGGGCCCCGCCGGCCCCTTCCTCGGCCGGCTGGAAGATGAAGTGAACGGTGCCGTCGAAATTGCGCGTTTCAGCAAGACGCCGGGCCGCGCCGAGCAACATCGCGGTATGCCCGTCATGGCCGCATCCGTGCATCTTGCCGGGATGACGCGAGCGGTGGTCGAAGGTGTTGAGCTCGTCCAGCGGCAGCGCGTCCATGTCGGCGCGCAGGCCGATCGTCCGCCCGGAGTCGCCGGACGTGAGCCGGCCGACGATGCCGGTCTCGGCGAGCCCCCGGGTCACCTCGATGCCGAAGGACTCGAGCGCCTCGGCGACGATATCGGCGGTCCGGCGCTCCTCGAAGGCGGTCTCCGGATGGGCGTGGATGTCGCGCCGCCAGGCGGTCATCTGGTCGATCAGGGCGGGATCGTCGAGCGGCGCCATGGTGGCCTCCGAAAGCAGGAAATTGGCCTCAGCCGTCCGTGACGGCCCCGTCCTTCTGGTCGCGCGACTCGCGCGCCGCGGCGTCGACCTGGGCGACCAGGATGGTCTCGATCTCGCGCAGCATCGCCTTCAGGCGTTCGACGTCGGCGGCCGGGAATGGCGCCGTGACGATATCCTCCGACCGGGCCGCCGCGGGCCACAGCTCCTGGAACATGGCCTCGCCCTCGCGGCGCAGGCTGATCTGGACCGTGCGGGCATCCTGCCGGGACCGCCGCCGGGTCACCAGCCGTTTGTCCGCCATCCGGCCGACCAGCCGCGACAGCGTGGAGGTCTTCACCCCCGTGTTCCGGGATATCTCGATCAGCGTCAACGGCCCGTTGAAATGCAGCACCATCAACACGCGCCACATGTCCAGCGTGATGCCCGCGGCCTCCATCGGCGGGGCGAAGGACTGCGCCATCAGGGAGCCGACCCGGGCGACCAGATACGGCATGAAGTCCCGGATATCGAAGGTCTTGGTCTGGGCGTCCGGCATCGGTCGAATTCCTGGTTCAAGCGGGGTTGCCCCCAAGGCGCCTCTGTCCCCTGTCCTGGCGGCCGGTACCGTCACTCTACTGCCCTTGGCGGCGGAGACAAACGCCCGCCCCCTGCCTTGCCCGCCGGGATGGTGGCGGTCAGAGCAGGGCCAGCGCCAGCCACGGGAAGGCGATGACCAGCAGCAGCACGACCAGCATGGTCGCGGCAAACGGCGCGGCGCCCTTGAACACGTCGGTCAGCGTGATGCGCGGGTCGTTGAGGTTGCCGTAGATCGCGAAGCAGGCGAGGCCCACGGGGGGCGTCAGCAACCCGATCTCGACGGCAAGCACCGTGACGATGCCGAACCAGATCATGCTGCCGACATCGACCCCCGACATTTCCATCGACTTCAGCACGATGGTCAGGATCGGCACCAGGATGAGCATGATCGACGCGGAATCGAGGATGGTGCCCAGCACGACGAGCAGGGCGACATAGATGGCGAGCAGCCCGTAGAAGCCGAGCCCGGCCGACGCGATCCCCGCTTCGAGCGCGTCCGGGATCCCGCTCACGCTGATCATGCGGGCGTAGAGGTGGGCGGCGACCAGAAGGAAGCAGAGCGCCGCGGTGACGTAGCCGGTCTCGACGAGCACCTGCCACAGCGACCGCAGGGTGATCTTGCGCCGGGCAACGGCGATCAGCAGCGCGCCCAGCGCGCCCACGCCGCCGCCTTCGGTGGCGGTGAAGATGCCGCCGTAGATACCGGCGATGATCAGCACGATCAGGCCGACGATCGGGCCCACCTTGATCAACATCTGCCAGACGGTCAGCAGCCGCTCGCCGGCCGCCCCCTCCGTGCCGGGCTCGCCCTGGGGCCCGACGCCGTTTTCGAAGACGCTCTTGGGAAAACGGGTAGCCATGATCCAGATGAGCACGGCGAAGGCGACCGAGAGCAGGATGCCCGGAAGGATGCCCGCGATGAACAGGTCGCCGATCGAGGTCTCCGCCAGGATGCCGAAGATGATCAGCAGGAGGCTGGGCGGTATCAGCATGCCGAGGACCGAGCTGCCGGCGACGACACCGACGGCGAACTGGCCCTTGTAGCCGAACCGCAGCATCTCCGGCACGGCGATCCGGGTGAAGACCGAGGCCGACGCGATGCTCGTCCCGGTGATCGCGGCGAAGACGGCGTTGGCCGCGACTGTGGCGGTGCCGAGTCCGCCGCGCAGCTTGCGGAAGAGCTGGTGGGCGACGGAGAAGGCGTCGCGGCCGACATCGGACACGGCGACGAACATGCCCATCAGCACGAACAGCGGGATAACGCCGAGCTCGTAGCTTCGCAGGCTCTCGTTGGCGGCAAGCGCGAGCATCGTGCCCGACAGGCTTCCGCTGTCGCGGATCACCAGGACGCAGAAGAAGGAGATGATCGCCAGCGCCACGCCGACATGCATGCCCATGTAGACCAGCAGGAGCATGAAGGCGACCGAGAGCAGGCCGACGAAAATCGATGTCTGGGATGCCAGCGCGTAGCGTGCGCCGACCACGATCGCCGCGGTGCCGGCCAGGACGAGCAGCAGGCGCAGGTAACCGGCGCCGGGGGACGAGGCGCGGGCGCCGAGGGTCGCGGCGTCGCGGCCGAACAGGACGAGGAACTGGGCGCCGGCGGCGAGCGCGCCGATCAGCACGACCAGCTTGATCGGCCATTCTGCAAAGGTGAAGTCGCCGAGGTTGCCGAAATAGGCGCTCGACGTCCACGCCTTCACCAGCAGCGGATAGCCATAGACGAGGATGATCGCCATCGTCGCCACGCCGGCGAGGTGGAAGACCGCCTGGAACGAATGGAACCAGGGACTGCCGCGCAGTTCCAGACGCGCGAGGACGACTTCGTTGCGCGTCACCCGGCCGTTACGCAGCGCGTCCGGCAGTTGCAGAAAGACGATGGCGATGATCGACAGCGAGATGATCAGCGGCACGCCGCGGATCGGGGCGTTGAACAGCGCGCGCGACAGGACGTCGGCGTTGATCAGCACCATCATGACGAAGATCCAGACGGTGCCCAGGCCGTTCAGCCCGGAAAGGACATGACCGAATTGACGGGCAAGGGCGGACGGCGGGGACTTGGGCGCCGTGGTATCTGACGCGAGCCCCGCCGACCTGGTCTCCGGCATGGAAACCGGATCCCCGTCCCGGTTCTACTTTACTCCTTGTCCCAGGCGCGCGGCGCCATGACGCCCCGGGCCCGGGCTTCTTCCATGAACGCCTTGATCACGGCATTGGCCGGCAGCTTCTTGGCCTCGAGCGCCGTCGCCCACTGCTTGGCCAGCGGCGGCAGCACCATGGCCCAGCGCTTGCGCTCGGCGTCCGACAGCTTGGAGAACTTCACGCCGCTCTTCTTGATGATGCCCGTGAACTTCCCGATCCGCTGGCCGTTCACCTTGACGTACTGCTGGCCGTACTCGGCGCCGGTGTCCCGGAAGGCCTTCTTCAGGCAGTCGGAGAAGGTGGCCCAGATCTTGGCGTTGACCGTCACCGCGGCGACCGTGGTCGCGCCGAAGTTGGTCTCCGTGTAGTGCTTGGCCGCCTGGTAGATCTTGTAGGGGAAGGCCAGGTAGATGATGGTCGGATAGCCGTCATACAGGCCGTTCTTGATGCTGGTGTAGGCGTGCAGCATCGAGGAGTTGACCAGGACCGCACCGGTACCGCGGATGTAGTTGCCGAGCGCGCCGCTGCCGCCGATCTTGTGACCCTTGAGGTCCTCGAACTTGGTCACCGGGAAGGTGGAGAAGAGCTGCATGCTGTTCTCGGCGCCGCCGCCCAGATAGAGCTGCCCGTAGCGCGCATACATCTTGCTCATCGCCGGCACCTTCTTGCGCACCGCCGCGTCGACTTCGGTCATGACCTTGGGGTCGGCGACGACGAACGGCATGACCGACGGATACTGGTCGAGCGGCAGCTTCGATTCCTCGAAGTTGCGCAGGATGACGCCGACATGGGCGATGCCCTCCTCGACCGCCTCGAGCGTCTCGCCGAACTTGGCGAGCGACTGGGCGTAGGCCTGGTTCCAGACCAGGGTGTCGCCGCAGGCCTTGGCCCGCTCGGTCACCTTGGGAATGAAGAAGGTCTTCATCACGAAGGCGGGCGTGACGATGGCCGGCGACGCGGCCGCGGCGGTCAGCTTGATCTCCTTGGCGGCCGCCCCCTGCAGGGACGTCGCGACCAGAAGCGCTGCGAACGGAAGCGATAAGGTGTGATGGCGCATGTTGATTTTCCTCCCGGCGCGCCCCCGCCCTGAACAGCCGGCTGACGACGCTCGATTATATGTTCTCCCGCCGGTTGGACCGGCGCTGCCTGGGAAGCCGCCGCGCACGCGCGCTGGTGTGCGAGGACGACGGCAACCCCACAAAAAATGGTAGCGATATTTTATTGCAAATGCAACAGTTCACCCGGAACCGATCCGCTGCCGCCGGTCAGGCGCAGCGGCGGACGATCAAGGATAAGCGGGGCTGCACCCTTGACGCCAGGCGGCGTCGGCAGGCAGCCCCGCACGGAAGGAGGAAACGCGGACCATGAAGCTCGCAACGATAGACATCGACGGCGTCGAGACGCCGGGCGTCCTGACGGAGGGCGGCATCCTGGACGTGCGCGCCGCCGCCGCGGCTCTGGGCCTGCCCGCACCGGTGGGGGGCGTCCTGGAAATCCTCGGCGCGGGCGCGGCCGGTCTCGACCAGGTCCGCCGCCTCGCCGACGCGGCCGATGCCAAGAGCGGCGAGCTGCGCGAGCGCGGCGCGGTCCATGACCCCGGCTCGGTCCGCTACTGCCCGCCGATCCCGAAGCCCGGCTATATCCTGTCGGTCGGCATGAACTACGCCAAGCACCTGGAGGAGATGAACACGCCGATTCCCTCCAAGCCGGCGGCCTTCGTGAAGATCCCGACCTCGCTCACGGGCAACGGCGAGCCGATCGTCCTGCCGCCCGACCATGCCGACATGGTCGACTTCGAGGGCGAGCTCTGCTTCGTGATGGGCCGCGAATGCCATCGCGTCTCCGAGGCCGAGGCACTGGACCATGTCGCCGGCTACACCATCGCCAACGACGTCTCCGCGCGCGACTGGGTGCCCGGCGTGATGGCCGCCGACGGCGCCATGGCCGGTATCCACGCCTGGGAAGCCAATATCCTGGGCAAGCAATATCCGACCTTCACGCCGATGGGTCCGGTCATCGTCACCAGGGACGAGATCGCCGACCCGGCCGCCTTGCATCTGGTCACCCGGCTCGACGGCGAGATCATGCAGGACACGCTGACCGAGCTCGTCTTCTCGATCCCGAAGCTGATCGCCTACTTCTCGCAGTGGTACCGCTTCATGCCGGGCGACGTGGTGACGACCGGATCGCCGTCGGGCGTCGGCTTCGGCCGCGATCCGAAGGTGTTCATGAAGCCGGGCCAGCGCGTCGAGATCACGGTCGACGGCATCGGTACGCTGTCCAACCCGATCGTCGCCGGCTAGCGGCCCCGGGGCCGGTCAGCCTTGGGCGTGGCCGCACCGAGGCAGGGGGCAACGATTGCGCCGGACACAGAAAATCATATGATGGCGGCAAGTCAGCGCCGGTCCGCCGTCGACGGCCATTGTCAGGCGCACGACACACCACTAGGGAGGTGAGACCATGAGCGAGGCTCAAGTCCAGGAGCAGACCCAGGACCGACCGACTCCGAAGATGGAGAAGTCGGCCGATCCCGTCCTCAAGCTGAACTTCCTGTCCCACGGCACGCTCGAGAGCAAGGATCTCGACCGGGCGCGGGAATTCTATACCGAGTTCCTCGGCCTGGAGGTCGTGCGCACCAGCCCGATCTCGCTGCTGATCCGGCTGGGCGGCCCCAACACGATCGCCGTCGTGTTCCAGAAGAACAAGAGCGACCAGATGTCGATGCTCAATCACAATGGCATCGACGTCGAAACCGAGGCCGAGGTCGACGCGGCTTACGAGAAGGTCGTCGAGTATGCCAAGACGTACGATCTCAAGAAGATTTCCAAGCCGATCAGCCAGCACGGCACCTACAGTTTCTATTTCTGGGACATGGACGACAATTGCTGGGAGATCCTGACCAACCCGAAGGGCGGCTATTCCTGGCTGTTCGAGTTGGGCGGCGATCTCGAAGGCAAGGGCCACATGGACCGCAACTTCGCCCGCCCCGCCGGAACCAAGGGCTGATCCCGGAGAACTTGGCCGCCGCCAGCGGTTCGGGCTTGCGCACGCCGCCGGAAGGACCACATAACTGGCACCTCCGGCGGTGGCGAAGGTTTTATCCGTGCCCAGCGGTTTCCTGAAATTGGTCGGCGTGCTCCTGCTGCTCGGCTCGATCGGCGTGGTCGGCGTGCAGGCCTGCTCGACCAAGGATCCCCGGTCGTTCTCGATGTCGCCCGCGGCCCCGGCGCCCGCCGCCAAGACCGCGACGCCGAATGGCTGACGCGATCCAGCGGCGCCGCAACCACGTCAAGCGCGACCGGCAGGTTGCCGCGGCGTCCGCCTTCCTGCTGTTCTTCCTGCCCTCACCGCTGATCCTGAAGGCGGCCTATGCCATCGTCAGCGGCCGGATCATCACGCTGGCCTGGACGGTCGGCCTCTATGCGCTGTTCATGATCGGCGCCGAAATCGCCCGCAAGGGCCTGATGCGCGCCGCCGAGCAGGACGCCCGCGGCCTCTCCCGCCGCACCGGGCCGCCGCTCCGGCTGTTCGGCGGCGCGATCGTCGCCTTCGCCACCTTCGCGACCGCCTGGATCCTCGTCCGGCACCCGATCGGCCTCTCGATCGCCTTCGCCGCCGCCGCGGGCGCCGGGACGCTGTTCCTCTATGGATCGGACCTGTTCGGCCCCCGCTCCGCCAGGCCCCGCGACCAGGACGAAAAGCGCGTCGCCGCGGCGCTCGACGCCGCCAAGCTAAAGCTCGCCCGGATCGACGCGGCCGCCCGACGGATCCCCGACCGCAGCCTCCAGGGCCGCGTCGACACCATCCTCGGCGAGGCCGAGAAGGTGCTCGAAGAAATCGCCCGCGACCCGCGCGACCTGCGCCGGGCGCGCAAGTTCCTCAACGTCTATCTGGACGGCGCCGTCGACGTGGTCGAGCGCTTTGCCGAGACCACCACGCGCACCAAGTCCGACCAGCTCGACGACAGCTTCCGCACGCTGCTGACCGACATGGAGCATGTCTTCCGTGAACAGCACGAGAAGCTGCTCAAGGACGACGTCATGGACCTCGACATCCAGATGGATGTGCTCAAGACGCGGCTCAAGCGCGAAGGCGTGCTATAACCGCCCATCCCCTCCCGGAGACCCAGACCATGCCCGAGAACAAAGCCGACACCGCCACCGCGCAGCCGGCGCCCCTGGTCGAGATGAAGGAGACGACGTCGCCCGACGTCATCGCCGGCGAGCTGGTCACCTATCAGGCCGCGCCGCCCGCCGAGAAGACCAAGATCGAGCAGGCGCTCGGCGAACTCGACCTCACCGACAGCAACTCGGTCATCTTCTTCGGCGTCAAGGCGCAGGAGGAACTGACGGGCATCTCCGACTCGATGCTCGAGGGCGTGCGCAACAAGGACACCGGCCCGGCCGGCGAGGCGCTCAACGACATGCTGGTCAAGCTGCGCGGCTTCAAGGTCGACGACCTCGCCCCCGGCAAGAAGCCCGGCTTCTTCGCCCGCCTGTTCGGGGCGGTCACCCCGGTGGCCCGCTTCGTCCAGCGCTACGAGGAGGTCCGCGACCAGATCGATTCGGTCTCGAACCGGCTCGACGGCCACAAGACCACGCTGATGACCGACATCGAGAAGCTCGACCGGCTCTATGATGCCAACCTCGACTATTTCCACGACCTCGCCTTCTACATCGCCGCCGGCGAGGAGAAGCTGCGCGAGCTCGACGAGGAGGTCATTCCGGCCAAGGCGAAGGAGGTCGAGGGCTCCGAGGAGGCGCTGAAGGCCCAGGAGCTGCGCGACATCCGCCAGATGCGCGACGACCTCGAACGGCGCGTCCACGACCTCAAGCTCACCCGCCAGGTCGCCATGCAGAGCCTGCCGTCGATCCGGCTGGTCCAGGAGAACGACAAGTCCCTGGTCACCAAGATCAACTCGACGATGGTCAACACCATCCCGCTGTGGAAGCAGCAGCTGGCCCAGGCGGTGACCATCTACCGCGCCAGCGAGGCCGCCAAGACGGTCAAGGAAGCGACCGACCTGACCAACGAACTGCTGGTCCAGAACGCGAAGAACCTGAAACAGGCCAACGCCGACGTCCGCCAGCAGATCGAGCGGGGCGTGGTCGACATCGAGTCGATCAAGGAGGCCAACAAGCTGCTGATCGAGACGATCGAGGACAGCCTGCGCATCGCCGACGAGGGCAAGGCCGCCCGCGCCGAGGCCGAGAAGGAGCTGGTCACGGCCGAAGCCGACCTGCGCAAGGTGCTCAAGGCCTCGTCGGCGCCGAAAGCGGCGCCGGCGGCGGCAAAGGCGGAGTAGAGACGGCTCGGCACACCGCCGAAGGTCGGTCCCCTTCGCGGGGGCGGGAAAGTTTGATGGGGACAGGCGCGTAGAGTCCGTTGAACCACGCGCGGCAGCAGTAGACGAAGCGGAGAAGTGACATGGGCCTCTGGGACCGGATCAAGGGCGAGTTCATCGATGTCATCGAGTGGACCGATGCATCGGACGACATCATGGTCTACCGGTTCGACCGCCACGGGAACGAGATCAAGTTCGGCGCCAAGCTGACGGTCCGCGAGAGCCAGGTCGCCGTCTTCATCAACGAAGGCCAGCTGGCCGACGTCTTCCAGCCCGGCATGTACACGCTGGAAACCGCGAACCTGCCCGTCCTGTCGACGCTCCAGGGCTGGAAGTACGGCTTCGAGAGCCCGTTCAAGGCGGAGATCTACTTCGTCAACACCAAGCGCTTTCGCGACCTCAAGTGGGGCACGAAGAACCCGATCACCCTGCGCGACGCCGAGTTCGGCCCGGTCCGCCTGCGCGCCTTCGGCACCTACGAGATCCGGGTCAAGGACGCGCCGACCTTCCTCAAGGAGATCGTCGGCACCGACGGCTACTTCACCACCGACGAGATCTCCGACCAGCTCCGCAACGTCACCGTCTCGCGCTTCGCCACGACGCTGGCGTCGAGCGGCATTCCCGTCCTCGACCTCGCCGCCAACTACGACCAGCTCTCGGGCTTCCTGACCGAGCGGATCGGCCCGGAGTTCGACCAGTACGGCCTCGAGCTCACCAAGCTGTTGGTCGAGAACATCTCGCTGCCGCCCGCGGTCGAGGAGGCGCTCGACAAGCGCTCGTCGATGGGCGTGCTCGGCGACCTCTCCAAATACACCCAGTTCCAGACCGCCGAGGCGATCACCAAGGCGGCGGAAAATCCCAACGGCGGCACCGCGGCGGCGGGCGTCGGCCTGGGCGCCGGCATGGCGATGGCCCAGCAGATGGCCAACTCGATGAACCAGCAGCAGGCCCAACCGGCGCCGCAGCAGGCCGCGCCCACCGCGCCCCCGCCGCTGCCCGGGGCCAAGACCTACTTCATCGCCACCGATGGCCAGCAACAGGGACCGCACCCGGTCGACCAGCTAAAGCAGCAGGCCCAGGCCGGCACTTTGACCCGCGACACCCTGGTCTGGTGCGAAGGCATGGCCAACTGGGCCAAGGCCGGCGAGGTCGACGAGCTGTCCGGGATTTTCTCCAGCGTGCCGCCGCCGCTGCCGCCGGCGGGGTGAGCAGACTGGTCCCGCCACGCGCCACAGCGTCCGCCGGCACACGCTCGTCTCGTTCCAAGGCTCTTTCCCGCCTTTGCCTGCCCGCGCGGTAAGATGGCCCATCCGCGCCTGCTACGTCGGTGCGCCATTCTGGAGGGAGACCCGCCCGTGCCAAACCCCTTCACCGCCCACCCCCGATCCGTCGGCGAAGGCTATCTCGAGCATATGGGATCGGCCCTGCGGGTCTGGGGCTGGCTGGCGGTCGCGACCACCGTGGTCTTCGTCCATGCCTTCCTGCCCTTCCTGTTTCCGACCACCGGCAGCCGCATCCTCAAGCGCCTGCTGGAAGCCCGCGAGCGGCCCCATAAGCAGCGGGCGGGATAACGTCCACGCCAAACCTATAGACCGGGTCGTGGGGGCGGGTTTCCAACCCGCCCGTCCCGGCAGCCGAGAAAGGCGGGCAGGTTACAAACCCGCCCCTATATCGCCCTCCCCCGTCCTCGATTTCCATCATCGGGAACCAGCCTTCGGCGCGCCGCATCCCTGCGCGGACGGTATCCAGCCTGCCGGTCCGGAGACGGCCTTATCCGGCCGCTTGAACCGATGAAATACAGGACCATATTCCTTATTACGCGCTGAGCGAACCGGCGCCCCCCCTTCCGATGCCCAGATACCCCCGGCCCGACGGACATGCCCCGACCTGACAAAACCCTACCTATCGCCGCCCTCCCCGTCATTCCCGCGCAGGCGGGAATCCATCCCGGCCAGCCTGTTGCACGGCGCCTGGGGCCAACCCTTACTTTTCCTTACCTCCTCGGGCCCCCCTCGGAGTGCCGGCCAGCCGCCCAAAGGATAACCGTTGATAACCGATGATAACCTTCCCTCCTTTTCCATCCCCGCAAGCCTGCCCGATCCCCCCGGCACTGGACTTCCGCGCCGCCGGGCGACACGATTGGCGCCCAGGCAGCACAGGGCGAATGAGGGGGCGATGAAGAAGGAATTTCCCTGTGGGCAATGCGGCGCGACGCTTGCCTACGAACCGGGTACCGATGTCATCAAGTGCAAGTACTGCGGCCACGAGAACCCGATCGAGGCGGCACCCGACGCGCCGCCGATCGAGGAGCAGGACTTCCACGCCGCGCTGGCCTCCCTGGCCCAGGCCGCGCCGATGGAAGAGAACAAGACCGTCAAATGCACCACCTGCGCGGCGGAGTTCACCTGGGACCCGGCCGTGCATGCGGCCGACTGCCCCTTCTGCGGCAGCGCCATCGTCACCGACCCGAAGAACAGCCGCCACCTGCAGCCGGCGGCGCTGATCCCCTTCCAGCTCTCCGAAAAGGAGGCGCAAGAGCGGCTCAAGGTCTGGATCAAGGGCCTGTGGTTCGCGCCCAACGACGTCAAGCGCTACGCATATACCCAGGGCAAGCTGGTCGGCATGTATGTCCCCTACTGGACCTACGACAGCCAGACCTATTCCGACTATGCCGGCGAGCGCGGCATCAACTACACCGAGACCTATTCCGACACCGACAAGGACGGCAACCCGGTCACCCGGACCCGCACCCGGATCGACTGGACCCCGGTCTCCGGCCATGTCGACCGCTGGTTCGACGACGTGCTGGTGGTGGCGAGCAAGTCCCTGCCCAAGAAGCACGCCGACAAGCTGGACGAATGGAACCTCGACGCGCTGACGCCCTACCAGGACCAGTATATCGCCGGCTACCGCAGCGAGGTCTATCAGGTCGAGCTCGACGAGGGCTTCGAGGAGGCGCGGGGCAAGATGGACACCGTGATCCGCGAGGACGTCCGCTACGACATCGGCGGCGACCATCAGCGCATCCACTACGTCAACACGCAGTATGAGGACATCACCTTCAAGCACGTCCTGCTGCCGGTGTGGATGAACGCCTATCGGTATGCCGGCAAGAGTTACCAGTTCCTGGTCAATGCCCAGACCGGCGAGGTCGAGGGCGCCCGGCCATGGAGCTGGATCAAGATCGGCCTCGCGGTGGCCGCCGCCGTGGTCGTCATCGGCGCCATCGCCTATTTCGCGAGCCAGGGGCAGTAGGGTCTCGAACGCCGCGCATTCGGGACGGGAAAGGGCTTCATCTTGTTATTTCCGTTATTTCTGTCTATATAGAAATAACAGATAACGATGAGGTGCGTCATGAGCCGCTTCGTATCGGATCTGACCCGCGGCCGCTGGCCGCTCGGACGTTCGACGGCGAACGGCGACGCACGAAGATCAGGCCGGGCCCATGGCGGCGCGCCGGAAGCCCCAGGTCAGTCCGTGGAACACGAAGCCGCCCAAGGCGCCGTGGACGCAGGAGAACGCGAAGGTCTCGAGAAGCTCGTTGCCCCGGAACTCGCCCCCCAGGGCGATCAGGTTGAACACCGTCAGCGGCACCGCCGCGGCGACGATCCCGGCCAGGGCGTAGCGCCACCGGCCCGGACGCTGCGGGCCATGCGCCTGCCACAGGTGCCAGGGCAGGAAGAAGACGATCGAGACGATCAGGGCCAGCGGATAGCCGTAGGCATAGACCCCCAGCAGCAGCGCCGGCCCCTCGCCCGCGAAGGCCAGCGCGGTCGGCAGCAAGGACAGGGCGGGTGCCAGGAAGACGGCCAGCAGAGTGTTCTTCCAGGTCGGCCGCTTCATTTCGTTCCTGCCATTCGCGAGCGCTGGCGGCCATGGTGACGGCTGATCCGGACGCCCGCAAGCGCTTCGACGCGCTGATGGCCGGCCCGTCCCCGGCCCGGCGGGAGGACCTCGCCGACCTGTTCGGGTCGCTCGACGCCGTGACCGTACCGGCCATGATCGGCCGCTGGACCGGCGCGCCCTTCCCGACCGGCGACCTGTGGGCTTTCCTGCTCCAGCAGCGTGCCGTGGCCCGCTGGCAGGGCAAGGACTTTCGCAGCGCCGACCGGGTTCATGCCCTGATGGTCACCGTCTTCGGCCTCACCTTCGCGGCCCCGCTGGGCGCCGCCGTCCTGCGACCCGACACGTTCCGCGGCAAGCCATCGACGGCGATGATCTATCGCTGGCTGCCCATCGTCGACCATTTCCGCGCGGTCGACGCCGACACCCTGATGGGCGCCATGGAGATCCGGGGCCGGATCAGGACCTGGTTCGGCCTGCGGCGGGAAACAGGACGAGGAGGAGCACCGCCGACAGCGTAAGCGTCGCCAGCCACCATTCCTGCCAGATGCCGAAGCTGAGCGAGGCCACCGTCATCCCGGCCGTCATCGCCCCGGCAACCGCCATCAGCGCCGGGCGCTCGGTGTAGCGGCGCCTGGCGCCCAGCGCCGCGAAACCGACCAGAGCCAAGGCAACCAGAAGGCCGACCAAACCCAGTTCCAGCCACAGCTGGAGCCAGCCGTTGTGGGTGTGGAGCGGCATCACGTCGACGCTGACCCGCGTGTCGGCGGCGAGGCCCATCCGCCCGTGCTGGTCCGAGATCCAGCGCGCCGCGCCGAACCCCATGCCGGCGACCGGGTTCTCGAGGATCCGGGCCGCAGCCTGCTCCCAGATGGCGAGCCGGTGGTAGGCAGACAGCGGCAGGCTGGAGATCCAGCGGAACCCGGCGGCCTCCGTGATCAGGTGCAGCGACAACCAGGGCGTGGCCAGTGCGTAGAGGCTGAAAACGGCGGCCGACAAGACGGGCACGATCCGCGGCGCGAGGGCGGCGGCGGCAAAGGCGATCAGCCCGGTGACCGACGCGACCTGGGCCGAGCGCATGGTACCGCCCCAGATCGCGTAGCCCGCCACGGCGGCGAGGATCAGCGCCGGCACATACCAGCGGCGCTCGACCAGGATCGCCAGGGCGATCCAGCCGAGGACGACCAGCACCGCGGACCCCCGAGGCCACACCGCGCGGCCGACGCTCTCCACCCCGCGGATGAAGGCCGACCCGGCGCCCAGCGTCAACGCCTCCGCCGCCAGGGCGGCGGCCAGCACCGCGATGGTCAGCAGGAAGACGACCCGCAGCCGCCGATCGTG
>CAMYMQ010000343.1 GCA_947259335.1 uncultured Alphaproteobacteria bacterium | reverse complement strand
GTCCGCCGCCCAGCCGGCCGAGGCCTCGCACACCGCTTCGGCCGCGCGCAGCGCATCCGCCGCATAGGCCGCCGACGGGGCCACCGCGCCGAAGGTGGCCAGGATGCCGTCGCCCAGGAACTTGTCGATGCGGCCGCCGTTGGCCTGGATCACCGGCACCAGCCGGGACTGGTATTCGGTCAGCGCCGCGAGCACGTCGTTCGGCGCCATGGCCGACGACCGGTTGGTGAATCCGCGGATATCGGTGGTCAGGATCGCGGCGGTGCGGGTCAGCCCCTCGCCGGCGCGGATCGCCTCGCCGGCGTGGGCGATCTGGTCGGCGATCTCCGGGCTGAAGAACCGCGACAGCTCTGCGACGGCCGCTTCCTCGCGCACCGACTGGACCAGCATGCGCCGGGCCCGCACGATGGCGACGGCCAGGATCGCGGTGACCAGGGCGATCGAGATGATCTTGTCGAATTCCGCCCCGATCAGGATGCTGTTCGATGTCAGGTAGGTGACATAGTCCCGGGTCAGCATCTTGCCCATGTCGGTGTGGTCGACGGCGTAGCCGACCAGGAAGATCCAGCCGAGCACCGCCGCCAGCCCGGCCAGCAGCACGTAGCGCGCCTCGAAACGAAGCGCCCGGATCGCGATGAAGATGAAGACATAGAGCAGCGTCGGCGCCTTCAGATAGAAGGCCGGGGGCTGGGCATAGTCGACGTGGAAGCTCCAGATGATGCCCATCAGCAGCGCCATGTCGACGACGATCGACAGCGTCAGGAACCAGGGCGCCAGCCGGCCCCGATAGGACAGCGACAGGCGCAGCAGGGTGAACAGGAAATAGGCCGCGAGCGCCCAGCCGACCGGACGCAGATGGACCGCGGTCTCGTGGGTTTTGGGCGACAACAGGAACAGGATCGCGAAGCCGATCACGACCGACAACTGAACCCAGCCGATCAGTCGCTCGCTGGCGTCCTGCTGGCGCAGGATCGCATCGCGGACCCGCACGGACAGCCGCGCCGCCATCGGGCCGGCGACCATCCGGCGCAGCCCGGGCGGCACCGCCCTGACCATCCGCTGCATCGGTTTCATCCGCTCCGCTCCTGCCCGCCGTCGGCTCTTGCCAGTTGGGTAGGCCGCCGCCGATCGCAAGCCCGGCCTGGGCGGGATCCGATCATCTTTCGGAGAGTCCCGCGTGATGCTGTCGGGTGCTGCCGCCGTCGATTCAGCGGGCCATCAGGGCCGCAGTACCATCCCTTCGCGCGCGACGATGGACCGGGCGAAGCGGGCATGGGCGGCTTCGGCGATGGCGTCCATCACGGCGTCGGGATGCTCGGGCGCGTGATGGAAGATGACGAACTCGCCAACGCCGGCGGCCTCGGCGAGGCGCGCGCCCTCCTGCCAGGTCGAGTGACCCCAGCCGCGGAACTTCGGGTACTCGTCCTCAGTGAAGGTCGAGTCGTAGATGAAGATGTCCGTGCCGCGAATGAAGTCGAGCAGCGGCTCGTCGAGTCCGCCTTCTCGATGCTCGCAGTCGGTGACATAGCAGACCGATTTCCCGCCGAACTCGATCCGGTAGGCGGTCGCCCCGTTGGGGTGATTGAGCGGCGCTGTCCGGATGACCACGCCGGGACGGGGTTGCAATGTTTCGCCAGACCGGAAATCCACGAAGCTCAGCTCCGCGGAGAAGGCTTCGAGGGGAACCGGAAACAGGGGCGCGGCGGTCATGCGGACGATGACGTCGCGCAGTTTTTCGTCGGAATCGTGCAGGTGGCCGCACAGCAGGCGGATCTTGTTGCCCGGCTTGAACATCGGCGGGAAGAAGGGCAGGCCCGCGATATGGTCCAGGTGGGTATGGGTCAGATAGAGCTCGAGCTCGAGCGACTGGCCGGCGGCGAGCAGTTTCTCTCCCAAAGGCCGCAGCCCCGTGCCGCCATCGAGGATAAAGCGATAGTCCCCGCAGCAGACCTCGATGCACGAGGTGTTGCCACCGTAGCGGGCATATTTGGGCCCCGGGCAGGCAATCGTCCCGCGCACGCCCCAGAAGCGAATGCTGAAATCGGAGTTCTGTTCGGGAGAGGTCACGGCGCGCCGGCGCTCAGGGCGCCAGCCGGTAGCCGCCAGGTTCGGTCATCAGGATCTCCGCCTTCGACGGATTGATCTCGATTTTCTGGCGCAGCCGGTAGACGTGGGTTTCCAGCGTGTGGGTGGTGACGTTGGCGTTGTAGCCCCAGACCTCGGTCAGCAGCTTGTCGCGCGAGACGACCTCGCCGCTCGCCCGGTAGAGGTATTTCAGGATGGCGGTTTCCTTTTCCGTCAACCGCACCTTCTGCCCCGACTGGTTGTCGACCAGCAGCTTGGCGCTCGGCTGGAACGTGTAGTGGCCGATCGTGAAGACGGCGTCCTCGCTCGATTCGTGCTGGCGCAGATGGGCGCGCAGGCGGGCGAGCAGGACGCCGAGGCGGAACGGCTTGGTGACATAGTCGTTGGCGCCGGCGTCGAGGCCCAGGATCGTGTCGGCGTCGCTGTCGGCGCCGGTCAGCATGATGATCGGCCCCTTGACGCCGTTGCGGCGCATCAGCCGGCACAGCTCGCGGCCGTCCATGTCGGGCAGTCCGACGTCGAGCAGGATGGCGTCGTAGCGCTCGGACCGGCTCAACTCGAGGGCATCCGCCGCGGTCGAGGCCTGATCGGTCTCGAATTCCTCGTGCAGCTCGAACTGCTCCATCAACGACATCCGCAGATCGTCGTCGTCATCGACCAGAAGCAAACGCTTTCCGGTGGCGGAACCGGGCTTGTTCACAATGGGCTTCCCTTGGCAGACATCGTCCCGTGAACGCCCAGAACAGATAGTCCGGGCCGGTCCGTCTGCAACCAGTTTACAAGCAACGCGCGTGGGGGGGAACCGGCAGACATGGTCAGGAAGTTCGGCGCGGCCCGAAGATGGCAGTGCCGACCCGCACGTGGGTCGCGCCCAGGCCGATGGCGATGGCGTAGTCGGCGCTCATTCCCATGCTCAGGCCGGGCACGCCCGCGCGCCGCGCCAGCTCGGCGAGCAGGGCGAAGTGGGGCGAGGGCTCCTCGCCGGCGGGCGGGATGCACATCAGCCCGGCGACATCCAGACCGTCGGTGTCGACGCACCGGCGCACGAAAGCCTCGGCCTCCGCCGGCGCGACGCCGCCCTTCTGGGGCTCCGCCCCGGTGTTCACCTCGACGTAACAGGGCAGGCGGCGGCCAGTCTTCGCCATTTCGGCCGCCAGCCGGCCGGCCAGCTTGGGCCGGTCGACGGTCTCGATCACATCGAAGGTCGCGACCGCGTCCTCGACCTTGTTGGTCTGCAGGTGGCCGATCATATGCACGATGACGTCCGGATGGCGGGCGCGGATCGCCGGCCATTTGGCCATCGCCTCCTGGACGCGATTCTCGCCGAAGATGCGCTGGCCGGCGGCGATGGCTTCCTCGATCGCCTCGGCCGGCTGGGTCTTGGACACCGCCACGAGGGTCACGTCCGATGCCGCCCGTCCCGCCGCCTCCGCGGCGGCCGCGATCTCCGCGCGGACGGCGGCCAGCCGCTCGGCGACGCTCATCGCGGCTTCAGGGCGAAGTTCTGTTCGACATAGTCGACCAGGCGCACCACCGCGGCCTCGACGTCGAGCTCGCCCGTGTCGACCGTGAGGTCGGGATCGGACGGCGGCTCGTAAGGCGCGGAGACACCGGTGAAGTCGCGGATCTCGCCGGCCCGGGCGCGGCGGTACAGGCCCTTCGGGTCGCGGCCTTCGCAGGTCGCCAGGTCGGCGGCGACGTAGATTTCGTGGAAGGCGTCGCCGGCCGCCTGCCGCGCCCGGTCGCGGTCTGCGCGATAGGGGGAGATGAAGGCGGTGATGACCAGGACCCCCGCCTCGGCGAACAGCGCGGCCACCTCGCCGACCCGGCGGATGTTCTCGGCCCGGTCCTCCGGCGAGAAGCCCAGGTTGGCGTTGAGGCCGTTGCGGACGTTGTCGCCGTCGAGCACGAAGACCTGATAGCCCTTGCTGAACAGCCGCCGCTCCAGCTCGATCGCCAGGGTCGACTTGCCCGCCCCGGACAGGCCGGTGAGCCACAACACGCCCGGCGCGTGGCCGTTTTGGGTCCTGCGCATCTCATGGGTCACGCCGTGCGCGACCTCGGTGAGGTTGGTCGCCTTGACCGTGACCGAGCTCCGCTGGTCGGGATAGCCCTCCATGTTGATGACGCCGCCGCCAACCGTGTCGTATTCGTCGAGCAGGACGAAGCGCCCAAGCCGGGGATTGCGGTCGAAGGGATCGAGCGCCAGAAGCTGGCGCGACTGCAGCACGACCTCCGCGACCCCGTCGCGCGGCACCGCTGCCTCGGCCTTGGACGACAGGTCGGCGGTGCTGATCACCTTCTCGATCGCCTGGACGCGGACCGGCGCGGTGGTGGTGTTGAGCTTGAGGTGATAGCGGTCGCCGACCTTCATCGGCGATTTGCCGAGCCAGAACAGGCGAGCGCGGAAGACCGTGGTCTCCATCGGCGGCCCGTCGACATGGCTGACGACCTCGCCGCGCTCGACGAAGATCTGGTCTTCCAGCGTGATACCGACCGACTGGCCGGCATGGGCGGCCAGGACCGGCTGGTCGGCGTTCCAGGCCTCGATCGACTTGATCCGCGCCTTCTTGTTCGACGGCGAGAACAGGATTTCGTCGCCGGCGTTGAGCACGCCGCACTCGATCCGGCCGGCGATGATCCGCCGGTCGTCGAACTTGTAGATGTCCTGGACCGGCATCCTCAGCGCGAGCTCACGCGGCTGGGCCGGCCGCCGCAGGCCGTCCAGCGCCTCGGCGACGGTCGGGCCGTTGTACCAGGACAGGGGCTCGGTATGCTCGGTGATGCCGTCGCCGTCGCGGGCCGACACCGGGATGATGTGCTCGGCCTGGAGGCCGAGCGAGCCGAGATAGTCGCGGTACTCGCTCTCGATCGCATGGAAGCGGCCGGCGTCGTAGCCGACCAGGTCCATCTTGTTGACCGCGACCACGAGCTGCCGGATGCCGAGCAGATGGAGGAGGTAGCCGTGGCGGCGCGACTGCTCCTTGATTCCCTCGGCGGCGTCGATCACGAGCAGTGCGGCCTCGGTTCCCGCGGCGCCGCTGATCATGTTGCGCAGGAATTCGAGGTGGCCCGGCGCGTCGACCAGGATGTAGGTGCGCTTGGGCGTCCGCAGGCGGATGTGGCTGACGTCGATGGTCACGCCCTGGTCGCGCTCGGCCTTGAGCGCGTCGGTCACGAACGCCCATTCGAACGGCATGCCGCGGCGCTGGCACATCGCCTGGACCTGTTCGACCTTGCCTTCGGGCAGGGAACCGGTCTCATGGAGCAGCCGGCCGACCAGGGTCGACTTGCCGTGATCGACATGGCCGACGATGGCCACATGGAGGGGGCTCACTTCGCGCGTGGCGGCGGTCGCCGGCAGGCTCGAGCGCGGTATCGAGTTCGTCATGGGAGCGTCGTGTTCGTCCGTATCGAATACAAAGGCGGAGAGCGCATTCGAGGCGCTTCGGCATCAAGTAGTCGGTTCTGGTTGACGCGCAAGCCAAGCGGTGGCTTTCCTCCGCCTAGCCCTTTGTTCTATATAGCGCGTCTTGTTGTGCGGTGGTGTGCGACAGGCACCGCGGGAAATCAAGAGGACGTTGCAATGACGGCACATAGTGCGGCAGTTCGGAGGTTGGCGATTCCGGTCCTTGTGGCCGCTGCGCTGGCCCTGTCGTCCTGCGGCATGTTCGACGGCCTGTTCGAGAGCGTGCCGGAGGATCCGCCGCGGTCGAGCAACGCGTCCGACGTTGTCGGCAACTACGCCCGGGCCCGGCGCACGCGGCCCAACGTGCATGCCTGGCAGGCCGCGCGCGAAACGCTGACCTTCATGCGGCTGCGCACGTCGGACTACTACGGCGGCGTCCTCGCGACCGACTGGTTCCGGCCCAAGGCCTCGCCGAACGAGCGGCTGCGCGTGACCGTCGCGATCATGGCGGCGGATCTCGTGCCCGATACGGTTCGGGTTTCGGTCATCAAGCAACGGCGCAGCCGCGGCAACTGGCAGGACGTTGCGGTCAGCGCCGCCACGGTGGCCGCCATCCACAGCCAGATATTCAAGCGGGCGCAGGTGCTGAAGGCCCAGTCCGTCCGCTAGGCGTCCGCCCTCTCTCCAGCTTCGAACCAAGGAGCCCGGCACTCGATGTCGCGCTACAACTTCCGGGAATCCGAGCCGAAATGGCAGCGCCGCTGGGACGACAGCGGCTGCTTCGCAACGGTCGCCGATTCCAGCAAGCCCAAATATTATGTTCTTGAAATGTTTCCCTATCCGTCGGGGAAGATTCACATGGGCCACGTCCGCAACTACACCCTCGGCGACGCGGTCGCCCGCTACCGGCGGGCCAAGGGCTTCAACGTGATGCATCCGATGGGCTGGGACGCCTTCGGGCTGCCCGCCGAGAATGCCGCGATCGAGCGCAACATTCATCCCGCCGAATGGACCTACTCGAACATCGACACGATGCGGTCCCAGCTCAAGATGATGGGCCTCGGGCTGGACTGGTCGCGGGAGATCGCGACCTGCCATCCCGGCTATTACGTCCACCAGCAGCGTCTGTTCCTGGATTTCCTCGAGGCCGGCCTGGCCTACAAGCGGGAGTCCTGGGTCAACTGGGACCCGGTGGACAATACCGTGCTGGCAAACGAGCAGGTCATCGACGGCCGCGGCTGGCGATCTGGCGCCGAGGTCGAGCGGCGCAAGCTGTCGCAGTGGTTCTTCCGGATCACTGCCTTTTCCGACGAGCTGCTCGACGCGCTCGACGGCCTCGAACGGTGGCCCGAGAAGGTCCGCGTGATGCAGGCCAACTGGATCGGCCGTTCCGAGGGCGCCTATGTGCGCTTCCCGCTGGACGGACGCGACGATCTTCTCGAGGTGTTCACGACCCGTCCGGACACGCTGTTCGGCGCGTCCTTCTGCGCGTTGTCGCCCAATCATCCGCTGACCGAGGAACTTGCGGCCGGGGACGCCAAGCTCGCCGAGTTTGTCGCCGAATGCCAGCGGATGGGCACGAGCGAGGCCGTGATCGAGACCGCCGAAAAGCGCGGTTACGACACCGGCCTCCGGGTGAAGCATCCGCTGATCGAGGGGCACAGCCTGCCGGTTTATGTCGCCAACTTCGTGCTGATGGAATACGGCACCGGCGCGATCTTCGGGTGTCCGGCCCACGACCAGCGCGACCTCGACTTCGCGCGCAAATACGAACTTCCGGTGCTGCCGGTCGTGGCGCCGGTGGTGGACGGGCGGCCCGAGCCGATCGAGATCGGCGACGAGGCCTTCGTCAAGAACGACAGCGGTACGGTGCTGGTCAATTCGGAGTTTCTGGACGGGCTGGCCGTGCCCGAGGCCAAGCGCGAGGCGATCCAGCGCCTCGAGACGTTGGATGCCGGCAAGGGAACGATCCAGTACCGGCTGCGCGACTGGGGCGTGTCCCGGCAGCGCTACTGGGGTTGTCCGATCCCGGTGATCCATTGCGGCGCGTGCGGCGCCGTGCCCGTGCCCAAGGACGACCTGCCGGTACAACTGCCCGATGACGTGAGCTTCGGCAAGCCGGGCAATCCGCTCGACCATCACCCGACCTGGAAGCACGTCGCCTGCCCGTCGTGCGGCAAGGACGCCGTGCGCGACACCGATACCATGGACACCTTCGTCGATTCGTCCTGGTATTTCGCCCGCTTCTGCTCGCCGCGCGCGGACGTGCCGGTCGACAAGGCCGACGCGGACTATTGGCTGCCGGTCGACCAGTATATCGGCGGCGTCGAACACGCGATCCTTCACCTGCTCTACTCCCGCTTTTTCGTCCGCGCCATGAGCCAGACGGGGTCGATCGCGCTCAAGGAGCCGTTCGCGGGCCTCTACACCCAGGGCATGGTCTGTCACGAGACCTATCGCGACGAAGATTCGCGCTGGCTCTATCCCGAGGAGATTCGCCGCGACGGCGAGGGCGCGGTTCATGTCGACACGGGCCGGCCGGTGACCATCGGCCGCTCGGAATCCATGAGCAAGTCGAAGCGCAATACGGTCGACCCCGAAGCGATCATCAGCGCCTATGGCGCGGACACCGCGCGGCTGTTCATGATGTCAGACAGTCCGCCCGACCGCGACATGGAGTGGACCGAGTCCGGCGTCGACGGCGCCTGGCGCTACATCAACCGGCTTCATCGGATGGTCGCCGACCCCGCGATCGCCCTGCTCCCGCCGGGTGCGGCGCGACCGGAGAGTTTCGGTGAGGACGAGCTGTCCGTTCGACGGGTGATTCACAAGACGATTCAAGGGGTTGGTGAGGATTTCGAGAGATTTCACTTCAACCGCGCCGTCGCCCGGGTCCGCGAGTTGACCAACGCGCTGGCGGACTTCGCGCCGTCCGGGCCCGCCGGGGCCTGGGTGCTTCGCGAGGGCCTGGAAACCGTCGCCCGGCTGATCAACCCGATGACTCCGCATTTGGGCGAGGAGTTGTGGGAAAAGCTCGGCCACGCGGGTATGCTTGTCGACACGGCGTGGCCCGAAGCCGATCCGGCGTTGCTGATCGACGATACGGTCACGGTTGCCGTTCAGGTCAACGGCAAGCTGCGCGGAACCATCGACCTGCCCCGCGGGGCGGGCCGGGAAGATGCGGAACAGGCGGCGCTCGCACTTCCGGCGGTCGAGAAGGCCGCGGCCGAAAAGCCGGTCCGCAAGGTCATCGTCGTGCCGGACCGGATCGTCAACGTGGTGCTATAGGGGTTGTCATGATCAAGCGGATGGTGGTTCCCGTTCTGGCGTTGACGTTGGCCGGCGCAACGGTGGCGGCCTGCGGCTTCCGGCCGCTGTACGGCGACAAGGGGGTCCAGACCGGGTCGGTCCAGGCGGACCTCTCGGGCGTCGAGATCTCCCAGATCTCCAACCGTGCCGGGCAGATCCTCCGCAACCGGCTGGTGGACAAGATGACGCCGCGCGGCCAGCCGACCGAGCCGAGCTACCGGCTCATCGTGAGGCTGTCGGAGAACAAGGTGCCGCTGGGTATCCGCAAGGACGAGACCGCCACCCGCGCCAACATGATCCAGACGGCGTTCTATACGCTGCACGAATTGAACGCGAATGTGGTCGTCGACCGTGGCACCGTCCAGTCGACCACCAGCTACAATATCGTCAATTCGGATTTCGGGACGATCATGGCCGAGCGCGACGCCCGCACGCGCGGCATCGAGCAGATCGCCGATGCGGTCACCCTTCGCGTCGCCCTTTATTTCAATCGGCGTGAGACGCTGACCAAGAAATCCGACACGCCGCCGGCTCCGATCGTCCAGAAAAAATGAAGATACCCGCGGCGAAGGTCGCGGCATTCGTCGCGAAGCCCGATCCCGCGGCCCTGATCGTTCTCGTTTACGGGCCCGATGGGGGGCTCGTGCATGAACGCGCGGATGCCCTGGCCCGCGCGGTGGTCGAAGATCCCAAGGATCCGTTCCGGATCGTCCATATCGGCGACAAGGAACTGACCGACGATCCCGCCAAGCTGTCAGATGAGGCCGCGGCGATTGCCTTCGGTGGCGGCCGCCGCGTAGTCAGGGTGGCGCCGGCGCGCGATGGCCATACCGCGATCGTCAAAGCCTTTCTGGAAAATCCCATCGGCGATGCCCTGATCGTTCTGGAAGCCGATTCCCTGCCGGCGCGCAGCAGTCTGCGCAAGACCGTCGAGGCAGCCCGCAACGCGGCCGCCCTGCCCTGCTATGCCGACGAAGGCCGGCAACTGGGCGATGTCATCCGGGAGACGTTGGCCAACCACGGGCTGCAGGCGGATCGCGAGGCCGGTTCCTTCCTGATGGAGAATCTGGGCGGCGACCGGCAGGTGACCCGCCAGGAGCTCGAGAAACTGGCGCTCTACGCCGCCCCTGCGGACGGAGGCGAGCGCGGGCCCGTGACCTTGGCCGAAGCCGCGGCCTGCATCGGCGATACGGCGGCCTTGACGCTGAACGACCTGAGCGCGGCGGTCGGGGATGGCGACCGGGTACGGGTGGAGCGGTGCTACCGCCGGGCGCTGGCGGAGGGCGTGGCCCCGATTGCCGTGCTCCGGGCGCTGGCTCGGCACATTCAGACGTTGATTGCCTTCAGTGCCCAGACCGCGACCGGCAAGGCGCCAAACGATGCCGCACGGTCGCTGCGCCCCCCCGTCTACGGGCGCGGCGTCGATGTCCTGCAACGGCAGGAAAGGTTTATTAGAAACAATAATTTAAGTAGGATTCTTGCGCTACTGGACGAAGCTGAAATCCAGTGCAAGTCGACGGGTTATCCGGACACCGCGATCTGTGGTGCGACCCTGTCTCGCCTGGCCGGTCTCGCCGCGGCATCGTCGGGCCGGCCCCGGCGGTAGGCAGGGGAGGCGGCCCGGTATCTCGGATCTGCTGCCGGATCGATCGGGCGGATCAGGTAAGCGGGCGGACGAGCCGTGACACGAGATCGTCGAGTTGTTCCAGATTGCGGTAGTTGATCACCACCTGTCCGGCTTCGCCCTTGTGCTGAATGCCGACCTTGAGGCCAGTCGCGTCGGCCAGTTCCTTTTCGAGCGCCAACGTATCGGTGTCTTTTTCCGCGCCGGGAGATGCGGCGCGTGGCTTTCTGGGTTTCCCCGCTTCGCCCGCGAGCCGTTCGGCGTCGCGCACGCTCAGCCCCTGGTTAACGATCTTGCGGGCGAGAGCGCCGGGATTGCTTGCCGTCAGCAGGGCGCGGGCATGGCCTGCGGTCAGGCGCCGTTCGTAGAGATGGGCCTTGACGTCGTCCGGCAGGTTCAGCAGCCGCATCATATTTGCAACGTGGCTGCGGCTTCGGCCGACGATGGAAGCCAGGGTTTCCTGCGTGTGGCTGAATTCGTCGACCAGCCGCTTGTAGCCCTCGGCTTCCTCGAGCGGTGACAGGTCCTGGCGTTGGACGTTCTCGACCAGCCCGATTTCGAGCGTGTCCTTGTCGGACAGGTCGCGGATGATGACCGGAATTTCGTGCAGCTGGGCGCGTTGGGCCGCGAGCCACCGCCGTTCGCCGGCGACCAGCTCGAATTCGCCCTGTTTGTCGGGGTGCGGCCGAACCAGGATCGGCTGCAGGATTCCCTTGGCCCGGACCGAGTCGGCAAGGGCGTCGAGCTCGTCCTCGTCGAACTTGTGGCGGGGCTGGTACCGTCCGGGGTGAATGTCACCGATTGGGGCACTGGCGACGTCGGGGCCGGCGCGCCGCAGCGCGGGTTCCGCCGTCGGCTCCGGGGCGGTGCGGGCCGGCTCGGACGTCGCCAGTGCCCCAATCGGTGACATTCACCCCG
>CAMYMQ010000342.1 GCA_947259335.1 uncultured Alphaproteobacteria bacterium | reverse complement strand
GTCGCCGCACCGGCACGGCGCGTCGGCCGCGCGGCGGGTGTCAGCCATTTCCAGCGGCCCGGCCGCCGCCCAGGTCCCGTTCATAGATGTTGTAGGTCTTGTATCGCTCCAGGCCGCCATACTCGACGATTTGCAGGAGCCGCTCGTTGTCCTCGAGCACCCAGGAGATTTCAGCGCCCTCCATTCCGAGATCGAGGCCGGCCTGCCGGATCCGCATCATCAGGGCGGTGACGACGACGGCCGCGAGGGCGCTCGACTGATACTTCTTGCGAATGCCGAGCAGCGTCAGCCGCGCGCGGCTGACCTTTCGCACCTTCACCCGCCACAGGAACGTGATCCAGCCGAACGGCAGCAGCCTGCCGTTCAGGCCCCGCGACGCCTGGTTGAGGTCCGGCAAGGCTGTGACGATGGCGATCGGTTCGCCGTTGTCTTCGGCGAACCACATGTATTCGGGCGAGACGAACGGCTTCACGCTCTTGATCAAGGCGTCCGTCTCGCCCCGCGTGAACGGCACGAAGTTCCAGTTCTCCGACCAGGCATCGTTGAAGATGTCGATCGCCGTGTGGAATTCCTCGACCAAATTGCGCCCGTCCGACTTCCGAAGCCTGATGTTCGGATAGCGGTCGATGGCGTCGGCGAGCTTCAGCAGGCGCGCGGGCACCTGGGTGTTGAAGTCGAAATAGAAGGCATAGAGGCCCTTGGCCTTGCGGTATCCGGCCTCCTCGATCCGGGGGCCGAAATAGGGCCTGGCATGGTCGGTCATGATCGCCGGCGGGGACTCGAAGCCCTCGACCAGCAGGCCGCTTTCCTCGTTGATCGACAGGCTGAAGGGGCCGGTGACCCGCTCCATGCCGCGGCCGCGCAGCCAATCCTCGGCGGCGGCGAACAGCGCCTTGAACACGGCCGGGTCGTCGACCGCCTCGATCATGCCGAAGTGGCCCATGGCGTCGCGATACCGCTCGAGATGCAGCCGGTCGATCTGCGCGGAAATGCGCCCGACGGGCGCGCCGTCCCGGTAGGCGACCCAGAAGGCGGCCTCGCCATGCTCGTAGAAGGCGTGATGCTTCGGATCGAGCCGTTCCGCCTCGATCATGCGCAGGGGGGCGATCCAGTTGGGATCGTCGCCATGTACCCGCCGCGGCAGGTCCAGGAAGTCTTTCTTGTGCTTGCGGGTGAGGACCTGTTCGACGCGCAAGATGTCGTGCGCCGTCCCCTCGCCGGTCGTATCGGTCATTCTGTGTTGCTGCGCGCGTGGATCACGGCATTTCCCATCGTTCGAGCCCCGTTCGTCCTGTGTGGCCCCTGCCGTGGGGAGGGTCAAGTCCGACACCTCCAGTATCCGGGCTTGGGGCTCTCCCCCTGGCGTCGTGGCGCGGACCGGGCGATGGGGCTAGACTTGCCGGTGTTTCCCGCCCTCCGGACCCAATGGTAAGCCAGCTTTCCGATGCAGGTTCGTCCCACCCGACATGACCCCTCGGCCGCGTCCGCTGCCACGCCCCGGTCGCTGGAAGCGCACCGCGCCGCGGGGACCGCGCCGGTTTACGGCCAGCTCGCGGCGGTGTTCCGGCGCCGGATCGAGACCGGGACCTGGCCGGTCGGCTCCAAGATCCCGTCGCTCAACGCCCTGGTGGAGGAAGCGGGGGTCGCCCGGTCGACGATCCGCCAGGCGCTCACCATCCTGGAGCACGAGGGCTTCATCGTCCGGCAGCGGGGCCGGGGAACCTTCGTGCTGCGCCAGCCCGAGGCGCGGCACTGGAACAGTCTGCACGCCGACTGGGATTCGCTCGTCGAGGCCCATGAAGGCGTCACCACCGATCTGCTCCGCAGCGAGAGTGTCGCGGCGCTGCCGGGGCTGCCCCATGGCGGCACGCAGGCGGCGGGCTACCGCTTTCTGCTGCGCCGCCACCGGCGCGAGGGCGTGCCCTACCTGATCGGCTTCGCCTACATCGATCAGGCGATCTGGGACGACCTGAGCCTCGATGCGATCAAGGACCAGCCCCTGATCCGCGTCCTCAGCGACCTGCCCTGGGTCACCATCGGGAGCGCCCGCCAGACGATGGAGGTGTCGACCGCCGATATCGAGGTCGCGGATCTGCTCGACATCCCGCTCAACGCGCCGGTGGTCATCATCGACCGCACGGTGTTCGGCGAGGACGAGACGGTGCTGCTCCAGACCCGGGGCTTCTATCGCGCCGACTTCGTCAAGCTGACGATCACGCTCCGCTAGGGCGCGGCGCTTCCGCCGGCCGGCGCCGGGACGCGACATATTCCCTGAACAGCAGCGCGCCGCCCCCGGCGAGGCCGAACAGGTCGGTGCCGATTCCCCAGGTGAGCGCCGCGGCGGGGACGATCAGGGCCAGGCCGCACACCGCCCAGGCCAGGCGGTACCACGGCGTCAGCGGCCGCCACAGGAAGCCGGCGGTGCCGACCGACACCATCCACACGCCGAGGATGGCCGTGACCGCCGACCACGCCACCGCGTCGAGCGGTCCCTCGAACAGGAGCGTCGGGGAGGCCACGAACATGAAGGGCACGATATAGGCGGTCCAGCCGAGCTTGACCGATTCGACCGCCGCCGCGAAGGGCTTGCCGCCGGCGATCGTGGCGGCGGCGAAGGCGGCGATGGCGACCGGCGGGGTGACCATCGACATCATGCCGAAATAGAGGACGAACATGTGCCCGGCGATCGGCGAGATGCCGACCTTGATCAGCGACGGCACGACCAGCGCCGCGAGCAGCACGTAGACCGCGACCGTCGGCATGCCCATTCCCAGGACGATGCAGATCACCGCGGCGAGCAGGAGCAGCAGGACGATGCTCTCGTTCGCAAGCTCGACCAGGCCCAGGGTCAGGCTGAACCCCAGGCCCGAGAGGTTGAGCACGGCGATGATGAAGCTCGCGCCTCCGGCGATCGCGATCAACTCGACCATCGCCATGCCCGACATCGGCAGTACGGAGGCGAGGGTCCGCATCGACGGGCGCTTGCCCTTGTAGCCGAACAGGGCGGCGGCGAGCAGCAGCGCCGCGGCGGCGTAGTAGGCGGCGGTCTCCGGCGGCAGGTTGAACGCGAACAGGCCGACGATGACGATCGCGAAGGGCAGGGGGATGAACCAGCCCGCCCGCAGCACCGCCAGGGTCCGCGG
>CAMYMQ010000341.1 GCA_947259335.1 uncultured Alphaproteobacteria bacterium | reverse complement strand
GTCGAGCGCGCCGGACACGGCCTCGTCCAGCGCCTCCGGCCCGCGCGCCGCGCCGCCGGGATAGGCGGCCACCAGCGCCGGATCGCGGCCCGACAGGACCAGCGCGTGCAGCCCGCCGGCGAGACGGAGCGCGAGGGCATCGGCCTTTTCATCGCCCGGCCAGTCGAGCACGGCCGCTCCGACTGCCGTTTCCGGGTCGAGCGCTTCGGACAGATAGACCAGCAGGTCCGCCATGAAGGGCGAGCCCATGCGTTCGCAGGTTCGCGCCTGCTTCTGGAAATGGTCGCGGACGGGGTGGGGATCGGCGGCGGAGGACATCGGTCGCATCATGCGGCCCCGCGCGCGCGCCGCAAGCCCAAAAGCCGGCGGGTGCGGCATTGGGGCGGTTGACGGGATGTGCCGGCCTGCCTATGTTCCGCGCTTCCTAACGCAGCCGCAGAAGACAAGAGCGCCCAAGATGAAAGTCGCCAGCTCGCTCAAGACGCTGAAGAATCGCCACAAGGACTGCCGCATCGTCAAGCGCCGCGGCCGTATCTATGTGATCAACAAGACCAACCGCCGGTTCAAGGCGCGCCAGGGCTAAGCCCCGGCGCCTGCCACCCGATTGGATCTTATGGCGTGCGCGCCCCTCGCGGGGCGCGCCGTTTTCGTGCGTCCGGACGGGGACGGGGACGGGGACGGGGACTGCGGCGGGCGGTCCTCTACAGGAGGCCGGCACCGTTGTTGGTGAGAAGGGCGATGGCCACCAGCGTGGCGACGGCGCCGAGGAAGCCGCCGGCGAAGCGGAAGACGGTGAAGAGGGGCTCGCGCTGCATGGTCGTGTTCCTGTCCCTGGTGGGTTCGTTGTGAGGACAGGCTAGGGGACCGGCGGCCGCACGGCAGTGATGCGCGTCACGCGCGCGGCTGCGCGCGAATTCCCCTCTGCCGCAAAAGGCACTAGGGTCCCTCCATGCTCAAGATGCCCGAACCCAATGCCGAGGTGATCGGCCGCCGGGCGGAGATCGCCCGGGTCCTGCGCGAGATCGTCGCCGACGAGGCGGTGATCGACGACGCCACGGGCCTGCGCCCCTACGAGAGCGACGGGCTGACCGCCTACCGCCAGCCGCCGATGCTGGTCGTCCTGCCCGAGACGGTGGACCAGGTCAGCCGCATCCTGCGCTATTGCCACGACACCGGCATCCGGGTGGTGCCTCGGGGCGCCGGCACCTCGCTGTCCGGCGGGGCGCTGCCGCTGGCCGACGCGGTCATGCTCGGCATGGCGAAGTTCAACCGGATCCTGGAGGTCGACCGCGCCAACCGCTGCGCCGTGGTGCAGCCGGGGGTCACCAACCTGGCGATCACCCAGGCGGTGGAGAGCGACGGCTTCTACTACGCGCCCGACCCGTCGAGCCAGATCGCCTGCTCGATCGGCGGCAACGTGGCGGAGAATTCGGGCGGCGTGCATTGCCTGAAATACGGGCTGACCACCAACAACGTGCTGGGCGTCGAGATGGTGCTGATCGACGGCACCGTGATCCGGCTGGGCGGCAAGGCGCTCGACGCGCCCGGCCTGGACCTGCTCGGCCTCGCCATTGGCTCGGAAGGCATGCTGGGGGTGGTGACCGAGGTCACCGTGCGCCTGTTGCGCGCGCCGGAGACCGCGCGGGCGGTGTTGCTCGGCTTCCCGTCGGCGGAAGCGGCCGGCGACACGGTCGGCGCGATCATCGCCGCGGGCATCGTGCCAGGCGGCATGGAGATGATGGACCGGCCCGCGATCCACGCCGCCGACGACTTCGTCCACGCCGGCTATCCCCGCGACGTCGAGGCGCTGCTGATCGTCGAGCTCGACGGCCCGGCGGTGGAGGTCGATCATCTGGTCGCGCAGGTCGAGGCGATCGCCGCGAGCAAGGGCGCCAGCTACACCCGGGTCAGCGCCGACGAGGCCGAGCGGATGGTGTTCTGGTCGGGCCGCAAGAACGCCTTCCCCGCGGTCGGCCGCATCTCGCCCGACTATTACTGCATGGACGGCACGATCCCGCGCGCCCGGCTGCCGGAGGTGCTGAGCCGCATTTCCGAAATGACCGAACGATACGGCCTGCGCGTCGCCAACGTGTTCCACGCCGGCGACGGCAACCTGCACCCGCTGATCCTCTATGACGCCAACAAGCCCGGCGAGCTCGAAAAGGCGGAGGAATTCGGGGCCGACATCCTGAAGCTCTGCGTGGAGGTCGGCGGCGTACTGACCGGCGAGCACGGCGTCGGCGTCGAGAAGCGCGACCTGATGGAGACGATGTTCACCGAGGACGACCTGAAGCAGCAGCAGCGGGTCAAATGTGCCTTCGACCCGGACCAGCTGCTCAACCCCGGCAAGGTCTTCCCGGTCCTCCACCGCTGCGCCGAGCTCGGCCGCGTCCACGTCCACGGCGGCGAGACGCGGTTTCCTGACATTCCGCGGTTCTAGGAGGGGCGCAGGGATGCCGATTGGAGTGACGGAATGCAGAGGACACCCCTCTCCCCTTGGGGGAGAGGGGCCGGGGGTGAGGGCCGGTAGTTGGCTTTGGCTCCGCAATCAACCCTCTGGACCGCAGACTTTCGCCAACGGGAGGACCGGGCAACGGCCGATCGGCGGCGTGATGCCATATGCGCTGACAGCGAACCGCGTGTCAGGCAAGCCCTCACCCCCGACCCCTCTCCCCCAAGGGGAGAGGGGGGCTTCCAGCGCTGCCCCGACCCCATGCTGAACCTCTCCCTCTACGCCTTCACCGTCATCGTCTGGGGCTCGTCCTGGATCGGGATGGCGTGGCAGGTCGGGGTCGTGCCGGAGCTGCAGTCGATCGCCTACCGCTTCGGCTTCGCGGCGCTGCTGATCGCGGGCTGGTGTCTGTTGCGGCGGGAGCGGTTCGCGCTGCCGCCCGGCATCCATCCACGGCTGGCGCTGCTCGGCGCACTGTTGTTCTCGATCAACTATCTCCAGTTCTATACGGCGATGAACTACGTCAGCTCCGGCCTGCTGGCGGTGGTCTTCTCGACCTCGGCGGCCTTCGTCGGCCTGTTCAGTGCGGTGCTGCTGCGTCAGCGGGTGTCGGCGCGGGTGTGGGGCGGCATCGCGGTCGGCCTGTCGGGGATCGGGCTGATCTTCTGGCCCGAGATCGGCGCGCTCAGCCTTGCCGACGACGGAAGCCTCGGCCTCTTGCTCGCCGTCGGCGGGACCGTCTGCTTCTCGCTCGCCAACATCGTCGGCGCCTCGAACCAGAAGATCGGGCTGCCGCTGCTGCCGATGACCGGGTGGAGCATGGCCTATGGCGCGGCGCTGTTGCTGATCGTCTCGCAGATCCTGGGCCAGGAGCTGACCTTCGACCCGGGAGTCAAATATGTCGCCTCCTTCGTCTATCTCACCGTCATCTCCTCGGTGCTCGGCTTCGTCTTCTATCTCACCCTGCTCAAGCGGATCGGCCCGGCCCGGTCGGCCTATGCCACCGTGCTGTTCCCGGTGATCGCGCTGGGCCTGTCCACCTTGCTGGAGGGCTATCGCTGGAGCGCGCTGTCGGTGGCCGGGCTGGTCCTGGTGCTGGCGGGCAACCTGCTGGTACTGATGCCGCGCCGGCGGACCAGACCGACGGCTGTGCCGGAGCCTGCGGAATGACCGGCCGGGCCGCCGAGGACCGGCTTGCCCCGGCCACCGCCGACGCCGTGCGCGAGGCGGTCGCCT
>CAMYMQ010000340.1 GCA_947259335.1 uncultured Alphaproteobacteria bacterium | reverse complement strand
GCGGTCGCCGCGCGCCTGGCCCCAGCGCCGCGTTGCCGTGCTGCGGGCCATGTCGATCAGCACCGCCGGATGGTATTCGAGCGCGTCGGCGGCCGCGGCGATCTGGCAGGCCAGGATGCTCTTGCCGCTGCCCGGCTGCCTGCTCGCGACGACCACGGTTTTCATGGCGTCACCGGTCCGCGATCAGGCGCCAGGCGAAATACGCCACAAGCGCCCCGAAGATGACCAGGCCCATGGCATAGACGCCGATCCGGTCCAGCAGGAGCGGCCAGCGGCTGACGCCGATGTCGGCGCGCCGGCTGGCGTGCGAGAAGTCCAACTGGTTGGCCTGCTGCGAGAGGCCGTGGATCCGCGGCATGTCCGCCAGCTCGGCCTTGAACTGATCGGCGATCAGTTCCGGGTCCAGGCCGACGAACCGGGCATAGGTCTTCACATAGGCGATCCCGTAGGAAATGCTGGGCAGCTTCCAGTATTCGCCGGCTTCGATCGCGCGCAGATAGGGTTCTTTCAACCCGATCGCAGCGACGACGTCGGCCAGGGACAGGCGACGGTCGTTGCGGGCGCGGGTGATGAGCGTGCCGACAATCGTATCCTGCGGCGCTTCGAGGGCGTCGGCGGGCACGTCATTGATGTCGAGGAGAACATCATTCCAGGAATGGGCCATGGCTCACCACCTCGGCCCCCGGTGGAATGTCTATTGAAGTAATGTATATGCAGTCGCGCGTCATCGCGCAATAGCATTTCAATGATTTATTAATACTAATAAATATAGTTAAAAATCTATATTGAAACACAGGGTGCCTGTGTAGAGGCGGGAGGACCGCGACGCCACGTCCGCCGCCATCTGGCGCGGCGGCGTAAACGGGACTATCTTTTCGGTGTCATGCCGATGATCGAAACCCGCCTCACGGGCCTCGCCCGCCGCTTGCCGCCCCTGGCCACGATCGCCGCGGCCGCGATTGGCCTGGGCGCGGGCGTCGCCTTCGGCCAGCCGTTCCTGGCGCTGGTCGAGCGGGCGTGGACGAGTTTCCTGCTGCCGGCCTATATCGAGATACAGAAGAGCGGCATCCCCTTCTGCGGCTGATCCGCCGCGACGCGCCGGTCAGGCCGCCGTGCGAATGGCCGCCTTGCGCACCGGCTCTTCCACATAGCTTTCATACTGCTCGAAGTTCTTCTCGAACCGCTGGGCGACCTCGCGGGCGGTCTGCTCGTAGGCGCCCTTGTCCGGCCAGGTGTTCTTCGGGTTGAGAACCTCGTTCGGCACCTCGGGGCAGGTCTGCGGAACCATGAGGCCGAAGTTGGGATCCGGCGCCTTGTTCACGGTGGCCAATGTGCCGTCGAGGATGGCGCGGATCATGGCCCGGGTGTAGGAAATCTTCATCCGCTCGCCGACGCCGTAGCCGCCGCCGGACCAGCCGGTGTTGACCAGCCAGCATTTGACACCGTGGCGTTCGATCTTCTCGCCGAGGAGCTTCGCGTAGACCGACGGATGGCGCGGCATGAAGGGCGCGCCGAAGCAGGTCGAGAAGGTCGCCTGCGGCTCCTTGCCGAGCCCCTTCTCGGTGCCGGCGATCCGCGAGGTGTAACCCGACAGGAAGTGGTACATCGCCTGCTCGGGCGAGAGCTGCGAGACCGGCGGCAGAACGCCGAAGGCATCGGCGGTCAGCATGATGATGTTGGTCGGATGGCCGCCCACCCCGTTGTCGGCGACGTTGGGGATGAAGCTGATCGGGTAGGACGCGCGCGTGTTCTCGGTAAGGGTGGCGTCGTCGAGGTCGAGCGTCCGCGTATGCTCGTCCATCACCACGTTCTCGAGGATCGTGCCGAACCGGCGGGTGGTCTCGTAGATTTCCGGCTCGGCCTCCTCGGACAGGCGGATGACCTTGGCGTAGCAGCCGCCTTCGAAGTTGAAGAGGCCGTTGTCCGACCAGCCGTGCTCGTCGTCGCCGATCAGGGTCCGCGAGCTGTCGGCCGACAGGGTCGTCTTGCCGGTGCCCGACAGGCCGAAGAAGACCGCCGAATCGCCTGCCGGACCGATGTTCGCCGAGCAGTGCATCGGCAGCACGCCGCGCGCCGGCAGCAGGTAGTTGAGCAGCGAGAAGACCGACTTCTTGACTTCACCGGCGTAGATGGTGCCACCGATGATCACGATCCGCTTGGAGAAGTCGACGAGGATGAATGTCTGCGACCGGGTGCCGTCCCGCTCCGGATCGGCGAGCAGGCCCGGCGCCTGGAGGACGGTGAAGTCCGGCTCGAAATTGGAGAGCTCGTCGCGCGGCGGCACGATGAACATGTTCCGTGCGAAAAGGTTGTGCCACGCGGTTTCGGTGACAATGCGAACCTTCAGGCGATAGGCGGGATCGGCGCCGGCGAAGCAGTCCTGCACGAACACGTCCCGCTGGGACAGATAATCGAGCATGCGCTGGTGCAGTGCATCGAAATTGGCCTGGGCGATGGACCGGTTCACCTCGCCCCACCAGATATCGTTGGTGGACGACGGCTCGTCGACGATGAATTTGTCGTTGGGCGACCGGCCGGTGTGCTCGCCGGTGATGCAGACCAGCGCACCGCCCTCGGCGATCGTACCTTCACCGCGGCGCACGGCTTCCTCGACCAGCGCCGGCGGGGTGAAGTTCCAATGTTCGGTCCTGGTGACCTTGAGCCCAAGTGTATCCAAGCCATGACGGCTGGTGACGGGTCCGGTCTGAGCCACGAATTCCTCCCGAAACAATTTTTGATGCGGGGGCCAGTGCCCCGCCGACGAAAACAGCCTCACCACGCGCGCCGACGATGCCGGCGCGTCACTCAATCGAACATAGACAGCGATGCAATCGAATTGCAACGCCTTCAAACTGCGTCATTTCGTTCGGTGCTCACTCGGCCTTGCGGGCCTGCCTCGCCAGCGAAACGAGTGCGGACCGGGCACCGTCGGCATTGGTGACCGGATGGTCGAATTCGATACGGCGCCGCGTCGCCCCTTTTCGCAGGTCGAAACCCTCGGGATCGAGGCCGGTCATTTGCCAGCCGTCCGCGCCGGCGGCTTCCGTGCCGAAGCGATGGGCGACATAGAGTTGGAGCGCCTCGCCGTGATCGGCGTTCATGTGCGCGACGATGTCCGCTTCCCGCGTGGCCAGGTCCCCGGCTTCCGCCGTATCGAAGAGGGTCTCGCTGGCGTCGATCCAGGCGATCTTGCCGAAGCCCTGCACCAGGTGCGCGCGGTCGACGGCGAGCCGCCAGAACCCGAAGTCCGCAAAATCCGCATAGCCGGCCGCGCCCGGGTGACGGGCGAGGAACCGGGCCCGGGCGACCGCATCATCGGTCGGCTCAAGGTGGCCGACGGCGGTGACGCGCGGGCCGGTCAACGGCTCTTCCAGGCCGGCGGTGCCGTCGAACAGGATCGACGCCGACGGATTGGCCATCGCGTTGCGGGTGTGCTCGGCCAGGGTCGAGATCAGGACGATCGGCGTCGCGTCGTGGAGGCTCGCGGTCAGGACGAGCGAGCCATAGGGCGCGCCCGTGTCGCGGTCGAGCGTCGACAGCGTGGCGGTCGCCGCGCCGCGCATGACCCGCCGGGCCGCTGTCGGAAAATCGTCGGCACCGGTCATGGGCGGCTACCGGCGTGGCCTGGGTTTCTTGGGGGCGGCCTCCGGCGCCTTCTTCTCTTCCTCCGGCGGCGCGGGCGGCTTGGTCGCCCCCGCCTCTGCGACCCTGGCGAAGACCGATACGGCGCCGGCGCGCGCGAAGGTGAGCGTCAGCCTGACGGTCGATCCGGTCGCCAGCGATTGCTTGAGGCCGATCAGCGATAGAACCAGCGTCGCCGGTGACAGGGAGACCGTCTTGCCGGGCGGGATCTCGAGCGACTTTACCGTCTGGGCGCCGTTGACCCCGCCGATTTCCTCATAGCGCACGAGTTCGACACGCTTGGCGACGGGGCTGGAGATCGCCATCAGCCGATCGGCCTCGGTGCCCGTGTTGCGGATGGTGAGAAAGGCCTGGGCGGTCTTCGACACGCTCGCTCGCGCCCAGGGCGTCGTCAGCGTCAGGTCGGCGCGCACATAGTCGGCCGCCGCGGCGCGATGGCCGGCGAGCAGCAGGAAGACCGCGGCGGCGGCAAGGCGATAGGCGGGCGGGAGGGCAAACGTGGTCATGGCTTCCGTCGATGCCGGTCCCCGAACATTGTCTGTCCCGTCGGCAATTTCAATCGCCCGGTTCAGTTGGTCAGGCGGAAGCGGACGGGGACGACCAGCGATCCGGCGACCGGCGTCCCGCCGCGCCGGGCCGGCTGGAAGCTCCAGCCTCTCACGGCCCGGACGGCGGCCCGGTCGAGAATGCCGTGCCCGCTGCTGCGCTGGACCTGGATGGCGGCGACCCGCCCGGTCGCCG
>CAMYMQ010000339.1 GCA_947259335.1 uncultured Alphaproteobacteria bacterium | reverse complement strand
CTCGATGGTCGCGCCCGTCGCGGTGACGCCGAGGACGCGCCCGCCGGTCGCGACCACCGTGCCGTCCTGGAGCGCGGTGCCGGCGTGGAACACCATCACGTCCTCGACCGCGCCGGCGTCGTCCAGCCCGCGGATCTCGGTGCCCTTGGCGTAGCTGCCCGGATATCCGTTGGCGGCCATCACCACGCACAGCGCCGCCTCGTCGTACCAGCGCAGGTCGAAGTCCTCGAGCACGCCGTCACGCGCGGCGACCAGGCAGGGCAAGAGGTCGGACATGAGCCGCATCATCAGCGGCTGGCATTCGGGATCGCCGAAGCGGACGTTGAACTCCACCACCTTCGGCCCGTCCGCCCCGATCATCAGCCCGGCGTAAAGCACGCCCTTGAACGGCCGGCCCTCGGCCGCCATCGCCGCCACCATGGGTGCGATGATCGTGTCGCAGATGACCTGCTCCATGGCTTCGTCGACTACGGGGGCGGGGGAATAGGCGCCCATGCCGCCGGTGTTGGGGCCGGTGTCGCCGTCGCCGACGGGCTTGTGGTCCTGCGCGGAAGCCAAGGGCACGAAGTGGGTGCCGTCGCAGATGGCAAGGAAGCTCGCCTCCTCGCCCTCGAGGAATTCCTCGACCACGACCTCCGCCCCGGCGTCGCCGAAGGCGCGGTCGGCCATCATCGTGTCGACCGCGTCCAGCGCCTCCTGCTCGGTCGCGGCGACGATCACGCCCTTGCCGGCGGCCAGCCCGTCGGCCTTGACCACGATCGGCGCGCCCTTCTCGCGGATGAAGGCCTTGGCGTCCTCCGCCGCGGTGAACCGGCCATAGGCGGCGGTCGGGATGCCGTATTTGGCGCACAGGTCCTTCATGAAGCCCTTGGAGCCTTCGAGGATCGCGGCCTTCGCGCTGGGGCCGAAGGCCTTGATGCCGGCCTCCTCCAGCCGGTCGACCAGCCCCGCGACCAGCGGCGCCTCCGGCCCGACCACGACGAAGTCGACGCCATTTTCCTGCGAGAAGGCGAGCAGCGCTTCGATGTCGTCGGCGGCGACCGGCACGCACTCGGCTTCCTGGGCGATGCCGGCATTGCCCGGCGCGCACCAGATCTTCTCGCACAAGGGTGAGGCCGCGAGGGTCCAGCACAGCGCATGCTCGCGCCCGCCCGATCCGACCACCAGAACCTTCATGGAATCCCCCGCCCCTGCATTGCCGGGGCGCATCCTAGCGCCGCGGTCTGGCCGCCGCCACCGTCGGGAATTGACTCCGGCCGGCAACCGGATCACGATCAAAAAACTTCCTAAATACAACCAGGGATAGGGAGGCTTCGCGATGACCGGATCGGCGGAACCGCACGTCAACCCGCCACGCCCCTTCGACGACGAGAGCGTCACCGACGCCCTGTTCCGGCGCTGGTATCCCGACGTCTGCCCGGCGCCGGAGGAGGGGGTGTTCGAAATCGGCCTCGTCCTCGCGGGCGCAGTTTCCGCCGGCGCCTATACCGCCGGGGTCATGGATTTCCTGTTCCAGGCGCTGGACGCATGGAACGCGGCCAAGAAAGCGGGGGAGGACGTGCCCCGGCATTCGGTCAGGCTGCGGGTCATCGCGGGCGCGTCCGCCGGCGGCATCAACGGCGCCATCGCCGCGGCCGCGAGCCGCTACGAGTTTCCCCCGGCCACGGCGGCGAGCGGGCCCGGGGACCTTGCCGCCAATCCCTTCTACGACACCTGGGTCCGGCGCGTACGGATCGAGGATCTGCTGGACACCTCGGACCTCGACGGCGGGGGCGGGCTGCGCGCCATCCTCAACTGCTCATCGCTTCGAGAGATCGCCAACGGGGCCATCGACTTCTCGGGGCCGGCCGCGGATCCCGAGGTGCGCGCCTGGCTGGCCGACCCGCTTCGCCTCGCCCTGACCGTGACCGACCTGGGCGGCGTGCCCTACGCGGTGCGCTTCGCGGGAGGCTCGGGCCTGTCGCACGAGATGACGATGCACAGCGACCATCTCGAATTCGGCGCTCCCGTCTTCCAGGCGCCAAACGCGGACGACCTGCCGCCCGACGTCATGCAGCTCTCGCTGCGCAACGGCCGGGGGGAACGAGGCTGGCCGGAACTCGCCAGCGCTGCGCTCGCGACCAGCGCCTTTCCGCTCGCGCTGGAAGCCCCGCAGATCGGGCGGCAGCCGACCGACTACGAATACCGCTTCGCCTACATGACCGGGCAGGGCGAGAAGATCTGCGCCCTGCCGTGGCCGCCTCCGCTCGAGCGGCAGCCCATCCACAGGTTCTGGGCCGTCGACGGCGGCACCATGAACAACGAGCCGTTCGACGTCGCCCACACGATCCTCGCGGGCCGCAAGGGGGAGAACCCGCGGACCGGCGACGCGGCGGTGCGCGCGATCGTGATGGTCGACCCCTTCTCGGACATGGCCGGCGAGAACAGTAAGGTCGGCCCGACCCTGCCGTCCCAGGCCAGCGCCCTGCTCCGCGCGTTCAAGGCGCAGACCCGGTTCAAGCAGATCGACCTCAGCCTGGCCCAGGCGGCCGATGTCTACAGCCGCTTTTTGGTCTCGCCGACCCGGGGCGACCACAGGGGCGCGGCGGCGATCGCCAGCGGCGGCCTCGGCGGGTTCTTCGGTTTCTTCGACGAATCCTTCCGGCACCATGACTTCATGCTCGGCCGCCGCAATTGCCAGCGTTTCCTGCGCGACTGGTTCGTCCTGCCGGCCGCGAACCCGGTCGTCGCCGGGAGCGGCGCGGGCTTCCTCAGCCGAGCGAAAGCCAGATCGGGCCATGCCCAGATCGTGCCGCTGGTCGGCGCCGCCGCCGAGAACGTTCCGCGCCCGGTCTGGCCGGACGGCGCGTTCGGCGGCTGGTCCGCCGTCGGCGGCCGGGTCGAACG
>CAMYMQ010000338.1 GCA_947259335.1 uncultured Alphaproteobacteria bacterium | reverse complement strand
TCAACGTCTCGCAAGCCACCCGCGAATACGGATCGCCCGTCAAAAAGGCATCAACCACGGCGTCCGATATCCGGTCGCATACCTTGTCCGGATGACCCTCGGACACCGACTCGCTCGTGAAAAGGTAAGACTTGGGCATTTCCCCGCTCTCCTGATTTCTGCTTGTTGTTCCGGTCTCTCCGTGCGCGCGCTAGTCGCGGCGGCGCGAGATCACATAGGATTCGTCGTTGAACCAGAGCCCGCCATGTTCGTGCAGAACGTCGCGGGTGACATCGATATAGCGGCCGTCGGCGGTCACTTCCTCCAGCCTCTCGTCCTCGACCTGGGCGACGTAGACCGCCGCGTTCCAGGCCGCGAAGGCCGTCGACGTGCCGATCGAACTGCTCACCTCGTTGGGCAGCGTGTGCATGTCGTAGCGGAAGATCGAGCGCTTGTCGGAATAGGCGTTGAAGTTGAGATCGCGCCCGTCCGCGCCAAGCTCGGCCTTGACCGCCTTGAGGATCTGGTGCCGGTCGGTGACGAAGGGATTTTCCCCCGGCCAGACCCTCTGGATGATTTCCAGGCCGGGGTCGTCGCCGTGGGAGTGGATGCCGATCAGCCGGCCGCCCGGCCCCAGCGCCCGCGCCAGCGGGCCGACCACCTTGGCCGCCTTGAACTCCGCCGAGGCCCGCGCCCGGTAGGGCTGCGAGGCGACGATCAGGTCATAGTCGGCCCGGGTCGTGCCCCGCTCGGGGATGACCTGGTCGAGCAGGAACTTGTGGTCCTCGCGATAGAGAACCAGCACGACCGGCCGGTCATAGATCGGATTGCCGTTCTTGCCGATGCGGGCCTGCCAGTTGTCCGACAGGAACCCCTGGAGCCCGGCGATCTGCTGCTCGAACTCGTGGGACGAGTTGCCCTGGAGCGCGCATTCCTTCCACACGAAGCTCGACGCCGCCGTGGTCGACTTGGTCATCAGCCAGGGCGCTTCGGAATAGTAGAGATTGGTCAGCACCAGCACCGTGGACGGATGTTCGAAGAAGCGGTCCGGCATTTTGTCGAGGCTCAGCCGGATGTCCTCCAGGCTGATCTCCTTGCCCACGATGTAGAAGGGCATCGTCGGGTAGCGGTTGTGCATCGCCCGCATCACGCGTGCCAGCACGGTTCCGTCGCCGATGCCGGCGTCGAACAGGCGCACGGCCGGTGGGCGTGGATGGATATTGCCCAGCTCCAGCGAGACGCGGTCGGCGACGACCCACTTCTCGGAGCAGGTGTTGACGAACATCAGGTATTTCTGGCGGTTGTCGAAGAACCGGAAATCCTGCTCCCCGTCCGGCGCCTTGCCGGCGGCCTTGGTTGCGGAGCCGCCGCTGCGCGAAGCCGCCGCACCGGTGCCGGCCGCTGGCCTGAGAATGCCCTTTTCCATGTAAACCTCGGGTGGGTTGTCACGCATGTATGAACGGATGCGGCCCCACGTCTCGACGCTGATCCGCCCGCCATCTCGAATCCGGCTCACCAGTTTGCCGTCGTTGACCGCCTTGCGGCCGAAGGTCGACTCGGCCATCCCGGCCTGACGGCAATAGTGAGCGATCTCTTTCAGAATGTCGGATCGTTCCATCTTGCACTGTCCTCGATTCCTCCCGTGCTGTGCAGATAGCTCCGGGCCTGTTTTGGATGAACCACAAATTTTCCCATCATTGACGTGGGCAAATAGATGGGCAACACAAAATGTAGGTGCAGGCGCGCTTTTCAGGCTTCGCGCGGAAGTCGGGTTCGTTCGGCCTGCGACCAAATTTTTGCGACGAAGACCAAGGCAGGTGTGACAAGCTAGGGCGCAGTGCGCGAGCATGACCGCGCGGGCCCCGACCACGCCGCCGCTGGGCGGGGGCCACGCTGACGGCATGATCGCCGGAATCGACGGGTGAGCAACGCGGGAGGACGCAGATGGCACGAGGCGTTATCGATTGGGACGCGCTCAAGAGTCCCGAGATCGGCGCGATGAGGGAGATGGGCCCGCCGCAAGGGCTCCCCTTCAACATCACCAAGATCGGCCATGTCGTGCTGGTGGTCTCCGACCTGGAGCGGTCGCTCGATTTCTATACCCGGATCCTCGGCTTCCGCGTGTCGGACGTCTATCCCGACACGATGATGCCCGGCCGCATGGTGTTCATGCGCTGCAACAACGATCACCACGGGGTGGCGCTGGTCGGCCAGGGCGAGGGCGCCAAGTCGCGGCACAAGGAACTCCACCACATGGCCTTCGAGGTGGCGACCCTCGACGAGGTCTTCCGCGCCCGCGAGCACCTGCAGAAGCACAAGGTGCCGATCGACTTCGAGGGTCGCCGGCGCGCCGGGGTGCAGGTCGCGGTCGAGTTCCGCGATCCCGACGACCACTGCCTGGAAATCTTCTGGGGCCTGGATCAGGTCGGCAGCGGCGGCGACATCCGGCCGCCCGACGAATGGCGCGAGGTGTTTTCACTCGAGGACGCGCTGGACAACGCCCCGCCGGGTCAGGACATGACGCTCCAGGACCCGAGCCTGCGCCGCAAATAGCGGCGCGGAGCGGATCAGGCGGCGGCCGAGGCGCGGCCGCTGGCGAGGCCGCCCGTTTCGATCACGAAGTCCGCGACCCGGTCGACCCCGTCGCCGGCCTTGATGTTGGTGAAGACGAAGGGCTTGTCGCCGCGCATCTTCTTCGCATCACGGTCCATGACGCCGAGATCGGCCCCGACCAGGGGCGCCAGGTCGATCTTGTTGATGACCAGAAGGTCCGACTTGGTGATGCCGGGTCCGCCCTTGCGCGGGATCTTGTCGCCGGCCGACACGTCGATCACGTAGATTGTGATATCGGCCAGGTCCGGGCTGAAGGTCGCGGCCAGGTTGTCGCCGCCCGATTCGATGATGATCAGGTCGAGCGCCGGGAACGTGCCGCGCAGGTCGGCCACGGCGGCGAGGTTGATCGAGGCGTCCTCGCGGATCGCCGTGTGCGGACAGCCGCCCGTTTCCACGCCGCGGATGCGCTCGACCGGCAACGCGCCGGAGCGGATCAGGAACTCCGCGTCCTCGCGGGTGTAGATGTCGTTCGTAATGACCGCCATGTCCCAGCGGTCGCGCAGCCTCTGGCACAGCGCGTCGGTCAGCGCCGTCTTGCCCGAACCGACCGGACCGCCGATGCCGACGCGCAGCGGGCCGTGGGGAGATTTGGACGCAGGTTCAGTGCTCATGATCGGAACAGCCTCGTGTACTGGGTTTCGTGGCTCATGCTGGCGAGATCGATGACGGGCGTGGCGGCGCCGACCGTTTCCAGGGTCAGTTCGGCGGACGCTGCGGCAACCTCGGCGATACGGGGTTCGAGGGCGGCGATCGCCCGTTGGCCGTCGCGCTGGCCGAGCGGGATCAGCCGGACCCCGGCGGAGACCAGATTGGCGGCATATTCGGTCAGGAAGGCGGCAAGCCCCTCCTCCACCGGCACCTCATGCCCGGCGCAGGCGGCGCCGGCCGCCACCGGCAGGGGAACGCCCTCCCCGTCGAGGGCCTTGAGCTCCTTGCACGGCCAGGCATCCCGGGTCGCATCCAGAAAGGCGTTGCCCTGGGCCAGGGTCTGCAGGCGCAGCTCGGCGGTCGGCGTCAGCGCCCGGCCGAGCCGCACCGCGTCCTCCATCGCGCCGTCGTCGACCTCCGCGG
>CAMYMQ010000337.1 GCA_947259335.1 uncultured Alphaproteobacteria bacterium | reverse complement strand
CGCCCGCCCAGCCCGCGGTGCGCGCGCAGGATGATGGCGAGCCCCAGCAGCGCCGCGCCGACCTCCGAGATCAGGGTCGCCAGCGCGACGCCCTCGATGCCCCAGCCGAGAACCGGCACGAACAGAAGGTCGAGCGCGATGTTGGTGCCGTTCATGAACAGGGTCAGCGCCAGCACCGAGCCGGTCCGCTGCATGCCGATGAGCCAGCCGTTGGCGACATAGACCGCGAGCGCGGCCGGCGCGCTCCAGATGCGGATGTCGAAATAGGACCGCGCCAGCATCTCGACCTGGGCCGAGCCGTCGACCAGCGTGAAGGCGACCGCGGCCACCGGCCATTGCACCGCGATGATCAGCAAGCCGAGCGCGCCCGCCATGAGCATCGCGCGGGCCGTGATGTTGCGGATCTCCTGGGCGTCGCCGGCGCCGCTCGCCTGGGCGATGAAGCCCGTGGTCGCCATGCGCAGGAAGCCGAAGCCCCAATAGATGAAGGAGAAGACCATCGCGCCGATGGCGACGCCGCCGATATAGGCCGGGTCGGGCAGGTGCCCCATGACCGCGGTGTCGACGGCGCCGAGCAGGGGCACGGAGATGTTGGACAGGATGATCGGCACCGCCAGGCGCAGGATCCGGCGGTGGGTGACGGAAGGCGCGGCTGGAGGCGAGGGGGCGGGCGCGTCGGACACGGAACTCTCGGACAGGGCGGACCGGTGGCGGAAACGGGGCTGCGGTCGTCGCACCCGGCACGAGGGCATGGGCGACGTCTTGAAACTTCTTCATAGTGTCACGGGCGCGCCAAGGGGCTGAAACGGAATCTGCCGAGACTCGGAGTCTCTCCACCCATCGCCGCCAGACGAAAGGCAGACCCTGATGCCGATGCTTCTTTCCCGTCGCAGCTTCCTGCACACCGGCGCCGCCGCCGGCGCTCTCGCCGCCGGTTCGATCGCGGCGCCCTCTCTCAGCTTCGCCGCCAGCCGCCCGCGGATCACCCACGGCGTTCAGTCCGGCGATGTCGGGCTCGACCGGGCGATGCTGTGGGCCCGCGCCGACCGGCCGTCGCGGCTGATCGCCGAGGTCTCGACCAAGGAGAGCTTCGACGGCGCGCGCACGGTGATCGGCCCGGCCGCGCTCGAAGCCTCGGACTTCACCGCCAAGCTCGACCTGCGCGGCCTGCCCTCGGGCCAGACGATCTTCTACCGGCTGAGCTTCCAGGATCTGTCCCAGCCGACCGTCGTGGGCGAGCCGGTGACGGGCCGCCTCAAGACCCCGTCGGCCGACCGGCGCGACATCAGCTTCGTCTGGTCGGGCGACACCGCCGGCCAGGGCTGGGGCATCAACAAGGACTGGGGCGGCATGCGCGGTTACGCCGCCATGGCCCGGGAGACCCCCGACTTCTTCATCCATTCGGGCGACACCGCCTATTGCGACGGCCCCATCGCCGCGGAGGCGAACCTGCCCGACGGCGGGATCTGGAAGAATGTCGTCACCGAGGAGAAGTCCAAGGTCGCCGAGACGCTCAAGGAGTTCCGCGGCAACTTCAAATACAACCTGCTCGACGACAACGTGAAGGCGTTCAACGCCCAGGTCCCGATGTTTGCCCAGTGGGACGACCACGAGACCGTCAACAACTGGTATCCGGGCGAGATGCTGCAGGCCGACAAGCGCTACACGGTCAAGAGCGCGTCGCTCCTGTCGGCCCGCGCCAACCGGGCCTTCCGCGAGTTCATGCCGATGCGCGAGAACCCGGTCGAGGCGGAGCGGATCTACCGTCAGGTCTCCTACGGCCCGATGCTCGACATCTTCTTTCTCGACATGCGCGCCTACCGCGGCCCCAACAGCGCGAACCGGCAGGACAAGCCGGGGCCGGACACGGCCTTTCTCGGGGCCGAGCAGCTGGCCTGGCTCAAGCGCGCGCTGAAGGCGTCGACCGCCACCTGGAAGGTGATCGCCGCCGACATGCCGATCGGGATCCTGGTCCGCGACGGCAAGACCGACTTCGAGAACGGCGCCAACGGCGACGGCCCGCCGCTCGGCCGCGAGCTGGAGATCGCCGCGCTGCTTCGCTTCATCAAGCGGGGCGGTGTCCGCAACACGGTCTGGCTGACCGCCGACGTCCACTATACGGCCGCGCACTACTACGATCCGAACAAGGCCCGGTTCCAGGACTTCGAACCGTTCTGGGAGTTCGTCTCCGGCCCCATTCACGCCGGATCCTTCGGGCCGGGTGCCATGGACAACACTTTCGGACCGGTCGTGAAATACTCGAAGGACCCGGGCGGCAAGGCGAACCTGCCGCCGTCGGCCGGGCTCCAGTTCTATGGCCACGTCGCCATCGACGGGAAGACCGGGATGATGACCGTGCGGCTCAAGGACATAGCGAACACGGAGCTCTACAAGGTCGAGCTCGCCCCGAAGAGCGTTTAGACAGAATCCCGTCGAACAACGCCGGCGGGGCTGTAGGGGCGGGTTTTAAACCCGCCCCTACGCCTCGGAAGGCGAGGGGGCGACCTCTCTTGAACCTTCCGCTCCGCTCTTTAACCTTCCGCTCCGCACCTTCCGGTCCCTACTTCCGCTCCGGCTCCGCCTCGCGCGCCAGCCGTTCGGCGTCGGCGTCGGTCGGCACCATCTCGCCGTCGCGCGCCCGCTTCTTGTGGATGAACCACAGGTTGCGCGCATAGATCAGCAGGCCGCCCGCCTGTCCGGCGATGATCACCGGGTCGCGCCGCCAGATGGCGTAGGTCAGCAGGGTCACGCCGCCGAAGATGCTGAAGTACCAGAAGGCGACCGGCACCACGCTTTCCTTCGCCTTTTCGCTGACGAACCACTGGATCAGAAAGCGCATCGAGAACAGGGCCTGGCCGATGAAGCCGACCAGCACCCAGATCAGCTCGCCGTGCGAGCGGACGTTCATCGCCCCCTGCAGCCAGTCGAGGACGTCGTTGAGGGATTCCACGGGCTAGTCCTTTTCCTTGACCACGGAGTAGGTGGTCCGCCGTTGCAGCCACATCACGCCAAGCAGGTCCCAGACGCTGACCCATAGCCGGTCCAGGGTGCCGTACTTCGAGCGTCCGCCGGCGCGAGGCCGGTGGTGGACGTCGACCGAGGTGATCTCGCAGCCGTATTTGAGGAACAGCGCCGGCAGGAACCGGTGCATGTTGTCGAAGCGGGGCAGCTCCAGGAAGGCGTCGCGGTTGAACATCTTGAAGCCGCAGCCGGAATCCGGGGTCTTGTCGCCGAGCAGGCCGGCGCGGATGCGGTTGGCGATCCGCGAGATGAACTTGCGCCACCAGCTGTCGCGCCGGTTGCGCCGCCAGGCGCAGACCACGACCTTGGGGTCGGCCTGCCCGGACTTGGTGACCTGGGCCCACATGGTCTCGATGTTCGCGGGGTTGTCCTGGCAGTCCCCGTCCATGGTGACGATCGTCGGCGCGCGGGCCCGGCGGATGCCCTCGATCAGCGCGCGGCTCTTGCCCGACCGCTTCTCGTGGGTGAAGACGACGAGCTCGGGCACAGTCTTCCGCGCCTCGACCAGCGCCTCGGCGGTGCCGTCGGTGCTGCCGTCGTCGACATAGACGATCTCGAACTCGAGCTTGCCGTCCAGGGCGGCGCGTATCTCGGCCGTGAACGGGGCGATGTTCTCGACCTCGTTGTGCACGGCGACGATGACTGAAAGGTCCATTCGGTGTGATGCCTGTTCAAGCGTTAGACCCGGTTTGACCCGCCCCCGGGCATCGCGTAGTTAAGCGATCCAAGCCGGGCCGGTGGATAGCACGTTACGGTAACGCTTTTCCACAACGGGTCCCGCGGCGCAGACAGGACCATCGGAGCCGATCCCACGGCGATGAGCAGATACCTCCAAGGCTCCCGCGCCTGGCTGTGGCTGACGCTGCTGTGCGCCGTGCTCTATGTGCCCGGTCTCGCGGCCCTGCCCGCGACCGACCGCGACGAATCGCGCTACATGCAGGCGTCCCGCCAGATGCTGGAGACGGGCGATCTCGTCCGCATCCGCTTTCACACCGTCGCGCGCAACAAGAAGCCGGTCGGCATCCACTGGCTTCAGTCGGCATCGGTCGCAGCCGTGAGCACTCCGGCCTCGACCGAACGCTGGCCGTATCGCCTGCCGTCCCTGCTGGGGGCGTGGCTCGCGGTGATGTTCACCTTCGCGCTCGGCTGTCTCTACATGGAGCGGCGAACGGCCTTCCTGGCCGCGGCGCTGCTCGCCTCCTGCCTGCTGCTGGTGGTCGAATCCCACATCGCCAAGACCGACGCCATGCTGCTCGCGACCATCGCCGCGGCCCAGTATGCGCTGGCCAGACTCTACCTCCGTTCGCGCGACGGCGGCGATGCCGGCTGGGGGACCGCGCTCGTCTTCTGGGTCGCCCAGGGCGTCGGGATTCTCATCAAGGGCCCGCTGACCCCGGTCATCTCCGGGCTCACGCTGGCCGGCCTGAGCCTGACCACGCCGACGCGCAAACTGTGGCGCTCGCTCCGGGTCTGGGCCGGGCTGCCGATCGCGGCCCTGATCGCCGCGCCCTGGTTCATCGCAATCATGGCGGTCGAATCCGACTTCATAAAGGGCGCGGCCGGGCGCGACTTCCTGGGCAAGCTGATTTCGGGCCAGGAGGCGCACGGGGCGCCGCCCGGCTATTATCTGTTCCTGCTGATGGCGACCTTCGCCCCGGCGTCGCTGTTCGTCTGGCCGTCGCTGATCTGGGCGTGGCGCAACCGCCGCCAGGTGATGATCCGGCTCCTGTTCTGGTGGGTGGTGCCCTTCTGGATCATCCTCGAACTGGTGCCGACCAAGCTGCCCCACTATATCCTGCCGCTCTATCCCGCGCTGGCCCTGCTGGTCGCCCAGGCCGCGGCGGCGTCGGAGACGGGCGAGCTGCGGCGCGTCCTCCACTGGTCGCGGCGGCTGGGCTTCGTCATCTGGTATCTGATCGCGCTCGGCTTCGCCGCGGCGGCCTTCGCCCTGCCGATCGCGGTGGGCGACGGCGTGGTCTGGGGCGGACTGATCGCGGTGATCGCCGCCGTCGTGCTCGGCGGCTGGGCGCTGGCGACGATCTGGCGGGGCGAGGT
>CAMYMQ010000336.1 GCA_947259335.1 uncultured Alphaproteobacteria bacterium | reverse complement strand
CGCCCGCCCGGGCCGAACGGGCGTCGCCGCGCAGCCGGCCCATCCCCAAGAGCGGCGAGATGCTGCCCGTGATCGGCATGGGCACCTGGATCACCTTCAACGTGGGCCGGGTGACGTCGCTGCGGGAAGCCAGGCTGCAGGTGCTCAAGACCTTCTTCGATCTGGGCGGGCGCGTGGTCGACTCCTCGCCGATGTACGGCTCGGCGGAGGCCGTCGTCGGCTGGTGCATGGAGCGGCTGAAGGACAACCGCAAGCAGCTTTTCTCCGCCACCAAGGTGTGGACCTCGTCGGAATCCGGGGGCCGGGAGCAGATCGCGGACTCGCAACGGCTCTGGGGCGTCCCGACGCTCGACCTCGAACAGGTCCACAACCTGCTGTCCTGGGAGGAGCATCTTGAAACCCTGCTCGCGTTGAAGGCCAACGGCCGGCTCCGCTACGTCGGGATCACGACCTCGCACGGCGGGCGACACGGTGAAATGGCGCGGATCATGGAGGCGAAGCCGATCGACTTCATCCAGCTCACCTACAACGCGGTCGATCGGGAGGCCGAGGCGCGGCTGCTGCCGCTCGCCGCCGAGCGCAAGATCGCGGTGATCGTGAACCGGCCATTCCGGGGCGGATCGCTGATCGACGCCATGAAGCGCCACACGCTGCCCGCCTTGGCGGCGGAACTCGACGCGGACAACTGGGCGCAATTCCTGCTCAAGTTCATCGTTTCGCACCCCGCCGTGACCTGCGCGATCCCGGCGACGTCGAAGGTCGCCCACATGCGCGAGAACATGGGCGCGCTGCACGGCCGCTTGCCCGACCCCGCGATGCGCCGCCGGATGGCTCGATACGTCGAGGCGCTGTAGGCCGGCGGCACTTCGGGGTCGATCGATGGACCGGATCATTCTCTATCAGCCGGACGTGCTCCACGCCGTCATCGGCCACTACAACGAAGCGGTGTTCCCGGCCCAGATCGTCGCCCTGGCGCTGGCGCTGGCGGCGCTCGCCTATGCCCTGTGGCCGCGTCCGGCGGGGGGCAGGGTCATCGCGGCGATCCTGGCGGCCGGCTGGCTCTGGAGTGGTTCGGCCTTTCTCGGCGACCACTATGCGGCGATCAACTGGGCGGGGGCCTATTACGAAGTCGCGTTCGCGGTGGAAGCAGCGCTGCTGCTCGGCTACGGCTCGGTGCGCAACGCGCTGCGGTTCGGCTTCGCCGGCGGCGCGGCGGCCTGGACGGGACTGGGTTTCGTGGTCTTCGCCCTGTTCGTTCATCCGGTGATCGAACTCGCGATCGGGCGAAGCTGGGCACAGCTCCAGTTCTTCGGCGTCGCGCCCGATCCCACGAACCTGGTGACACTCGGGCTACTGGTGATGACCACGAAGCGGGTGCCGTGGCCGCTGCTCGTGATTCCGGTGCTCTGGCTGCTGATCAGCGGCAGCTGGTCGTGGCTGCTGGGCGCGCCGGAGCGGATGATCCTGCCGCTCTGTTGCCTGGTTGCGACCGGGCTGATCCTGCGGGGCAACCGGCGGAAGCGGTGAGTTAGCGTCCGACGAGCTTGAGCCAGTCGTCCTCGCTCATCACCTCGACACCCAGTTCCTCGGCCTTCTTCAGCTTGGACCCGGCGCCGGGGCCGGCGACGACGATATCGGTCTTGGCCGAGACCGAGCCCGAAACCTTGGCGCCGAGCGATTCGGCGCGCGCCTTGGCTTCCTGGCGGGTCATCCGCTCGAGCGTGCCGGTGAAGACGATGGTCTTGCCGGCCACCGGCGAGTCGCTGGCGGCTTTTTCCAGCGGCCGGATGGTGAGCTGTCCGGCGAGATCGTCGAGCACCTCGATGTTATGCGCCTCGGTGAAGAAGGCCACGAGGTCGTCGGCCATCGATATGCCGACCCCGTCGATGTCGCACAGGGCGGCAAAGGCCTCGCCGACCGCCTCGGGCTTCTTCATCTCGTCGGGGTGCTCGGCCCGTTCCCGGGCTGCCTGTTCCATCGCCGAGCGCCAGGTCTCGAGATCCTCGTACCGTCGCGCCAGCAGCCGGGCCGTCGCTTCGCCGACCTGCCGGATGCCAAGCGCGTAAATGAACCGGTCGAAGCCGATGGTCCGTCGTTCCTCGATCGCGTCCAGCAGGTTGGCGACCGACTGTTCGCCCCAGCCTTCCCATTCCAGCAGGGTGTCCCGCCGGTCCTTGAGGCGGAAGATGTCGCCGGGTGTCTCGACCAGGCCCGCGTCGCGGAAGGCCTCGACATGCTTGGCGCCCAGCCCCTCGATGTCGAAGGCCTGGCGCGAGACGAAATGCTTGAGCCGGTTGACCTGCTGGAAGGGACAGGCGAGCTCGCCCGTGCACCGGGTCACGGCTTCGCCGGGCTCGCGATGGGCCGGGGTCGCCAGCGGGCAGGGGCAGACCGTCGGAAAGGTATAGGGTTCGGAGTCCTTCGGTCGCTTGGCTTCGACCACCGACACGACCTGGGGAATCACGTCGCCGGCGCGCTGGATGACCACCGTGTCGCCGACCCGGATGTCCTTGCGCTTGATCTCGTCCTCGTTGTGCAGGGTCGCCCGCGAGACGACGACGCCGCCGACCGTGATTGGGGTCAGATGCGCGACCGGGGTCAGCGCCCCGGTGCGCCCGACCTGGATTGCGATTTCCTCCAGAAGCGTCTGGGCCTGCTCGGCCGGGAACTTGTGGGCGATCGCCCAGCGCGGCGCACGGCTGACGAAGCCGAGGCGGTCCTGCCAGTCGAGCCGGTTCACCTTGTAGACGACGCCGTCGATGTCGTAGTCGAGCCGCGCCCGGTTCTCCATGATCTCGTCGTAGAGGGCGAGCGCCTCGTCCACGTCGCGGCAGAGCTTGGCGAAGGGATTGACCGTGAAGCCCCAGCCCTTGAGACAGTCGAGATAGTGCCAGTGGGTATCGGCCGGCGGTTCGCTGATCTCGCCCCAGCTGTAGGCGAAGAAGTGCAGCCGGCGGCTCGCCGTGATCGAGGGGTCGAGCTGGCGCAGCGATCCCGAGGCCGAATTGCGCGGGTTGGCGTAGAGGGCCAGGCCGTCCTTCTCGCGCTGCTCGTTCAGCGCGGCGAAGTCGGAATGTTTCATGTAGACCTCGCCCCGGACCTCGATCCTGTCCGGGACGCCGGACCCCTTGAGGCGGCCGGGCATGTCGACGACGGTCGCGAGGTTGCGGGTGATGTCCTCGCCGGTGGTGCCGTCGCCCCGCGTGGCCCCCAGGACGAAGCGGCCCTTGTCGTAGTGGGCCGTGGCCGAAAGCCCGTCGATCTTCGGCTCGGCGACCAATTCGACGGGATCGTCGGCGCCGAGGTTCAGGAACCGCCGGATCCGGGCGACGAATTCGTGGACGTCTTCCTTCGCGAAGGCGTTGCCCAGGGACAGCATCGGCACCGAATGGCGGACCTCGGCGAAGCCGTCGGCGGGCTTGACGCCGACCCGCAGGGACGGACTGTCGTCGCGCACCAGGTCGGGAAAGCGGGCCTCGATCGCTTCGTTGCGCGTGCGCAGGGCGTCATAGTCGGCGTCCGATATCGCCGGCGCTTCCTGGCGGTAGTAGAGCTCGTCGTGATGCGCGATCTCCCCGGCGAGCCGGGCCAGCTCCGCTTCGGCTTGGCCGGAGGTGAGGTCGCCGACCGCTATGTTTTCGGCGCCGTTCCCGCTCACGCCGCGCCTCCGGCGATCAGCACCCGGGCCGCAGCCCGGGCTTCCTCCGTCACGTCGTGGCCGGCGAGCATCCGGGCGATTTCCTCCCGCCGGGCGTCGGCATCGAGCTCGGATACTTCCGTCACCGCACCGTCGCCGGCCGCGGCTTTCATCACGCGCCAATGATGGGAGCCGCGCGCGGCGACCTGGGGCGAGTGGGTGACGACGAGGATCTGACGGCCGTCGCCCAGGCGGCCCAATCGCTCGCCCACGGCGGCAGCTGTCGCCCCGCCGATGCCGCTGTCGACTTCGTCGAAGATGAGAGTTGGAGCTTCGCCGGTTCGGGAGAGAACCATCTTCAGCGCGAGGGTGAAGCGGGACAACTCGCCGCCCGAGGCGATCTTGGCGATCGGCCCGGGCTGGGCCCCGGGGTTGGTGGCGACCTCGAAGCGGACCCGGTCGATGCCGTCACGGGACCAGCCGTCGGACTCCAGTTCATCGATCCGGGTGAAGAAGCGTGCCTTCTCCAGCTTGAGCGGCTGCAGTTCCTGAGCGACCGCGGCATCCATGGTCCGGGCGGCGGCACGGCGACTGGCCGACAGCGCCCCGGCAGCCGATCGGTAGGCTGCCGCCGTTTCCGCGACACGCTTGTCGAGCTTGGCGATCAGGTCGCCCTGGTCCTCGATCATCGACAGACGGTCCGCCAGATCCCGGCGCAGGACGGGCAGGGCAGTGATCTCGACACGATGCTTGCGGGCGGCGTCGCGCAAGGCGAACAGCCGGTCGTCGACGGTTTCCAGCCGGCCCGGTTCGCCGGTGACTTCCGCCCCCGCCTGTTCCAGCTGGGATCGGGCCTCTTCCACCTCGATGGCCGCGCGCTCGATCGCGGCCAGCAGGGGATCGATCAGATCGGGGGCCATGTCCCGGGCCCGCTCGACCTGCCGTTGGGCGGTGCGCAGGGCGTCGTCGACCGGCACCTGGCCGGTCAGCGTCTCGGCGGCGCCGTTCAGGGCCTCGATGAGCTTCTCACTGTTCATCAGGCGGCTGCGTTCGGCGATGAGGGCCGCTTCCTCGTCAGCCTGGGGATCGAGGCGCTCCAGTTGGTCGAGGGCATCCCGAAGATAGGTCTCGTCCGCCCGCGCGGCCGCCGACGCGTCGGCTGCCGTGTCGCGCTCCGCCTCGGCCGCCTTCCAGGCGTCCCACGCGGCCCGGG
>CAMYMQ010000335.1 GCA_947259335.1 uncultured Alphaproteobacteria bacterium | reverse complement strand
CGCTCAGGCAACCTGCTGGCGGCCGCGGCGTCCGAGCCGGTGCGCGCGGCCGTTCGCGAGGTCATGTCCCGGGTCCGGCCCCACGGCTACATCCAGGCCGCCCACGCGCTGTCGCAGGGCGACCTGCTGACCGATCTCGACGGCTGCACGACGCCCGCCCTGGTCCTGTGCGGCGCCGAGGACCGGGTGACGCCGCCCGAGGGCAACCGCGCCGCCGCGGCGGTTCTGGCGGATTCCCGCTTCGCCCTGCTCGACGGGGTCGGGCACCTGCCCTATGTCGAGGCGCCCGACCGCTTCAACCGGCTGGTCGGCGACTTCCTCGCCGAGATGGAGGCGCGGGCGGCATGACCGAGGCCCTTGCCACCGGGACCGGCATCGCCAAGGCCACCGTCGCGGACTCCGCCGCGGACGACAATGACCGCTATCTGGTCCCCGGCCTTATGCGCGGCCTGGCGCTGCTCGAGGCCTTCTCGGCGGAGCAGCAGTCCCTGTCGCTCGCCGACCTGAGCAAGGCCGTCGGCCTGCCGCGCTCGTCGGTCTTCCGGCTGGCCTACACGCTGACCGACATGGGCTTCCTGATCCGCGACGACGCGGCCAAGACCTACCGGCTGGGTGCGCGGGTGCTGGCGCTGGGCTTCACCTATCTCGCCTCGCAGGAACTGATCGAGGTCGCCCGGCCGAAGCTCGAGGCGCTGAGCGACCGGACCCACTGCTCGGCCCACCTGGGCGTGCTCGAAGGCACCGAGATCGTCTACCTGGCGCGCTTCGCCGTCGACAGCGCGATGACCAGCGGCATCCGTGTCGGTGCCCGGCTGCCGGCGCATGCGACCAGCATCGGCCGGGCGATCCTGTCCCAGCTGCCGCACGACACGCTGCGGTCGATCTTCGCCCAGACGCCGCTGGCCGCCTTTACCGAGCAGACGGCGACGACGCTCGACGCCCTGCAGCGGCAGGCCACGAAGGACGCGGCGCGGGGCTTCGCGCTCAGCCATTCGGCCTTCGAAACGGGGATCGCCAGCGTCGCCGCGCCGGTCTTCGGGTCGGACGGCAAGGTGGTCGCGGCGATCAACGTCACCACGCCGGAAACGGCGGTCCAGGCCGGCGATCTCGAGGGCCGCATCGCCGATGCCGTGCTCTCGACCGCCGGGGAAATTTCGTCCTGGCTCGGCTATCCGGGCCGAAAGCGGACGGCATGAACGTAACCAAAGGGAGGTCTCGATGAGCGAGCCAAAGGTCAGCCGGCTGCGCGGCGTCGCGCTGTGCGCGCCGAAGATGAGCGAGACGAAGGACTTCTATACCGAGGTCTGGGGCCTGACCCCGGTCGCGGAAGAGGCCGGCACCGTCTATTTCCGGGGCACCGCGCCGGAGCATCACATCCTGTCGATCCACGACGCCGACCATCGCGGTATCCAGTACATCAACCTCGCGGCCCAGGACCGGGCGGCGATGCAGGCCCTGTTCGACAAGGTCAAGGACACCGGCGTGAAGATCGCCGCCGCGCCGCGCGACCTCGACACGCCCGGTGGCGGCGTCGGCTTCGACATCGTCGACCCCGACAACCGGCTTCTGCGGGTCGCGGCCGAGGTCGAGCAGCATCACGAGTTCGCCGACCGGCCGGACGCGCCGCGCAAGATCACCCACTGCGTGCTGAACACGCCGCAGCTGGAGACGGCGCTGGACTTCTACCAGTCCACGCTGGGCTTCCAGATCAGCGACTGGTCGGAGAACCAGATGGTGTTCATCCGATGCAACGTCGATCACCATTCGATCGCGTTCAACCGGGCGGACCACGCCTCGCTCAACCACATCGCCTTCGAGATGCCGTCGATCGACGCCCAGATGAAGGGCATCGGCCGGATGAAGCGCCACGGCCGGGACGTGGGCTGGGGCGTCGGCCGCCACGGGCCGGGCAACAACACCTTCTCCTATTTCACCGACCCCAGCGACTTCGTCATCGAGTACACCGCCGAGGTCGAGCGCATCGACCCGGCGACCCACGAGCCGCGGGTGTGGAAGCGGACGCCGGAATTGATGGACCGCTGGGGCACCGCCGGCCCGCCGCCGCCGGGCTTCCGCAAGTATATGGCGGGCGAGCCGGACCCCGGATACCAGGGCTGACCCGGGCATTCCCGATTTTCCCGAACGGATAGGCACATGGATCTTGGATTGAACGGGTTGCGCGCCGTCGTTACCGGCGGTTCGTCGGGCATCGGCCTCGCCACGGTGCGGGTGCTGCTCGCCGACGGCGCGAAGGTGGCCTTCTGCGGCCGCGACGAGGGCCGGCTGGCTGCGGCGCTGGAGCCGCTGCGCGCGGACTATGGCGACGCGGTCTTCGCCGCGCCCTGCGATGTGCTCGACGCGGCGGCGGTCGAGGGTTTCCGCGACGCGGTGATCGAGCGGTTCGGCGGCGTCGACATCCTGATCAACAATGCCGGGCAGGGGCGGCTCAGTACCTTCGAGACCACCGACGACGCCGCCTGGCGCGACGAGTTCGAGCTGAAATTCTTCTCGGTCATCCGTCCGACCCGCGCCTTCCAGGCGGCGCTCGAAGCTTCGGACAAGGCCTCGATCGTCATCGTCAACTCGCTGCTCGCGCGCCAGCCCGAGCCGCACATGGTCTGCACGTCTGCCCTGCGGGCGGGTATCCAGAACCTGCAGAAGTCGCTCTCGGTCGAGCTCGCGCCCAAGGGCATCCGGGTCAACGGCATCCTGCTCGGCATCGTCGATTCGGGCCAGTGGCAGCGCCGCTACGAGGCCCAGGCCAAGCCGGGCGAGACCAAGGACGCGTGGATGGCCGATCTGGCCGCCCAGAAGCATATCCTCACCGGCCGGCTCGGCCGGCCCGAGGAACCCGCCGCGGCGATCGCCTTCCTCGCCGCTCCCGTCGCCAGTTTCATCACCGGAGCCTCGCTCGAGGTCGCTGGAGGAGTTTCCCGCTTTGCCTGAGAACACGACCGTCGGCGACGTCATCGCGGCCTATCTCGAAGCCGTCGGCCTGACCACGGCCTTCGGCGTCATCTCGATCCACAACATGCCAATCCTCGACGCCATCGCGCGGCGCGGCAGGATCCGCTTCGTGCCCGCGCGCGGCGAGATCGGGGCGCTCAACATGGCCGACGCCTTCGCGCGGGTGTCGGGCGGGCTGGGCGTCGGCATCACGTCGACGGGCGTCGCTGCGGGCAATGCGGCGGGCAGCATGGTCGAGGCGCTGACCGCCGGTTCGCCGGTCCTGCACCTGACCGGCCAGATCGAGAGCGGCTACATGGACCGGGCCCGGTCCTACATCCACGAGGCGCACAAGCAGCCCGACATGCTCAAGGCCATCTCCAAGGCCTATTTCCGGGTCTGGACGCCGGAGCAGGCGCTGGGGGTGATCAAGGAGGCGATCCGCACCGCGCTCACCGCGCCGACCGGCCCGGTCAGCGTCGAGATCCCGATCGACGTTCAGGGCGCGGCCTGCGCCATGCCGGCGGATCTGTCGGTCCTGCCGATCCCGGCACCGGAACCGTCGCCGCACCTGCTCGACCATCTGGCCGAGCGGGT
>CAMYMQ010000334.1 GCA_947259335.1 uncultured Alphaproteobacteria bacterium | reverse complement strand
GCCGCACCGCGTCCTCCATCGCGCCGTCGTCGACCTCCGCGGCCGCCGTCCAGGCCGCGCGGAACAGGACCGCGTCGGACAGGCCCGCGCCGTGGCGCAACACCGTGGCGATCCAGACGACGAGGCTTTCGCGGTCGCTGACCGCGCCGTCGGCCACCGCCGTCTCCAGTCCGTGCGAATAGGAAAAGGCGCCGACCGGATAGGAGGGCGAGAACCAGGTCATCAGGCGATAGAGCGCTCCCGGCGTCACGCCGCGCCCTCCACGGCGCCGCTGGCAGGCGCGTGGCCCTCGCCCGCGGCGTGTTCATGGGCATGGGAATGCGCCGCATGGCGGTGGGCGGCGTAGGCGCCGCTCTCCGGCGTGAAGGGACGCTCGACCGAGGTTACCGTCGCCCCGAGCCCTTCGAGCATCGCCTCGATGACATGGTCGTGGCGGATGTAGATCGCCTCGGCGGCGATTTCGGTCGGCAGGTGCCGGTTGCCCAGGTGCCAGGCAATCACGGAGCGGTGGTGGGGATCGGCGCAGTCGACCCGCGTCAACCGCTCGGGCGCCGCACGAACGGCGATCCACCGTCCGTCCTCGAGCCGCAGCCCGTCGCCGTCGGCCAGGACGCCCGCCTCGGCGAGGTCCAGCAGGAAGGCGAACCCGTCGTCGGCGACCAGCCGCATCCGGCGCCGGCAGCGGTCCTCATAGTCGAGGGTGACCGTGGCCACCGCGTCGCCGCGCGGCCAGGTCCCGTTTGCCGCCGCGAGGGTCGCGCGGTCCATCAGAACAGGAAGTAGCGCTGGGCCATCGGCAGCTCGGCCGCGGGCTCGCAGGTCAACAACGCGCCGTCGGCCCGGACCTCATAGGTCTCGGGATCGACCTCGATCGAAGGCGTCGCCGAATTGTGGACCATCTGCGCCTTGCCGACCTCCCGGATGCCGGACACGGCCAGCACCGGGCTCTCCAGCCCGAGGGCGTCGGCCACGCCGGCGTCGAGCCCGGCCCGGGACAGGAAGGTCACCCGGCTCGCCGTCAGCGACCGGCCGAAGGCGCCGAACATATAGCGGTAGTGGACCGGCTGGGGCGTCGGGATCGAGGCGTTGGGGTCGCCCATCGGCGCCGCAGCGATCGTGCCCGCCTTCAGGATCAGTTCCGGCTTGACCCCGAAGAAGGCCGGCTTCCACAGCACCAGATCGGCGAGCTTGCCTACCTCCACCGAGCCGACGTGGCCGGCGATGCCGTGGGCGAGCGCCGGGTTGATGGTGTATTTGGCGATGTAGCGCTTGACCCGGAAATTGTCGTTCCGGGCGCTGTCCTCGGCCAGGGCGCCGCGCTGCTTCTTCATCTTGTCCGCGGTCTGCCAGGTCCGGATGATCACCTCGCCGACCCGGCCCATCGCCTGGCTGTCCGAGGCGATCATCGAGAAGGCGCCGAGATCGTGGAGGATGTCCTCGGCGGCGATTGTCTCGCGCCGGATGCGGCTCTCCGCGAAGGCCACGTCCTCGGGGATCCTGGCGTCGAGGTGATGGCACACCATCAGCATGTCGAGATGCTCGTCGACCGTGTTGACCGTGAACGGCCGGGTCGGATTGGTCGACGACGGCAGCACGTTGGGGAGCCCGCAGACCTTGATGATGTCCGGCGCGTGGCCGCCGCCCGCGCCCTCGGTATGGAAGGCGTGGATGTTGCGGCCCTTGAAGGCCTTGATCGTGTTCTCGACGAAGCCCGATTCGTTGAGCGTGTCGGTATGGATGGTCACCGCGACGTCACTTTCGTCGGCGACCGACAGGCAGGTGTCGATCGCCGCCGGGGTCGTGCCCCAGTCCTCATGCAGCTTGAGGCCGCAGGCGCCGGCCGCGACCTGCTCGCGCAGGGCCTCGGGCCGGGTGGCGTTGCCCTTGCCGAACAGGCCGATGTTCATCGGCAGGCCCTCGACCGCCTGGAGCATCCGGCCGATGTGCCAGGCGCCGGGGGTGCAGGTGGTCGCGTTGGTGCCCTCGGCCGGGCCGGTACCGCCGCCCATCATGGTCGTGACGCCGCTCATCAGCGCGTCCTCGGCCTGCTGCGGGCTGATGAAGTGTATGTGCACGTCGAGGCCGCCAGCAGTGAGGATGCGCCCCTCGCCCGCGATCGCCTCGGTGCCCGGGCCGATGACGATGTCGACGCCGGGCTGGACGTCCGGATTGCCGGCCTTGCCGATGGCGGCGATGCGGCCGTCCTTGAGGCCCACGTCGGCCTTGACGATGCCCCAGTGGTCGACGATCAGCGCGTTGGTGATGACGGTGTCGACGGCTCCGCCGGCGCGCGTCGTCTGCGCCTGGCCCATGCCGTCGCGGATGACCTTGCCGCCGCCGAACTTGACCTCCTCGCCGTAGACGGTGCGGTCCTCCTCGACCTCGATGATCAGGTCGGTATCGGCGAGCCGCAGGCGGTCCCCCGTGGTGGGGCCGTACATCGCGGCATAGGCGTCGCGGGTGATCGAATAGGCCAAGCCTCAGCCCTCCAGCGGTCCGTTGACCAGCGCGTTGAAGCCCCAGATCTCGCCCGAGCCGGCGTAGTGGACGAGCCTTACCGTGCGGGTCTGGCCCGGTTCGAACCGGGTCGCCGTCCCGGCCGGGATGTCGAGGCGGAAGCCCCGCGCCACGGCGCGGTCGAAGGCGAGCGCCTCGTTGGTCTCGAAGAAGTGGTAGTGGGAGCCGACCTGGACCGGCCGGTCACCGGTGTTGGCGACCGCGAGCTCGACCGTCTCGCGCCCGGCGTTCAGTTCGATCTCGCCGTCGGCCGGCAGCAGCTCGCCGGGAATCACAGCCCGGCCCCGAAGGCGGTCGCGCCGGCGGCGAGCGCGGTGGCGACCCGCAG
>CAMYMQ010000333.1 GCA_947259335.1 uncultured Alphaproteobacteria bacterium | reverse complement strand
GCGGGCGCCGCCTAACCGCCCCTGCCGGACCCGAGGACCGGCGGGCGGCCTCCGGTTCGCGGCGAAGCCCGGAGCGCCCGGTACACCGCCGCCCGTTCCCAAAATTAACCGTATCTTCAACTCCTTGGCCGACCATGACCCGGAAGGTACGACCAATCCGACCGCCTCGAGGCGGCCGGACGGTCCTTCCAAACGGGGCGCAGCACAGGAACGTGCTGCACGGGAATTCAGACATGCAGCCTGACATCGCAAGGACATGGCGCGGCAGCGCCCCATCGGTTTCGGGGAACCGTGAACGGGCGAGGATGCTGTGCGCGAACTCTTCGATCGCGACCCTGTCCTCCGTTTTCAACGGCGTGATGCTGTTCGGCGTTTTCCTGTTCAGCGACCTTCCCGTCTTCGTTCCGGTCGGATGGCTGTTGCTCCTCTGCGCCGCGCTCGGATACCGGCTTTACCTGGTGACACACCACGATCTGACGATGGACGAAGACGGGCAGGCCGCCTGGCTGCGGGTCTATGCGCGATCGGCCCTGGCGTCGGGCGCGGTGTGGGGTCTGACCGGCTTCTCGCTGTTTTTCGTCTCCGACATGATCCAGTCGGTCGTCGTCCTGTTCGTGCTCGCCGGCATGACGGCGGGCGCCGCGACGTCGCTCCGGCCCTGTCCGCAAGCTGCCACGGGATTTATCGTCCCCGCGATCGCCCCGGCGATCCTCTTCTTCGCCACGCGCGGCACGGTGGTCCACGGTCTGATGGCGGTCATCCTGGCCGTCTACGTGCTGCTGATGATCAGCATTGCGCGCAAGGGCGAACGGGGCATCGCACGAATGATCGGGTATGCCGACGCCGCCCACGAGGCCGCCGACCGGCTGCAGGTGATCGCCGATTACACCTATGCCTGGGAGGGCTGGGTCGACCCCACTGGCAAGCCGCAATGGATCAATCCGTCGGTCGAGCGGGTCACCGGCTATACGGCCGACGAATGCTACGCCATGCCCGACTATCCGTTCTGCCTGATGCATCCCGACGACGTGGAGCGCGTGAGGTCGATCGTGCGCGAGGCCCGGAGCGAAGTGAAACCGTCGAAGTTCGAGTTCCGGCTCACCCGCAAGGACGGCACCGTGCGCTGGTGCGAGGCCGAATCGGCTCCCGCCTTCGATCGCGACGGCAACCTGGCGGGCTTTCGCGCCAGCACCCGCGACGTCAACGACGCGGTCGAAATGCGCGAGGAACTGCAGCGCCTCGCGACGACCGATCCGTTGACCGGCGCCTATAACCGCCGCCAGTTCTTCGAGTTGGCCGAACGTGAGGTCTACAGCGCGGAGCGGCACGGTCGCCCCATCATGGTCGCCATTTTCGACATCGACCACTTCAAGAAGATCAACGATCTGCATGGCCATGCCGCGGGCGACGAATGCCTCCGGGCCTTCGTCAAGACCCTCAGCGACTCGATTCGCAAGTCCGACATCCTGGCCCGGTTCGGCGGCGAGGAATTCGTCCTGCTCATGCCCGAAACATCGATTCACGACGCTGAAATGCTGTGCAACCGGCTGCGCGAGCGGGTCGCGGAAAAAGCCATCACCTGTGGCGAAACCACGTTCCGATGCACGGTCAGCGTCGGGATCGCCTGCCTCGATCCCCTGACAAGCGACGTCGACACATCCGTCGGTCTGGCCGACGAAGCCCTCTATACCGCCAAGAGCAGGGGCCGCAATCGGGTCATCGTGCACGAAAAGTCGCTGCCCGTGTCCCACCGAACGCAAAGGCCCGCTATGCGCGCAGCCGCACGGTAGACGGACCGGATCGGCGCAGCCCGCCACCGCGGAGACCGCCTTCCCTCCACTTCCATCGACGACCAGCCCAGGGACGGCTGTCCCGCCGCACAGGCCGGACCTTCGTCCGTGTGCCCCCCGTCCTGTGTCCGGCGACACAGAGACCAGAACCGCGCGATGTGATAAAGAGCGGAAAACGGGGAGCACAGCCGATGACCGTGGATCTTTATCATTTCTGGAGTTCCGTCTGCTCGGTGCGCTGCCGGATGGCGCTCGAGGAAAAGGGCGTGGCCTGGAACAGCCGCTATATCGACCTGTTCAAATTCGACCAGATGGAGCCCGAGTATCTGGCGATCAATCCCGCCGGGGTGGTGCCGACCCTGGTGCACGACGGCGTGCCGATCCGCGAATCGACGATCATCAACGAGTATATCGACGCGGCCTTCGACGGCCCGCCGCTGGTGCCGGCCGACCCGGTAAAGGCGGCGCGCATGCGCGAATTCATCCGTGCCTGCGAGGAAGACTTCCCCGCCATCGTCAAGCTCACCTACGTCAAATACATCCTGCCCAAGCTGCGCAACCGCTGGGGCGATGCGGAACTCCACAAGCAGGCCGCCCGCCGCCCCACCCGCTTCTACAAGGACATCCACGGCCGCGGCATCCGCGGCGAGATCGGCGCGGACGAGCTGGCCGACGCCGGCGCGGTGATCGAGGGCATGCTCGACCGGCTCGACGACACCCTCGAGGGCCGGGCGTGGATCGCCGGCGACTTCTCGCTCGCCGATATCGCCATCGCGCCCTACATGTACCGGCTCTACGCGCTCGGCAACGAGCGCTTCTGGTCCGCCGACAAGCGGCGCAACGTCCACGACTGGTATGAGCGGCTGAGCGCGCGGCCCGCCTTCGTCACCGCCGTTTCCTGGCCCGACGAGAGCGGCGGCGGCTACGAGGAAGTCGGCCTGAAGACCCAGGCGGTGGGCGCCGCAGAATAGGTGCGGCGGACGCCGCGGGCGCGAGTCGGTGCGCTGCTACCCCATGGCCTCGGCCAGCAGCTCGTAGGAGCGCACTCGCGCCTTGTGGTCCCAGATCGCCGCCGAGACCATCAGCTCATCGGCGCCCGTGGCCTCGATCAGCGGCGCCAGCTTGTCCTTGATCGTCGTGGTCGCGCCGTAGAACGAGCAGGCCATCATCGACGCCACATGCGCCTTCTCCGCCGGCGACCAGACGCTCTCGATGTCGTCGACCGGCGGCGGCAGCTGGCCGCGGGTGCCGCGCACCATGCGGGTGAACTGCTGCTGCGGCGTCGTGAACAGCCGCCGCGCCTCGTCATCCGTGTCGGCGACGATGGCGTTGCAGCCGACCATCACGTAGGGCTCGGCGAGCTGCTTCGAGGGCTCGAACCGCTCGCGGTAGACCGCCACCGCCTGCATCAGCGCCTGGGGCGCGAAGTGCGAGGCGAAGGCGTAAGGCAGGCCGAGCATGCCGGCGAGCTGGGCGCCGAACAGGCTGGAGCCGAGGATCCACAGCGGCACGTTGGTGTCCTCGCCGGGGATCGCGTGGATCGTCTGGTTGTCCCGGGGCGGGCCGAGCAGCGCCTGCAGCTCGACCACGTCCTGCGGGAAGTATTCCGACGCTTCCGGGCCGCGCCGCAGCGCCCGCAGCGTGCGCTGGTCGGTGCCCGGCGCCCGGCCCAGGCCCAGGTCGATGCGGCCGGGGAACAGGGTCGCCAGGGTCCCGAACTGCTCGGCGATCACCATGGGCGAGTGGTTCGGCAGCATGATGCCCCCGGCCCCGACCCTGATCGTCTTGGTGCCGCCGGCGACATGGCCGATGCACACCGCCGTGGCGGCGCTGGCGATGCCGGCGAGGTTGTGGTGTTCGGCCAGCCAGAAGCGATTGAAGCCGGCGGTCTCGGCATGCCGGGCCAGGTCGAGCGCGTTGGCCAGCGCGTCGGCCGGGGTGAAGCCTTCGCCGATGTAGGCGAGATCGAGGACGGAGAGGTGAACCATGGCGGCACTCTACCGCACGCGGGTCGGCATGCCAGCGTCCATCGACACCCTGTCCAGCGACACGGCGCGCCGGCCGCCAGCGACGGCGCTCAGACGAAGATCGTTTCCGGCAGCAGCGCCGAGACGGTGACATTGGGCAGGTCGACGATGTTCGAGATGCGCAGGTCGCAGGCCACCGAGCAGAGCACGTAGGCCTGCTCGCGGGTGAAGCCCCGTTCCTCGAGCAGCGCGATCATGTTGAGCAGCGCGTTGCGGGCGGCGAGCGTCACGTTCTCGCTGTCGTTCTCGCCGTGCGCGTCGACGGGATAGCCCATCGCGGCGAGGATCGGCTCGGCGCCGCGCCCGTCGGCCGTCGCGGGCCGGTAGCCCGGATGGGAAAAGACCGGCGCGGTCAGGCGCCGTCGCGCGGCCAAGCCCTTGAGCAGCCGAAAGCGGACCGCGACGGTCGCCGCCATCTCGATCGCGGTGACGCAGACCTCGCCGTCGCCCTGGGCGAAGTGGCCGTCGCCGGTCGAGAACAGGGCGCCCTCGACGAAGACCGGCAGCACGAGCCGCGCCCCGACGGTGAGCTGCTTGACGTCGAAATTGCCGCCATTCTCCCGCGGCGGGTTGGTGCGCAGGCCGGACAGGCCGCAG
>CAMYMQ010000332.1 GCA_947259335.1 uncultured Alphaproteobacteria bacterium | reverse complement strand
GCCGTGCGCCGCGCCCGCGCCGGCCAGCCGCCGCGCCTCGTCATTGGTGCTTGGCAAGCTGTCGTAGGTGCGCAGTGTGAACCCGGAAGGCAGCCTCGGCACGGCGCTCATCGGCGGGCGCTCATGCCGGGTCACCCGCCCATCAGGCTCTGGACGGCCTGATCGGCGAGTTGCGTCAGCGCGCTCGGGAAGAGGAAGAACAGGAGCGTGAACAGGCCGGCCGCGACATGGATCACGGACAGTTCCCGGCCCGTGTTGGCATCGAAGCTCTCGGTCGCCTCGTCGAAATACATCACCTTGACGATGCGAAGGTAATAGAACGCGCCAACGACGCTGGTCAGCACGCCGAGAATGGCGAGCGTATAGAGCTCCGCCTCGACCGCGGCCATGAAGACGTAGATCTTGGCGAAGAAGCCCGCGAGCGGTGGAATGCCGGCCATCGAGAACATGAAGATCGCCATCATCAGCGCCATGCCCGGCCGCGTCCGCGACAGGCCGGACAGGTCCTTGATATCCTCGACCATGCGGCCGTCTCGCTGCATGCACAGGACCACGGCGAAGGCGCCCAGGGTCATGACGATGTAGATCGCCATATAGACCAGGATGCCGGTGATTCCGTCCTTGGTGCCCGCCGCCAGCCCGATCAGGGCGTAGCCGACATGGCCGATCGAGCTGTAGGCAAGCAGCCGCTTGATGTTGGTCTGCTGGATGGCGGCGAAGGCACCGAGCGCCATCGACAGGATCGAGATCAGCACGATGATCTGCTGCCACTGGCCGATCAGCTTGCCGAACGGTCCGACCATCACGCTCACGAACAGGGCCATGGCAGCCAGCTTGGGCGCCGCCGCGAAGAAGGCGGTGACCGGCGTCGGCGCGCCCTCGTAGACGTCCGGGGTCCACATGTGGAAGGGCACGGCCGAAACCTTGAAGGCCAGCCCGACGATGAGGAAGACGATGCCGACGATGACGCCGACCGACGCCGCGCCGGTCTGCCCGAACACGGTCACCAGCTGGCTGAAGTTGGTGCTGCCGGTGAAGCCGTAGACCATCGAGGCGCCATAGAGCAGCATGCCCGAGGCGAGCGCGCCGAGGACGAAATACTTGAGCCCGGCCTCGCTGGACTTGATCGAATCGCGCCGGAAGGCGGCGACGACGTAGAGCGCGAGACTCTGCAGTTCCAGGCCGACGTAGAGCGAGATCAGGTCGTTGGCCGAGATCATGACCATCATGCCCAGCGTGGCGACCAGGATCAGGACCGGATATTCGAACCGCGCGATCTGCTCCCGCTCGTTGTAGCCGATCGACAGGATGATCCCGACCGCGGCGGCGCCGAGGACGAGCACCTTGACGAAGGTGGTATAGACGTCGGCCACGAACATGTTGGCGAACAGGAGCTTGCGGCCCTCCTCCGGCATCACGAAGATCGCCAGGACTCCGACCACGACCAGGGTGGCCACGGCGAGCCAGCTGACCAGCCGGGCGGTCCCCGGCCCGTCCTGGCGGAACACGCCGACCATCAGCAGCGCCATGGCGGCCAGCGCCAGCAGCATTTCGGGCCAGGCGGCGGAAAGGGATGCGAGCGTCATCGTGTCCGGCTCCCTACTGCACCGCGAAACAGGCGGGATTGCCGATGCAGGCGCCGCTCTTGAAGCTCTGGATCAGCCCCTGCACCGAGGCATCGAACACGTCGAGGAAGGGCGCCGGATAGATGCCCATCCAGAGCACCAGAATCACCAGAGGCACGAAGATCAGGATCTCCCGGAGATTGAGGTCGGTGATGTCCATAAGGTCGACCTTGGTCAGCCGCCCGAAGATCACCCGCCGATAGAGGTAGAGCATGTAAGTCGCGCCCAGGATCACGCCGGTCGCCGCCAGAGCCGCGACCCAGACATTCGCCTGGAACACGCCGAACAGGACCAGGAATTCACCGACGAACCCGCTGGTGCCCGGCAGGCCCACCGAGGCCAGCATGAACACCATGAAGACGGCGGCATAGCGCGGCATCCGGTTGACCAGCCCGCCGTAGCGCGCGATCTCGCGGGTATGCATGCGGTCGTAGATGACGCCCACGCACAGGAACAGCGCGGCCGAGACGATGCCGTGGGAGACCATCTGGAACAGCGCGCCCTGCACGGCCTGCGTGCCCAGGAGCGTCTGGTCGCCGGCCAGCTGGTGGGTCGCCGCGAAGATGCCGATCGTCACGAAGCCCATGTGGGCGACCGACGAATAGGCGATCAGCTTCTTCATGTCCTCCTGCGCCAGCGCGACCAGCGAGGTGTAGATGATCGCGATGACCGAAAGGACGTAGACCAGCGGCGTGAAATAGATCGAGGCGTCCGGGAACATCGGCAACGAGAAGCGCAAAAAGCCGTAGCCGCCCATCTTCAGGAGCACGCCCGCCAGGATGACCGAGCCCGCCGTCGGCGCCTCCACATGGGCGTCGGGCAGCCAGGTGTGGACGGGCCACATCGGCATCTTCACCGCGAAGGAGGCGAAGAAGGCCAGCCACAGCCACTTCTGCAGACCGGTATCGAAGCCCTTGGTGCGCGCGAATTCGAGGATCTGGGCGATGTCCGTCGTCGGCGCCCCGGCCTCGCGGGTCGCGTGATAGAGCGCGAACATCGCGATCAGCATCAGCACCGAGCCGAGCAGCGTGTACAGGAAGAACTTGAAGGCCGAATAGATCCGCCGCTGGCCGCCCCAGACGCCGATGATCAGGAACATCGGGATCAGGACACCTTCGAAGAAGATGTAGAAGGTGACCAGGTCGAGCGCCGAGAAGGTGCCGACCATGAAGGTCTCGAGCGCCAGGAAGGCGACCATGTATTCGCGGACCCGGTGCTTCATCTGCCAGCTGGCCAGCACGCAGATCGGCGTCAGCAGCGTCGCGAGCAGGACGAACAGCATCGAGATGCCGTCGAGCCCCATGTGATAGGTCAGCGTGTAGCCGCCGGGCAGCGTGAACCAGTCGGCCTTCTCGACGAACTGGAAGGCGGCGGTCTTGTCGTCGAAGTTGATCCAGACCAGCAGCGAGACGATGAAGGTCGCCAGCGACGTCCACAGCGCCATGAAGCGTGCGTTGCGATCGACCGCCTCTCGGTCGCCCCGGACCAGCGCCAGGATGAAGACGGCGCCGACGAGTGGCAGGAAGGTGATGACGCTGAGCAGCGGCCAGTTCCCCATCGCCTACCTCACCACGCCGAAGAGGTAGAGCGAGACGAAGACCGCCACGCCGATCAGGATCGCGAAGGCGTAGTGGTAGAGATAGCCGGACTGCAGCGCCGCCACCCGGCGCGCGACGACGCGGGTCAGCGAGGCGACACCATCCGGTCCGAGCCCGTCGATCACGGCGCCGTCGCCGCCGCGCCACAGGCCGCGGCCGATCTTGAAGGCGGGACGCACGAAGATCGCATTGTAGAGCTCGTCGAAATACCACTTGTTGAGCAGGAAGAAGTACAGGCCCCGCACCCGCCGGGCGAGGGCCCGCGGCCAGTTCGGATAGAGGATGTACATGGCGTAGGCGAGCGCGATGCCGATCACGCCGACCACGATCGGCAGATAGGCGACCCAGGCCGGCACGTGATGGGCGTGCTCTATGATCTCGTTGCCCGGGCGCAGGTGGATCGAGGCGCCCCAGAAGGTCTTCCAGTCCTCGCCGACGAACCAGCCGAAGGCGACGATGCCGGCGAACACCGCGCCGACGGCCAGCACGCCGAGCGGTATGGTCATCACCAGCGGCGATTCGTGGGCATGGCTCATCACCTCGTCCGAGGCGCGCTGCTTGCCGTGGAAGGTCATGAAGATGAGCCGCCAGGAATAGAAGGCGGTCATCACCGCGGCGGCGATGCCCATCCAGAAGGCGAACATGCCGAGGCCGGTATGGGCGGCGAAGGCGGACTCCAGGATCATGTCCTTGGAATAGTAGCCCGCGAAGATCGGGATGCCGGCCAGCGCCAGGCTGCCGATCCACATCATCGCGTAGGTGAACTTCATCTTGCGCCAGATCCCGCCCATCCGCCGCATGTCCTGCTCGTCGGACATGCCGTGGATGACCGAGCCCGAGCCCAGGAACAGCAGCGCCTTGAAGAAGGCGTGGGTCATCAGGTGGAAGATCGCCGCCGGATAGGCGCCGACGCCCGCGGCGAAGAACATGTAGCCGAGCTGCGAACAGGTCGAATAGGCGATCACCCGCTTGATGTCGTTCTGCACCAGGCCGATCGACGCGGCGAAGAAGGCGGTGATGCCGCCGACCACCGTGACCATGGCCAGGGCGACCGGCGCGTATTCGAACATCGGCGACAGCCGGCAGACCATGAAAACGCCGGCGGTGACCATGGTCGCGGCATGGATCAGGGCCGAGACCGGGGTCGGGCCTTCCATCGCGTCGGGCAGCCAGGTGTGCAGCAGGATCTGCGCCGACTTGCCCATCGCGCCGACGAACAGGAGGATGCAGGCCCAGTTGAGCGCCGTCTGGCCGTCGATGGTCCAGCCGCCGACCAGGGTGATCGTCTTGCCCGGCAGGCCCGCGGCGGCCGGCAGCACGTTGGTGAAGTCGAGCGCGCCGAAGATCGCGAAGGTCAGGAACATGCCGAGCAGGAAGCCGAAATCGCCGATCCGGTTGACGACGAAGGCCTTGATCGCGGCGGCATTGGCGCTGTCGCGCTCGAACCAGAAGCCGATCAGCAGGTAGGAGCAGACGCCCACGCCTTCCCAGCCGAAGAACATCTGCACGAAGTTCTCCGCCGTCACCAGCATCAGCATCGAGAAGGTGAACAGGCTGAGGTAGGAGAAGAAGCGCGCCTTGCTGTGATCGTGGCTCATGTAGCCGATCGAGTAGACGTGCACGACCGCCGACACGAGCGTGACGACGAACATCATCACCGCCGACAGGGTGTCGAAGCGCAGCGCCCACTGGACCTTGAGCGTGCCGACCGAGATCCAGTCGAACAGGACGAAGGGCTCGGGTCCCGTCTTCGCGAAGGCGACGGAATAGAGGATGAAGCAGGACAGGACGGCGGAGATGATCAGCAGGCCGGACGTCACATATTGCGACGCCCGCTCGCCGATCACCCGGCCGAACAGGCCGGCGACCAGTGCTCCCAGCAGAGGCAGGAAGACCGCGGCGGTATACACGTTCCGCTAGCCTTTCATCACGTTGATGTCTTCGACCTCGATCGATCCGCGATTGCGGAAATAGATCACCAGGATGGCGAGGCCGATGGCCGCCTCGGCGGCGGCGACGGTGAGGACGAACATGGCGAAGATCTGGCCGACGAGGTCCTGCAGCGCCCAGGAGAAGGCGACCAGATTGATGTTGACGGCGAGCAGCATGAGCTCGACCGACATCAGGATGATGATGACATTCTTCCGGTTCAGGAAAATCCCGAAGATGCCGACCGTGAACAGGATCGCGGCGACGGTCAGATAGTGGGCGAGGCCTATCTCCCACATGTCAGGCGCCCTCCCCCGGCGTTACCTTTTTCAGCTCCACGCCGTCCTCGCGGCGGCGGGCGATCTGCTTGGCGATGTCCTGCTTCTTCACGCCCTCGCGCTGGCGCAGGGTCAGCACGATCGCGCCGATCATGGCGACGAACAGGACCATGCCGGCCAGCTGGAACAGGTAGATGTATTTCGTATAGATCAGCCGGCCGAGCATCTCGGTGTTGGTGACCCCGGACTGGGCGGCGATGCTCTCCGCGACCGGCCCCTTGACGCCGCCGATGGGCACCAGCCCGGTGGCAACGGCGATCAGCTCGACCAGGAGGACCAGCCCGATCAGGGCGCCGACCGGCATGTAGCGGATGAAGCCCTCGCGCATCCGCACGAAGTTGATGTCCAGCATCATCACGACGAACAGGAACAGGACGGCGACCGCGCCGACGTAGACGATGACCAGGATCATCGCCAGGAACTCGGCGCCCATCAGCACGAACAGCCCGGCCGCGTTGAAGAAGGCAAGGATCAGGAACAGCACGGAATGCACCGGATTCCGCGACGTCACCACCATGATCCCGGAGATCACGGCGACGATCGCGAAAACGTAGAAAGCCAGGGCCTGAACGATCATCGGGCCCCTCGTGTCAACGTCTGGGTGCTGCGCTTCGCGGTGCGGCGCATCTCTCTCTCGTATCTCCCCAACGAATGACCGGCCCTGGTGCAGGCCGGTCCGTTGCAAGCGCGAACGGGTTTACCGGTAGGGCGCGTCCGCTTCAAGGTTGGCGGCGATTTCCGCTTCCCAGCGGTCGCCGTTATCGAGCAGCTTGTCCTTGTTGTACATGAGTTCCTCGCGCGTCTCGGCGGCGAACTCGAAATTCGGTCCCTCGACGATGGCGTCCACCGGGCAGGCCTCCTGGCAGTAGCCGCAGTAGATGCACTTGGTCATGTCGATGTCGTAGCGGGTCGTGCGGCGGGAGCCGTCGTCGCGCGGTTCGGCCTCGATGGTGATGGCCAGCGCCGGGCAGATCGCCTCGCACAGCTTGCAGGCGATGCAGCGTTCCTCGCCGTTGGGATAGCGGCGCAACGCGTGTTCGCCGCGGAAGCGCGGGCTGATCGGCCCCTTCTCATAGGGGTAATTGACCGTGACCTTGGGTTTGAACATGTAGCGCAACGTGAGCGCCATGCCGGACAACAGTTCGGCCAGGAAGATCGTGCGTACGCCGCGATCGAGCATCGTCTCCTCCTCCGCCTTACTTGGGTAGCCAGCCGCCGTAGAGCAACACGCCCGCGACGATTACCACGGCCGCCAGCGAGATCGGCAGGAAGACTTTCCAGCCGAGCCGCATGAGCTGATCGTAGCGGTAGCGCGGGAAGGCCACCCGCACCCAGATGAAGACGAACAGGCACAGGGCGACCTTGAGCGCGAACCACACCGGCCCCGGCACCCATTCGAGCCACGACACCTCGATCGGCGGAAGCCAGCCGCCCAGGAACAGGACGGTGGTCATGCCGCTCATCAGGATCATGTTCAGATATTCGCCGAGGAAGAACAGCGCGAACGTGAAGGACGAGTATTCGACGAAATAGCCCGCCACCAGTTCGGCTTCGGCCTCGGGCAGGTCGAAGGGATGGCGGTTGGTCTCGGCCAGCGCCGAGATGAAGAAGATCACGAACATCGGCAGCAGCGGCAGCCAGTACCAGTTCCAGAAGCCGCCCTTCTGGGCCAGCACGATCGTATTCAGGTTGAGCGACCCGGATGCCAGCAGCACGGTGATGATGACGAAGCCGATGGAGACCTCGTAGGACACCATCTGCGCCGCCGAGCGCAGCGCGCCGAGGAAGGCGTAGCGCGAATTGGACGCCCAGCCGGCCATGATGATGCCGTAGACCCCCAGCGACGAGATCGCGAACAGGTACAGCACGCCGACATTGATGTCCGCCAGCACCCAGGTACCGTGGGAGCTCTGGCCGAACGGCATCACCGCCCAGGCGATCAGCGCCAGAACGAAGGTGAGCATCGGCGCGACCACGAACACGACCCGGTTCGCGCCCGACGGGATGATGGTCTCCTTGACCAGCAGCTTGAGGCCGTCGGCGAAGGGTTGCAGCAGTCCGAACGGGCCGACCACGTTGGGCCCCCGGCGCAGCTGCATCGAGGCGATCACCTTGCGCTCGAAATAGGTGAGCATCGCCATGCCGATCAGCAGCGGCACGGAGATCACCAGCACCCAGCCGATCAGGATCGCCGTCGGCAGGATGTACGCGGACCAGAAGGTTTCGGTGCCTGTCATCGCCCGCGCCTCAGCCTTCGGTGCCCGTGCGGCCCGCATCGAAGGTCCGGCGCAGGTCGGTGCACTGGGCCATGATCTCGGAACAGCGGGTGATCGGGTCGGTCATGTAGAAATTCTCGATCGGGCTCTTGAACGGCGCGCCGTCCAGCTTGCCCTCGGCGCCGAACTTGCCCCAGCGGGCCGGCGTCACCTCGTCGAGGGCGGCGAACACGTCGTTCGCCTCCGCCAGCCGGGCGCGCAGCTGGGCCAGGGTGTCGTAGGGCAGCTTGTGGCCGAGCCGGTCGGAGAGCGCCCGCACGATCGCCCAGTCCTCGCGCGCCTCGCCCGGCGGGAAGACGGCAAGGAAGCCGCGCTGCGGCCGGCCCTCGGTGTTGACGTAGGTCCCGTTCTTCTCGGTATAGGCGGCGCCCGGCAGGATCACGTCGGCGCGGTGCGCGCCCGCGTCGCCGTGATGGCCCTGATAGACCACGAAGGGTCCCGCGCCCGGCGCGCCGAGCCGGTCGATGTCGATCTCGTCGGCGCCGAGCAGGTAGACCAGCTTGATGTCGCCGCTTTCCGAGCCGGACAGGATGCCGTCCACGTCCCGGCCGCCCTCGCCCGGCACGAAGCCGACGTCGAGGCCGCCGACCCGGGCGGCGGCGGTGTGGAGGACGTTGAAGCCGTTCCAGTCCTTGCCGACCATGCCGGTCTCTTCGGCGACGTGGCGGGCCAGGGCCAGGATCGCCGCGCCGTCCGCACGGGCGAGCGCGCCCTGCCCCAGGATCAGCATGGGATGCTTGGCGTCCAGCAGGGTCTTGGCGAAGCTGTGCTTGCCCTCGGCGACTTCCTGCAGAGTCTCGGGGCCGGCGCCGAGGTGGGTCGACGGGTAGGTCAGGTCGACCGCTTCGCCGATCACGCCGACCGGGAAGCCGCCGGCGAGCCAGCGCTTGCGGATGCGGGCGTTGAGGACGGCGGCCTCGATGCGCGGATTGGCGCCGACGATCAGCAGCGCGTCGGCCTGGTCGATGCCGGCGATGGTGCTGTTGAACAGGTAGCCGGCGCGGTTACCGGGATCCAGCTTGGCTCCGTCCTGGCGGCAGTCGGTGTGGGGCGAACCCAGCGCGGCCATCAGTTCCCTGAGCGCAAGCATCGACTCGCAGTCCGCCATGTCGCCGGCGACGGCGGCCATTGCGCTGCCGTCCAGTCCCTTGGCCTTCTCCGCGATGGCCGCGAAGGCCTCGTTCCAGCTGGCCGGCCTGAGCTTGCCGTCGCGCCGCACATAGGGCTGGTCGAGCCGCTGGCGGCGCAGCCCGTCATAGACGTAGCGGGTCTTGTCGGAGATCCATTCCTCGTTCACGTCGTCGTTGAGCCGCGGCAGGATCCGCATGACCTCGGCGCCGCGCGAATCGACCCGGATGTTGGAGCCGACGGCGTCCATCACGTCGATCGACTCGGTCTTGCGCAGCTCCCACGGGCGGGCGGCGAAGGCGTAGGGCTTGGACGTCAGCGCGCCGACCGGGCACAGGTCGATGACGTTGGCGGACAATTCCGAGGTCAGCGACCGTTCGAGATAGGTCGTGATCTCCATGTGCTCGCCGCGGCCGAGCGCGCCCAGCTCCTCGACGCCGGCGACCTCGGTCGCGAAGCGGATGCAGCGGGTGCAGTGGATGCACCGGGTCATGATCGTCTTGACCAGTGGGCCCATATACTTGTCGTGGACCGCGCGCTTGTTCTCGTGGAAGCGCGAGCGGTCCATGCCATAGGCCATGGCCTGGTCCTGCAGGTCGCATTCGCCGCCCTGGTCGCAGATCGGACAGTCGAGCGGGTGGTTGATCAGCAGGAATTCCATGACGCCCTTGCGGGCCTTCCTGGTCTTCTCCGAGTCGGTGAAGACCGTCATGCCGTCCATCACCGGCTGGGCGCAGGAGGCGACCGGCTTGGGCGCCTTCTCGACCTCGACCAGGCACATGCGGCAGTTGCCGGCGATCGACAGCCGCTCGTGATAGCAGAAATGCGGGATTTCCTTGCCCACCGACTGCAGCGCCTGCAGCAGCGTCAGGCCGTCCTGCACCTCGTGGTCTTCGCCGTCGACCGTGATTGTCGCCATGGTTCGGTCCTCAGGCTGCGGCTTGGGTCTTGCGCGCGACGATGCGGCGCTCGATCTCGGGCCGGAAGTGGCGGATCAGGCCCTGGATCGGCCACGCCGCGGCGTCGCCCAGGGCGCAGATGGTGTGGCCCTCGACCTGCTTGGTGACGTCGAGCAGCATGTCGATCTCCTCGACCTCCGCCTTGCCCTCGACCAGCCGGGTCATCACCCGCCACATCCAGCCGGTGCCCTCGCGGCACGGGGTGCACTGGCCGCAGCTCTCGTGCATGTAAAATTTCGACAGGCGGGCGATCGCCTTGATGATGTCCGTCGACTTGTCCATCACGATGACGGCGGCGGTGCCCAGGCCCGACTTGAGCTTGACCAGGCTGTCGAAGTCCATCGGCAGGTCGCCGCAGACATCGGCCGGCAGGCACGGCACCGACGAGCCGCCGGGGATGACGGCCAGCAGGTTGTCCCAGCCCCCGCGCACGCCGCCGGCATGCTTCTCGATGAGCTCGCGCAAGGGCACGCCCATCTCCTCCTCGACGTTGCACGGCTTCTCGACATGGCCGGAGATGCAGAACAGCTTGGTCCCGGTGTTGCGCTCGTCGCGGCCGATGCCGGCGAACCAGGAGGCGCCGCGCCGCAGGATTGTCGGCGAGACCGCGACGGTCTCGACGTTGGTCACGGTCGTCGGGCAGCCGTAGAGGCCGGCGTTGGCCGGGAACGGCGGCTTGAGCCGCGGCTGGCCCTTCTTGCCCTCCAGGCTTTCGAGCAGCGCGGTCTCCTCGCCGCAGATATAGGCGCCGGCGCCGCGGTGGACGTAGACGTCGAAGTCCCAGCCCGACCCGGCGGCGTTCTTGCCCAGGAGGCCGTCATCATAGGCCTGCTGAATGGCGGCGTTGAGGCGCTGGGCCTCCAGGACGAACTCGCCGCGGATGTAGATATAGGCCGTGTTCGCGCCCATCGCGAAGCCGGCGAGCAGGCAGCCCTCGATCAGCTTGTGCGGATCGTGGCGCATGACGTCCCGGTCCTTGCAGGTGCCGGGTTCGGATTCGTCGGCGTTGACGACGAGATAGTGCGGGCGGCCGTCGCGCTTGTCGTCGGCGGGCATGAACGACCATTTGAGGCCGCTCGGAAAGCCGGCGCCGCCCCGGCCGCGCAAGCCGGAATCCTTGATCTGCTGGACGATCCAGGCGCGGCCCTGCTTGATGAACTGAGCGGTATTGTCCCAGTCGCCACGCTGCTTCGCGCCGTCCAGGCCCCAGTCCTCGAACCCGTAAAGGTTTGTGAAGATACGATCCTTGTCGTCGAGCACCGGCTATTCCCCTTCGCCGCCCGAGAGGCGCTTGGCCTGGTCGATCCAGCCTTCCCGGTCGATCCGGCCCTTGAAGCGCAGGTAGCCGTCGATCCAGGTCTTTTCGTCGTCGGACCAGGCCGCGATCTGATCGAAATGGAAGATGCCCAGCTCGTTCAGGGTCGACTCGATCTTGGGACCGACCCCGCTGATCCGCTTCAGGTCGTCAGCCCCGCCGTCGCGGGGCGCGTCGAGCTTCGGCGGCCGGGCGGGATCCGACAATGAAGGCGCCGGCGCTTCCGCCGCGTCGTCTCCGGCGGACGCAGCCGAAGCGGCCTGTGAGCCGTTGCCGAGCAGGGTGGTCGGCCCACCGACCGGCTCCGACGAGTGGCGGCCGCTCTGGGAGCCGGCCTTCGGGGTCTCGCCGTTCTTCAGCGCCCTAAGGACCGCCTTGAAATTGTCCTTGGTCAGGTCTTCGTAATAGTCGTCGTTGATCTGGACCATCGGCGCGTTCACGCAGGCGCCCAGACATTCGACTTCCATGATCGTGAACAGGCCGTCCCCGGTGGTTTCGCCCACCCCGACCCCGAGCTCTTCCCGGACCGCCGCGAAGACGTCGTCGGAGCCGCGCAGCCAGCACGGCGTCGTGCCGCAGACCTGGACGAGATATTTGCCCACCGGCGCCAGGTTGATCATCGAGTAGAAGCTGGCGACCTCGAGCACGCGGATCTTCGCCATGTCGAGCATCTCGGCGATATGCTCGATCGCCGCCTGGGGCACCCAGCCGTCGCTCTGGCGCTGGGCCAGGTCGAGCAACGCCAGCACGGCGCTCGCCTGCCGGTCCTGCGGATACTTGGCGATGAAGGCCTCGGCCTTCTTCTCGTTCTCCGGCGTGAAAACGAAGCTCTCCGGCTGCTCGAAGCGGTTGGCGCTGATCGTTGCGCTCATCGGTCGACCTCACCGAAAACAATGTCCATGGAGCCGATGATCGCGACCACGTCGGCGAGCATGTGGCCCTTGGACAGGAAGTCGGTGGCCTGGAGGAAGGCGAAGCCCGGCGCGCGGATCTTGCAGCGGTACGGGCGGTTGGTGCCGTCGGCGATCAGATACACGCCGAACTCGCCCTTGGGCGCCTCGACCACCGAGTAGGTCTCGCCAGCGGGCACGTGATAGCCCTCGGTGTAGAGCTTGAAGTGATGGATCAGGGCTTCCATCGAATGCTTCATCTCGCCCCGGCGCGGCGGCGAAATCTTGTTGTTGTCGACCAGCACCGGGCCGTCGACGGTCGCAAGCCGGTCGAGCGCCTGCCGCATCAGGGACAGGCTCTGGCGGATTTCCTCGACCCGGACGAGATAGCGGTCGTAGCAGTCACCGTGCTTGCCGACCGGAATGTCGAAGTCATAGGTCTCGTAGCCGTCGTAGGGCTGCGACTTGCGCAGGTCCCAGGCGACGCCGGAGCCGCGCAGCATCGGACCGGAGAAGCCCCAGTCGAGCGCGTCCTCGCGGTTGACCACGCCGATGTCGACCGTCCGCTGCTTGAAGATGCGGTTCTCGGTCAGCAGGCCTTCCATGTCGTCGATCACCTTCGGGAAGGGATCGCACCAGGCGGCGATGTCGTCGATAAGGTCCGGCGGCAGGTCCTGGTGGACGCCGCCCGGCCGGAAGTAGGCCGCGTGCAGCCGGGCGCCCGAGGCGCGCTCGTAGAACTCCATCAGCTTCTCGCGCTCTTCGAAGCCCCACAGGAAGGGGGTGATCGCGCCGACGTCCATCGCGAAGGTGGTGACGTTGAGCAGGTGGTTCAGGATCCGGCCCATCTCCGAATAGAGCACCCGGATGACCTGGGCGCGCGGCGGCGCCTGCAGCCCGAGCAGCTTCTCCACGGCAAGCGAGAAGGCATGCTCCTGGTTCATCGGCGCGACATAGTCGAGCCGGTCGAAATAGGGCAGCGCCTGGAGATAGGTCTTGTACTCGATCAGCTTCTCGGTGCCGCGGTGCAGCAGGCCGATGTGCGGGTCGGCCCGCTCGACGATCTCGCCGTCCATCTCCAGGACGAGGCGCAGCACGCCGTGGGCCGCGGGATGCTGCGGCCCGAAGTTCATGCTCAGGTTCTTGATCTTGACTTCGCCCTGCTGCGCGGTCACGAGGCCCCCTCCTCCGGCGCGTCGTCGGCTGCGGCTTTCTCGTCGCCGGGCAGCACGGTCGTCATGCCTTCCCACGGGCTGATGAAGTCGAAGGTCCGGAATTCCTGGGTCAGCTTGACCGGCTCGTAGACGACGCGCCGCTGCTCGTCGTCATAGCGCACCTCGACAAAGCCGGTCAGCGGGAAATCCTTGCGCAGCGGGTGGCCGTCGAACCCGTAGTCGGTCAACAGCCGGCGCAGGTCCGGATGATCCGAGAAGAAGATGCCGTACAGGTCCCAGGCCTCGCGCTCGTACCAGCCGGCGGCGTTGAACACGGCGGTCGCCGACGGCACCGCGGTTTCCTCGTCGGTCTCGAGTTTCACGCGGCAGCGCTGGTTCTGCGAGATGCTGAGCAGGTTGTAGACGACGTCGAACCGGTTCTCCCGCTCGGGATAGTCGACGCCACACAGGTCGACCAGGCAGTCGAACTGGCATTCGCTGTCGTCGCGCAGGTAGGCCAGCACCTTGAGGATCGAGGTGCGCGGCACGGTGATGCACAGCTCGCCGTAGGCGACGGTCGCCTCCCCGATATCGTGGGGCAGCGCGGCTCCAACATGATCTGCCAGGTCGCGGAGCGCCTCGTCGCTCATGATCCGTCCCGCTCCGCCTGCTACCGGATGATGCTGCTGGTGCGGCGGATCTTCTTCTGCAGCTGCAGAATGCCGTAGAGCAACGCTTCGGCCGTCGGCGGGCACCCGGGGACGTAGACGTCGACCGGAACGATGCGATCGCAGCCGCGCACGACGGAATAGGAATAGTGGTAGTAGCCGCCACCGTTGGCGCACGATCCCATGGAGATGACCCAGCGCGGCTCGGCCATCTGGTCGTAGACCTTGCGCAGGGCCGGGGCCATCTTGTTGCACAGGGTGCCGGCGACGATCATCACGTCGGACTGGCGCGGGCTCGGCCGGAAGACGATGCCGAAGCGGTCGAGGTCATAGCGCGCGGCGCCGGTGTGCATCATCTCGACGGCGCAGCAGGCCAGGCCGAAGGTCATCGGCCACAGAGAGCCCGTCCGCGCCCAATTGACGAGGTCGTCCACCGTCGAGGTGACGAAGCCCTTCTTGGAGAATTCACGGTCGAGATACTGATCGAGTGCAGCGTTCTTGGCGTCGGCTGTCGCTACTCCCATTCAAGCGCCCCTTTCCGCCACTCGTAGACGAAGCCGACCGTCAGGATTCCAAGGAAGCCCACCATCGACCAGAAACCGAAGGCCTGGGTGTCACTCAGGGTGATCGCCCAGGGAAACAGGAAGGCCACTTCCAGGTCGAAGATGATGAACAGGATCGCGACCAGGTAGAAGCGGACGTCGAACTGGCTGCGAGAGTCCGTGAAGGCCTCGAAGCCGCACTCATAGGCCGACAGCTTCTCCGAATCCGGCTTCTGGCGCGCCACCACGAAGGACGCGAGAACCATCGCGCCGGCCAGCCCGACAGCGACCCCGATGAAGATCAAGATCGGCAGGTATTCGTGAAGAAGATCACTCATCGAAATCGCTCTTGGACAATGGGGTCCGACGCGACGGCCAGAGCGGCCCGGTGGCCGACTTATAGAGCGGGAGGCGGCGATTGCAAAGGGTGGAAGTCCACCCCGATTGACGCAGGTTGCCGTCGAGATTTCTCGGGCACCGCGCCGGGATCCGAACGCCCTCTTTCGCCGAAGCTACGGAGGTCATTCCGCATCGCCGCTAGGGACCTGCCGATCCTGCAACGCCGGCGGAGCGAAGAAGGATGGCGGGAGTGACGGGACTCGAACCCGCGGCCTCTGGCGTGACAGGCCAGCGCTCTAACCAACTGAGCTACACCCCCTCGCTAGGGAGCCGTGGATGTAATCCCCGGCCGACATGCTGTCAAGGAAAGTGCCGTCGCATCGGGGCCGTCAGCGCAAGTTGGCGCCAAAAGCCCTATTTGACGGCGCCGACCTTCTTGAAATCGATCAGTTTGAGATGCTCCTCGATCGTCTCGATCTTGGCGCTTCCGATGGCGAGGACAAGGATCCGGCCGCCCAGCCAGATCCGCACCTCGGTCTTGCCCGGAATGTTGCGGATCAGGGCCGGCTGATCGTTGATCTTCCGCACCTCGTAACCCCGCTGCCTGGCGAGATCGGGCTTCTCGAGCAGGTCCTGCTTGTAGTGCAGGCCCCTGGTGCGGGTCTCGTAGACAAGCGTGAACCGCTCATTGCCGTGGGTCGTCCAGTACCGGGCGCGCGCTTCCGCGCCCGCATCCCGCCACGACACCTTGGGCCGGGTCGCCTGCCAGTCCTTGATCGCTTCGGGCATCAGGGCGGCGAAATTCTGGGCTGACGCCCGGTCGAGCCGCTGCTGCTTGACCTTGTCGGAAACCGCGCTGGCGGGCGCGGCCGTCAATCCGGCCAGGGCCAGGGCAAGGACAATCGCGCGCATCATCGCAAGCTCTCCGGTCGGGGTTCGGGCACGGGCCCGGTAAAACCTGGTGGGCGGTGACGGGATCGAACCGCCGACCCCCTCGGTGTAAACGAGGTGCTCTGCCAGCTGAGCTAACCGCCCTGATCGCGCCCGGTCGGCGCGGCAGACGCCGCGCAATATAGCGTTGCGCCGCCGGACCGCCAACGGGCCAGTGGCCGATCCCCGGGGCCCGAACGAAAAGCGGCCCCG
>CAMYMQ010000331.1 GCA_947259335.1 uncultured Alphaproteobacteria bacterium | reverse complement strand
GTCCGCCCCGGCCGCGGGCCTCACTTGTCGCGCCCGCCGCGTTTCAACGGGTCGCGCTGCGACTTTCCGCCCAACGCGCCCGTCTTGTCGTCCCTGGAGACCTCGCCGTCATAGTATTTCTTCCACAGCTTCGCCCGGAAGGCATCGCGTTCGGCGACGGTCTGGAGTTCACCCCATCGGGACGCCTCCGCCCCGCGCAGGGGGTGGGAGACATAGCCCTTGTCGCCCATGCAGGACCGCATGGCGGCGGCCCGGGCTTGCTGCATCTGGATCGCCGTGGTGGCCGCCGCCCGGGCGAAGCTGGTCGCGAAGATGACGACGAGGGCGGCCACGGCGGTCTGGTCCTTCGCCTTGTGGTGAGGCGTCACGGGCAGGGCGCTGGTGTCCCTTCCCGGCTCGATCTGCGGCGGATCGGTCTTCTTGGGATCGGTCTTGCCCGGAGCGTCCGCCGGCTTCTTCTTTTTGAACAGTCCGGCCTCGCAGGCCTTCAGATCGCGCTCGATGGAGGCCTGGGTGGCATCCTGCCGAAGATAGATCGGCGTCGCGCACGCGCTCAGCACCAGGACGCCGGCCAGTGCCGGCGCCATCAATTTAACGGCCATCTCTCCCCTCCCCGTGTCGCACACTGCCGTGCAGTCGCCTCCAAGGCACAACCCTAGGGCGAACCCGGCAGCCGAGGCAAGCGCCGGCGGCGGATCGGTCCCGGGGCGGATCGGTCCCGGGCGCCGGTCAGTCCCCGGGCGGCCGTCGCGGCAGCCACAGCCGCTTGAGGATCCACACGATCAGGGCCAGACCGACCAGCAGGACGAGGGTGCCGAGGGTCGAGGCCACGCCGACGAAGGTCGCCAGTCCGCGCAGGTGCGGCCGGGCCTTGGTGCCGTCGAACAGATAGGCGATCCAATCGGCCATGATCGGCGCGGATTTATACAGAAAGAAGACGCACACGCCGATGCCGGCGAGCGCCAGGACGGTGGCGGCGTATTTGGCCCGGGGTGACATGAAGGGAACTATCGCGCCGATGGCCGGCAGGGTCCAGCGGCGCCCGTCATCCCATCCTTCGAGGCTCGCTCCGCTCGCACCTCAGGATGAGCCGATACGGCTGGCGCCGCGCGCACCTCGGGATGACTCGGTTGGCTCGCTCCGCTCGCACCTCGGGATGAGCCGGACTGGCTCGCGCCGCGCGCATCTCGGGATGAGTCTGTTCGGCTCGCTCCACGCGCGCCTCGGGATGAGCTTGACTGTCCTTTGGACTGCCAGAATGCCCGTCCGCTTCGGCTCACCCTGAGGCGCCCGCGACAGCGGGCCTCGAAGGGCGAGCCGTCGCCCGGAGCCGACGCCCGTCCCCCTAAGCCGCGCGCAGCCGGTTCAGCGCCTCGGCCAGCCGCGCCTGGGCGGCTTCGGCCTCCTGGCGGCGCTCGCGCTGTTCCTCAACCACCTCGGGCGGGGCCTTGGCGACGAAGCTCTCGTTGGACAGCTTCTTGTCGATCTTGGCGATCTCGCCGGCCATCTTGTCGATCTCCTTCTCGAGCCGCGCGGCTTCCTGGTCGAGATCGATCACGTCGGCGAGCGGCAGCACGATCGTGGCCTCGCCGACCACGTCCTGGACCGAGCCCTCGGGCACCGCGTCGCCCGTCTCGATCCCGGTCAGCCGCGCCAGCCGCATGACCAGGGCGCCGTGGGCGTCGGCCCGGGCCCGGCTCTCGGCGCCGGCGCCCTTGAGGATCAGCGGGATCTTGGCGCCCGCCGGGACGTTCATCTCGGCGCGCAGGGTGCGGATGCGCGAAATCAGCTCGACCAGCCAGCCGAGCTCGGCGTCGGCCGCCGGATCGATCAGGCCGGCGTCGTAGGACGGCCAATCCGCCGTGGCCAGCAGGGCGTCCCCGCCCTGCCCCGTCTGCTCCCACAGCTCCTCCGACAGGAAGGGCATGAAAGGGTGGAGCATGAACAGCGCCTGATGCAGCGCCCACAGGGCGGTCGCCCGGGTCTCGGCCAGCACGGCCGCGTCGTCGGAGGCCAGCAGCGGCTTGGAGAACTCGACATACCAGTCGCAATAGCTGTGCCAGACGAACTGGTAGAGCGCGTGGGCCGCCTCGTTGAAGCGGTAGCCCTCGATGGCGGCGGTCACCCGTTTTTCGAGCTGGGCGACCTGGCTGACGATCCAGCGGTTGACGCTGTTCGTGTTCGCCGCCGGGTCGAAGTCCGCGCCATAGCCGCAGTCGTTCATTTCGCAATAGCGCGCGGCGTTCCAGATCTTGGTCGCGAAGTTGCGGTAGCCGGCGATCCGGCTCTCGGCCAGCTTGATGTCGCGGCCCTGGACCGCCAGCGAAGCCAGCGTGAAGCGCAGCGCATCGGCGCCGAATTCGTCGATCAGGTCGAGCGGGTCGACCACGTTGCCCTTGGACTTCGAGTATTTCTGGCCCTTCTCGTCGCGCACCAGGCCGTGGATGTAGACGTCGGAGAAGGGCACCCGGCCCTTGCCCTCCTCGTCGCGCATAAAGTGCATGCCGAACATCATCATCCGGGCGACCCAGAAGAAGATGATGTCCTCGCCGGTGACCAGGCAGTCGCCCGGATAGTATCGGTCGAGCTCCCTGGTCTCGTCGGGCCAGCCCAGGGTCGAGAAGGGCCACAGGGCCGACGAGAACCAGGTGTCGAGCACGTCGGTGTCGCGCGTCAGCGCCGTGGGCTTGCCGTAGTGGGCGTCCGCCGCGGCCTGGGCGGCCTCCTCGGTCTCCTCGACGAAGGTCTCGCCGTCGGGGCCGTACCAGACCGGCACCTGATGGCCCCACCACAGCTGGCGCGAGATGCACCAGGGCTGGATGTTGCGCATCCACTGGAAATAGACCTTGGCGAACTGGTCGGGCACGAAGCGGGTGTCGCCCTTCTCCACCGCCTCGATGCAGGGCTTGGCCAGGGTCGGCGCGTCGGCGAACCACTGGTCGGTCAGATAGGGCTCGACCGGCACGCCCGAGCGGTCGCCGTGGGGCACCGTGTGGGGATGGTCGTCTATCTTCTCGAGCAGGCCCAACGCGTCCAGGTCGGCGACGATCCGCTTGCGCGCCTCGAACCGGTCGAGGCCGCGATAGGCCTCGGGCGCGGCGTCGTTGATGCGCGCGTCGGCGTCGAAGATGTTGATGACGTCGAGACCGTTGCGGCGGCCGACCTCGAAGTCGTTGAAATCATGGGCGGGCGTGATCTTGACCGCGCCCGAGCCCTGTTCCGGATCGGCATAGTCGTCGGCCACGATCGGGATGCGCCGGCCGACCAGCGGCAGGATCACATGCTTGCCGATGAGGTCCTGATAGCGCTCGTCGTCCGGATGGACGGCGACGGCGGTGTCACCGAGCATCGTCTCGGGCCGGGTGGTGGCGACGACGATGAAGCGCCCCTCCTCGCCCTCGATCGGATAGCGGAAGTGCCACAGGTGGCCCTTGGTCTCGCGCTGCTCGACCTCGAGGTCGGAGATGGCGGTGTGGAACTTGGGGTCCCAGTTGACCAGCCGCTTGTCCTTGTAGATCAGCCCTTCCTTGTAGAGCTGCACGAAAACCTTGAGCACGGCGCGCGAGAGGCCCTCGTCCATCGTGAACCGCTCGCGGTCCCAGTCGCACGACGCGCCGAGCCGGCGGAGCTGCTGGAGGATCTGGCCACCGTAGTGCGCCCGCCACTCCCACACCTTGTCGATGAAGTCGTCGCGGCCGATCAGCTTGGTGTTGGCGTCCTTGGGCGGAATGCCGCGGTCGAGGGCGACGCCCTCCTCGGCAAGCTGGCGCTCGACCACCATCTGGGTCGCGATGCCGGCGTGATCGGTGCCCGGCTGCCACAGCACGTTACGGCCCTGCATCCGGTGGTAGCGGATCAGGATGTCCTGGATCGTGTTGTTGAACGCGTGGCCGATGTGCAGGCTGCCGGTCACATTCGGCGGCGGGATCATGATCGCGTAGGGCTCGCCCGGGGCGTCGGGATCGGCGTGGAACACGCGCGCGTCTTCCCAGCGCGCGTATTGGCGCGCCTCGACGCTGTCGGGCTGGAAGGTCTTGTCGAGCATCACAGATTCGGTTGCCGGCGAAAGGGGTGGGCCGACAGATAAAACCCGGGACGCGGCGGGTCAACGCCGGTGCGGCTGAAGGCAGCGGGAAAGCGTCGGAGCGGCGGGTGTCTAGTGGTCTGATGCCCACACTGAGAACCCAACCGGGCAATGTCCGGACGACGGCAATGCAAACAAAAACGGCCACACTCGACCATCTAGGATGCGTGACTTACGACATGTCTTGCATCGTCACCGTGTCCCTTAGGTGGCCATCGGTTCGGTGTGCTGCGAAAGCCCTGCTGCGAAGCGCGGAAAGACACCGCCACAGCCTTTTGGGAGGAGCATTCAATTCGCGATCTAACCGACGCTGACACTGACAAAGTGAATTTGGCCGACAGCGGCGAAAGCTAATCTGCGGCAGAGACCTTATGCGACCCCGGTGTGGCAATGATCGCGGAGAAATAGAAGTCCAGCATGGTGTCGAGCGGCGTCGCATCGCGGCGCAAACGGCAACGGAGCGCCGCGCCCTCCCAGCAATTGACGATCAGGTTCGCCATTTCGTGGGGATCGGCATCCGGCGACAGATCGCCGCTGACCTGCGCTTCCTCCATGCAAGCAGATATGTGGCCGGCAATAATGCCAAAACACGTCTCTATTTTTTCCTGGAACACAGGGCTCACGCCCGAAAGTTCCTGACCGAGTCCACCGAGCATGCACCCGAGATAGCCGTCCTCGCGATACTTGTCGCGCGTCAACTCGAAGAACTTGCGAACACGGTCGAGCGGCGCCAGCGATAAATCGCCGAGCGAAGCGTCGAGGCCGGCATGAACGTCGTCCATGTAGCGATCGACAACCTGCAGGGCGAAATCCTCCTTGCTGGCGAAATGATGATAGAATGATCCTTTCGGCGTGCCCGTTTCCTTGAGCACGGCCTGGATGCCGAGATCGTGGTAGCCGTGACGGAGAAGCATGCTCAGTCCCGCATCGAGCATACGCTCCCTGGTCGTCTTGTTCATGTCCTGATCCTGGATCCTGCGGAACCCACAATCGGCTTCCAGGCACAGAAATTCAAGAGCAGCACATCTAACGCCAGAGGGCTGGCGATTGCGGCATGACCCACAAGCGAGTCGGTCAGTGCTGATGTTCGGGCGGCATGAACAAAATCAGTTCCACACGATCGTTTCCCTCGACATATCCGTCGTGACCCGGCGGGATTTCGAAAAAGTCGCCGGGCGCAATCTTCGTGCTCGCGTCGCTGTCGAGCATGCGAACCACCAGAGTGCCCGAGATGCAGTATCCTGTGTGAGGCATCGGACAGGATTCCGGATTGCCAAGAAGCGGCTTTTCATCCTTTTCCCAGGTCCAGCCCGGCTCGAAAACCGCATGCATTCCGGTGGCTCCGGTACCCATCTTGATGATTGCGATCCCCCCGCATTCCTTCATGTCGAGCCGTTCATCCGGATTTTCGAAGCGCCGTGTCTCGATTGCGTTGCTCATGACGTCGTCTTCTCTCGGTTGTTGTCTGGTCAAATCGCGGGGACGTAGCAATCTATCTTACAATAATAGACCGGTCGGTCGGTTTGCAGACTCCCACAGGGCCAGGAGTGTGTCAATCCTGCCCTGTAATTTTCATCGACGGCTGTGCCGCGACGGGCAGCAGAGGGCAAAAATGACCCATCCAGCTCATTGCGGAACATACTGTCTGCGACATTGATTGAAGGTCTTGGTTGGGCTCGAAGCCGCCATTGACCGGTTTGCCCCGGGCCGGCCAGGTCGCGCGGCCCGATGCTCAGCGGAACGCCCCGAGCGCCTGGAAGCCTCGGCGTCGACCGGCGAGGATTGGGTCCGGATCGGCCTGCCGGACGAAGCGCATCGCTTCGGGCTCTTTGCGATCGGCGAAGAAGCGGTTGAGCGCCGCCTGAAGATCGACGGCGGAAGGCAAGACGCCGTGCTTCCGGGCCGCGTTCCGATCAGAAATCGAATGCTTCAAGCCTTCGGTAGTCCGATGCCGAAACAGTGACGGAAATTCCTGTGCGCATGACGGAGATTCGTACCAACGCAACCAGACGGGACCCCCAAACCGGACTCTTCCGTTTGGGTTGATCCACTAGTCCCGGCCGCGCTCCTCGAGCAGCTTGCGGACCTCGCGGGCGGCGATGTCCTCGACCAGTTCGGGCAGGTGCCGGTCGATCCAGTCGCGCAGCAGCGGGGTGATCGCCTGGCGCACCAGTTCCTCCAGCGCCGAGCCCTCGCCCAGCGGCATGGTGGAACGGTCGGCGGCGGGCG
>CAMYMQ010000330.1 GCA_947259335.1 uncultured Alphaproteobacteria bacterium | reverse complement strand
GCCGGTGGCCGGACGGCTGGCGGCGGGCGAGGCGCCGGCCGGACAGGCCGCGCGCGGAACGGCCATCCGCATCTTCACCGGTGCGCCGATGCCCGAGGGGCCGGATACGGTGATGATGCAGGAGGACTGTCTCGAGGCCGACGGCCGGGTGCGCATCCCGGCGGGGATCCAGCGCGGCGCCAACCGCCGGTTCGCCGGCGAGGACATCGCCGCCGGGGCGACCGTGCTGACTCGGGGCCAGATCCTGCGGCCCCAGGATATCGGCCTCGCGGCCTCGGTCGGGCTGACGGCGCTGCCGGTCCATGCGCCGCTCTCGGTCGCCCTGTTCTCGACCGGCGACGAATTGCGCGAACCGGGCGAGGCGACGCCGCCGGGGACGGTCTACGACTCCAACCGCTACGCCCTCGGCGCCCTGCTGCGCGGGCTCGGCTGCCGGGTCACCGACCTGGGCATCCTGCGCGACGATCGCGCGACGATCACCGGGGCGCTCGGCGCGGCGGCGGCCGGCCACGATCTCGTGCTGACCTCCGGCGGCGTGTCGGTCGGCGAGGAAGACCATGTCCGCGCCGCGGTCGAGAGCCAGGGCCATATCCATTTCTGGCGGCTGGCGATCAAGCCGGGCCGGCCGGTGGCGCTGGGCCAGATCGGCGCGACCCCCTTTCTCGGCCTGCCGGGCAACCCGGTCGCGGTGATGGTGACCTTCCTGCGCTTCGCCCGGCCGCTGATCCTGCGGCTGATGGGGGCGGCCGATCCGGCCCCGGCCCTGTTCCGGGTGCGCGCGGGCTTCGACCACAAGAAGAAGAAGGACCGGCGCGAGTGGGTGCGGGCGCGGTTGTCGATCGGCGCCGACGGGGTGCCGGTCGCGGACAAGGTTCCGCGCCAGGGCGCGGGCGTGCTGTCGTCGATGGTCGCCGCCGACGGCCTCGTTGAACTGCCCGAGGCGCTGACCTATCTCGAAAAGGGCATGATGGTGGATTTCCTGCCCTTCAGCGAAGTGGGGGCGTGAGCCCGATGGCCCGCCCCAAGGCAAGCCCCGTGAGGCACGCATGAAGATCCTGTATTTCGCCTGGCTGCGGCAGCGCACCGGGGTCGCCGAGGAAGAGGTCGACCCGCCGGCCGACGTGACCACGGTCGGCGCGCTGGTCGACTGGCTGAAAACCCGCAGCGCGGGCCATGCCGAGGCCTTCGCCAACGCCAAGGTCGTGCGCGCCGCGGTCAACCAGGACTTCGCCGCGACCGACGCGCCGGTGGCGCGGGGCGACGAGATCGCCTTCTTCCCGCCGGTCACGGGCGGCTAGGCGGCGCCATGATCCGGGTCCAGGCCGAAGACTTCGATCCCGCCGCCGAGCTCGACGCGCTGATCGCCGGGCGCACCGACGTGGGCGCGGTCGTCACCTTCCTCGGCCTGGTTCGCGAGATGACCGGGAATGACGTGGGCGGGGGTGACGCGGGCGGGGCGCGCATCGAGGCGATGACCCTCGAACACTATCCCGGCATGACCGAGAAGCAGCTTGCCGAAATCGAGGCCGAGGCCAACCGCCGCTGGCCCCTGCAGGCGAGCCTGATCGTCCACCGCCACGGCCGCCTCGAACCCGGCGACCGCATCGTCTATGTCGTCACCGCCTCGCCCCACCGCGCGGCGGCCTACGAGGCCAACATGTTCCTAGTCGACTGGCTGAAGACGCGCGCGCCCTTCTGGAAGCTCGAGGACGGCCCGGAAGGGGAGCGCTGGGTCGAGGCGCGCGACAGCGACGACGATGCCGCCGGCCGCTGGAACGCGGGGCCGGAGAAGGCGGCGGGGAAGTGCCGGTCACCTACCTAGAGCGGGATGAATTATTTCAGAGTCGAAAGGGGATTCCCCAATCGTCTCAGTTGTGATTCACCATGCTGGCTGGAGAAGGAGGCCAGCATGGATGACGGCTCCCTATTCGATTGATCTTCGTGAACGTGTCGTCGGGGCGGTGGTTCGGGATGGTCTGTCGTGCCACAAGGCGGCGGCGCGCTTCGGGGTCGGCGTCGCCACGGCGATCGCCTGGGTGAAACGGTTCCGGGAGACGGGCAGCGTGGCACCGGCTCAGATGGGCGGCTACAAGCCGCGAGCGATCCGGGGCGCGGACCGGGACTGGCTGATCGCGCGCTGCCGGTCGGGCGACTTCACCCTGCGGGGCCTGGTGGCCGAGATGGCGCAGGCGCGCGGGCTCAAGGTCGACTACCGGACGATGTGGCAGTTCGTCCATGACGAGAAGCTGAGCTATAAAAAAAACCGCGGTCGCCAGCGAGCGTGACCGGCCCGACGTGGCCCGCCGGCGCCGACAGTGGCAGGCGTATCAGGGCCTGATCGACCCCGCGCGGCTGGTCTTCATCGACGAGACACCTGCCCCGGACCCCGTTCCGGGGTGGGCCAAGACCAACATGGCGCCGTTGCGGGGCTGGGCGCCGCGCGGCCAACGGCTCGAGGGCAAGGCGCCCCACGGCCGCTGGCGGACCACGACCTTCCTCGCCGCGCTGCG
>CAMYMQ010000329.1 GCA_947259335.1 uncultured Alphaproteobacteria bacterium | reverse complement strand
GCGCAGCGGCTCGACAGGATCGCGCCCGGCGCCGGCCGGGACACGCCCGCAGCCCCGGCGGTCCGGTCCGAGTGGACCGCCGACTGCTGGGCCCAGGACGCCGGCGCCAGCCTCTATTGCCCGACCCGGATGGTGGTCAACTGGCGCGATTTGAAGGGCGGACGTATCCGTACCGGCCTGCCCGCCGGGCTGCGCCACATCCGGGTGGGTTTCCGCGTCGCGATCGGCCCGCGCGCGGCGGGCGACTGACGCCCCCTCGCCAACTCGCCATTTCCTTGCGCGCGAATCCGATTAAGGTACGCCGCGACACACAGGTACGGCTTTTCGACGGGAGGCAGTGAATGGCAGGCAGGCTGGACGGGCGCGTCGCGCTGGTGGTCGGCGCAGGCTCCAGCGGACCGGGCTGGGGCAACGGCAAGGCCGCCGCGGTGCTCTACGCCCTCGAAGGGGCGAAGGTGTTCGCCGTCGACGTGAACAAGGCGGCGGCCGACGTGACCGCCGCCATCATCCAGGGCGAGAAGCTGCCCTGCCAGACCTACGCCTGCGACGTTTCCAGGGCCGACCAGGTCGAGGCCATGGTCAAGGCCTGCGTCGCCCACTACGGCCGGATCGACATCCTCCACAACAATGTCGGGATCGTCTCGGCCAAGCCGACGGTCGAGGTGAGCGAGGAGGAATGGGACCGGGTCAACGCGATCAACCTCAAGGGCCTGTTCCTGACCTGCAAGCAGGTTCTGCCGGTCATGGAGAGCAACGAGTTTCGCCTCGACGCGACCGGCCGCAAGATCGGCCGGGGCGCCATCGTCAACGTCTCGTCGATCGCCGGCATCCGCTGGTCGGGGGTCCCCTACATCACCTATGCGACCACCAAGGGCGCGGTGATCCCCTTCACCCGATCGATCGCGCTCGAGTACGCCAGGCGCGGCATCCGCGCCAACGCGATCCTGCCCGGCCTGCTGAACACGCCGATGATCGTCGAGCCGCTCAAGGACAGCTATGGCGGCGATGTCGACGCGATGATCGACACCCGCGACGCCCAGTGCCCGACCGGCTACATGGGCGACGCCTGGGACGTCGCCCAGGCCGCGCTGTTCCTGGCCTCCGACGACGCGCGCTACGTCACCGGAACCGAGTTGGTGGTCGACGGCGGGATCACGGCGAAATTCACCTGAGGCCGCGCGCCGTCCCACGCGCCCCGGCCTAGCCCTTCCCGCCTCCCCTGGTGTATGCAGGAAGCAACGAACACGCGCCTTAGGGAGGACGCACCATGGCCGAAACGGTCGCCACCATCATGGACTATCCGCTCACCCTCAATCACTTCCTCGAGCGGATGAACACCATCTTCCCGCATGTCGAGGTCGTCAGCCGGCACCCCGACCGCACGGTCCAGCGCCGCAGCTACGCCGAGATCTACGAGCGGTCCCGCAAGCTTGCCAAGGCGCTGATCAATACCGGCATCCAGAAGGGCGAGCGGGTCGCCACCCTGTCCTGGAACCACGCGACCCACCTGGAGTGCTACTACGGCATCCCGGCGTCCGGCGCGGTGATGCACACGCTCAACCTGCGGCTGAGCCCCCACGACATCGGCTTCATCGCCAACCATGCCGACGACAAGCTGCTGATCGTCGATGACGTCCTGCTGCCGCTCTATAACGCCTTCAAGGACGCCCTGCCGGCGCACCGGCTGATCGTGGTGCCCTTCGGCGGCGCCGTGCCCGACGGGATGGAAAGCTACGAGGACTTCATCGCCGGCGGCGCCGGCCCGTTCGACTATGTCACCACCGACGAACGCGACGGCTGCGCCATGTGCTACACCTCGGGCACGACCGGCGACCCCAAGGGCGTGATCTATTCGCACCGGGGCATGATGCTGCACTCGATCACCTCGGCCATTCCCGACATGATGGGCGTGAGCCAGGCGGACTGCATCCTGCCGGTGGTGCCGATGTTCCACGCCAATGCCTGGGGCCTGCCCTATACGGCCACCGGCGTCGGCGCGAAGCTGGTCTTCCCCGGCCCGCACATGGACGCAGAGAGCCTGCTGGAGTTGTTCGAGCAGGAACAGGTCACCTTCTCCGGCGGCGTGCCGACCATCTGGCTCGCCATCATCCAGGCGCTCGAGGCCGAGCCCAAGCGCTGGAAGCTGGTCGAGGGGCTGCGAACGGTGGTCGGCGGCTCGGCCGCGCCGCCGTCGCTGATCGACCGGTTCGAGAGTTTCGGCATCAAGGTGCTGCACGCCTGGGGCATGACCGAGATGTCGCCGCTGGGCACCGTCGCCACGGTCAAGAACAACCTCTTGGATCAGGCGAAACGCTACCGCGCCACGCAAGGCTATGCCGCGCCGCTGGTCGACCTGCGCGCGACCGGCGACACCGGCGAGGCGGTGCCGTGGGACGGCAAGACCATGGGCGAGTTGGAGGTGCGCGGCCCCTGGGTCGCCAGCCGCTACCATGACAATCCCGGCGCGTCGGACCGCTGGACCGCCGACGGCTGGTTCAAGACCGGCGACATCGTGACCATCGACCCGGAAGGCTATGTCCAGATCACCGACCGCTCGAAGGACGTCATCAAGTCGGGCGGCGAGTGGATCAGCTCGGTCGACCTCGAGAACGCGATCATGGGCCATCCGGCGGTCAAGGAAGCCGCGGTGATCGCCCTGCCCCACCCCAAGTGGGACGAGCGGCCGGTGGCCTGCGTCGTGGTCAAGGAGGGAGCGAGCCTGTCGCAGGACGAGCTCAACGAGTTCCTGTCCGGCGATTTCGCCAAGTGGCAACTGCCGGATGCCCTGGTGCTGATCGACGAGATCCCGAAGACGTCGACCGGCAAGTTCCAGAAGGTCGCCCTGCGCGACCAGTTCAAGGATTGGTCGTGGGATGAGCAACGCCAGGCTGTCTGAGCCCGCCGTGTCCGGGGACACCGACAGCCAGGATCCCGGCTGGGCGACCCGACCGCTTCATACCGAGGCGGAGATCGAGGCGCGGGTCGACGCGCTCGCCGACGCTATCGCGGCACGGTTGGGTGACGAGTTCGTCATCGTCAGCATCCTCAACGGGGCCTTCCTGTTCACCGCCGACCTCGTCCGTGCCCTCGGCCGGCGCGGCTGCCGGCCCCGGGTCGAGTTCATCACCCTCAAGAGCTATGGCGACGACCTGAAGACCTCGGGCGACGTGCGGCTCGTCGGCGTCCTGCCCGACCGGCTCGACGGCCTCTCGGTCCTGCTGGTCGACGACATCCTCGACAGCGGCCGGACCCTGATGACGGCCACCTCGCTGCTCGAGGACCGGGGCGCGGCCTCGGTGTCGACCTGCGTGCTGCTCGACAAGCCCGCCGGGCGAGAGGTGCCGGTGAGCCCCGACTTCATGGGCTTTTCGATCGGCGACGTGTTCGTGGTCGGGTACGGCATCGACTATGCCGAGCAATACCGTTACCTGCCCTATCTCGGCTACGTCGAGGCGACCGGGGGCGACCCCGTTTAGCGCGGGCAAAAAAGTCGCTCCTGCCGCCTTGCCGATCCGGATGTTCATGTTACGATCCGGCAAGCCTTGCGGGAGCATCTCATGCGGATCGCACTCTTCGTTGTGGCGGCGACGCTCTTCGCCGCGGAGAGCCATGCGCAGGCCCGGAACGACCGCTTCGTTTCGGGCAATTGGCTTGGGCGCGCTTATTACCGCGACTCCGGACAGTTCGTTTCCTGCTCCATGCACGCCCGCTACCGAAGCGGCATCAAGCTCTACTTCGGGCTGACCCGCCGCGGCCGCTTTCGCGTCGGCTTCTGGAAGAACGGCTGGGCGCTCGATGACGGCAGCCGCCAACGGGTCGCGCTCCTGATCGACCGCCGGCGGATCTTCGCGGGCGAGGCCAGGGTCGCCTCGACCCGCGAGTCCAGCATGGTTTACGTCGATCTGCCGCTGTCGCGGCGGATGCTCGAGCAGTTCCGCGGCGGCCACGTGCTCCATGTGGACGCGCCGACCGGCCGCATGGGTTTCTCCCTCGCCGGTTCCAGCGACGCCCTCGTCCGGCTGGTCAGATGCGTGACCAACCGGCTCGACCGGCGCCAGGGGCCGGCCACCCAACCTGCGGACCGGCGCGCCCCGCGCAGCGACGACCGCGCCGACCCG
>CAMYMQ010000328.1 GCA_947259335.1 uncultured Alphaproteobacteria bacterium | reverse complement strand
GGGGCGTTCAAGCCTCCGGCCGCGCCGGTTCAGCCCGGCTTGCCGAGGCGGCGGGTCTCGTTGGTGCCGCCGTTGCGCTTTTCGGCCGCGCCCGCGTTCCGGCTCTTGCAGCCCTTGGGGTCGACCCGGCACCAGTCGCCGATCACCGTCTTGCGGCCCCGCTCCGCCTGCGCCTTGGTCGAGGACGCGACCATCGGGTGGTCGACGATGCGCGCCAGATAGCCGAGCACCGCCCGCCGGTCGGTCTTGTTCCGGTTCCTGACGTAATACCGCATGCCCTGCTCGAGGGCCCGGTGAAGCAGCTGCGCCACCCGCGCCCGGATCAGCCGCTGGGACACCCCGCCCTTCTTGAAGTCCGCCGCGGTCAGGCGCCCGGCCTTCAGATCGAGCCGTATCCGGTCATACAGCTCGAGCGCGTCGCCGCAGGTGAACAGGGCCTCCTTCTCGCAGGCGTCCTTCAGGGTCTTGGCGCGGAACATGTCGATCGCGACCTTCAGCGCGCTGTCTCCCGCGGTGGCGCAGGCCGCCGCCGCATACTGATAGAACGCCAGCTCGGCATCGAGCCTCTGCTCGGGCTTGAGATCCTTGTAGTCCTTGATCGGCGGATTGCGGATCAGCTTGACGTCGCAAGGCTTCGGCTCGAGCGGAACGACGAAGAAGCTCTTGCCCCCGAACTGGGGATCCTTCTCGGTCGTCGCATAATCGCGCGGCGCAAAGCCGAGCACCGGCTCGATGCTCAGCGTCACCAGGGTCAGCGCGCCGAAATGGCGCTTGAGATCGGGGAAGTACCGCTCCGACAGATGGATCTTGTAGCTCGAGCGGAAGGCCTGCTTCAGCCAGACCTTCTTCTTGGTCACGAGATCGACAAGGACGATGTTCTTGATCGGCAGGCTTTCCGCGCGCACGGGTGCGGCCGGCGCGAAGAGCGCCCCGGCGAACAGTGCGGTGGTGAAAACTGCTGCGAGCAATCGGGTCGGTCGAAAATTACGCCGGCCCACGCAATAGCACGCGTCGGGCCTGCTAGGCCCCCGCCTGACCATCGAATACGCCTCCTTCCGGTTGCCTTGGTTGGCCCCGGTCTTGGCGGCAGACTGCGGCGATTCGGAGGCGGAGTCAAATGGGCCGAAGGCCGCGCCGCGCGCCGTGCCATTGACCTTTCCCCGGTCACCCGCCACATATCGGCGGTCATGGATACATCCGGTTCTCCCACACTTCACGGCACGACCATCCTGTCGGTGCGCAAGGACGGCAAGGTCGTCGTCGCCGGCGACGGCCAGGTCACCTTCGGCAACACGGTGATGAAGAGCGGCGCGCGCAAGGTGCGCCACCTGGGCGGCGGCTCGGTCATTGCCGGCTTCGCCGGCGCCACCGCCGACGCCTTCGCCCTGTTCGAGCGGCTCGAGGCCAAGCTGGAGCAGCATCCGGGCCAGCTCACCCGCGCCTGCGTCGAGATGGCCAAGGACTGGCGGACCGACCGCTACCTGCGCCGGCTGGAGGCGATGATGGCGGTTGCCGACAAGGAGGTCTCGCTGGTGCTGACCGGCACCGGCGACGTGCTCGAGCCCGAGGACGGGCTGATCGGCATCGGCTCCGGCGGGCCTTATGCGCTGTCCGCCGCCCGCGCGCTGATCGACATGGACGGCCTCTCCGCCGAGCAGGTCGCGCGCAAGGCGATGAAGATCGCCGGCGACATCTGCATCTATACCAACCACCAGGTCGTCCTAGAGAGCCTATGACCGGGCGCGATCCCTACACTTTCCGCCCGTTGACGCCGGCGGACCCGCCGCGCATGGCTGGGCCAGGGCGGGCGGCATTGGATGACGCGCCGCACCGGCCTGACTTGATCACGGTTCTCCACCGACCGCAGCACCGGGAAACCACCGCATGAGCGCCTACGCCCCCGCCGCCTTCAGCCCCCGCGAGATCGTCTCGGAGCTGGACCGCTTCATCGTCGGCCAGGGCGACGCCAAGAAGGCCGTCGCCATCGCGTTGCGCAACCGCTGGCGGCGTCAGCAGCTCGACGACGCGATGAAGGAAGAGGTGCTGCCCAAGAACATCCTGATGATCGGGCCGACCGGCGTCGGCAAGACCGAAATCGCCCGGCGGCTCGCCAAGCTGGCCGATGCACCCTTCCTCAAGGTCGAGGCGACCAAGTTCACCGAGGTCGGCTATGTCGGCCGCGACGTCGAATCGATCGTCCGCGACCTGGTCGAGATCTCGATCGGCATGACCCGCGAGCGGTTGCGCAAGTCGGTCAAGGCCCGGGCGGAGGTCGCCGCCGAGGAGCGCGTGATCGACGCCCTGGTCGGCGAGGACGCCCGCAAGGAGACCCGCGAGGCCTTCCGCCGCAAGCTGCGCGCCGGCGAGCTCGACGACAAGGAGATCGAGCTGGAGCTCCAGGACACGGCGGGCGGGATGCCGACCTTCGACATTCCCGGCATGCCCGGCGCCCAGATGGGCATGATCAATCTGAACGACATGCTCGGCAAGGCGTTCGGCGGCCGCACCAAGTCGCGCCGCGTAATGGTGTCGGAAAGCTATGACCTGCTGATCGCCGAGGAGAGCGACAAGCTGCTCGACGAGGACGCCGTGACCGGCGAGGCCATCGAGTCGGTGGAGCAGAACGGCATCGTCTTCCTCGACGAGATCGACAAGATCACCGGGCGGACCGAGCGCCAGTCCGGCGGCGCCGACGTCAGCCGCGAGGGCGTGCAGCGGGACCTGCTGCCGCTGATCGAGGGCACGACGGTGGCGACCAAGCACGGCCCGGTGAAGTCGGACCACATCCTGTTCATCGCCTCCGGCGCCTTCCACCTGGCCAAGCCCGCGGATCTCCTGCCGGAGCTCCAGGGCCGGCTGCCCATTCGCGTGGAATTGCAGGCGCTTACCCGGGACGACTTCGTGCGGATTCTCAAGGAGCCGGAGAACAGCCTGATCCTCCAGTACGAGGCGCTGCTCAAGACCGAGGACGTCACCCTGACCTTCGCCGACGAGGCCATCGAGGAGATCGCGTCGCTGTCGGCCGACATCAACTCGACGGTCGAGAATATCGGCGCCCGGCGGCTGCACACGGTGATGGAGAAGCTGGTCGAGGAGATCAGCTTCACCGCGACGGACCGGGCCGGCGAGACGCTGACGATCGATGCGGCCTATGTCCAGGAACAGGTCGGAACGCTGGCCAAGGACACCGATTTGAGCAAGTTTATTTTGTAGCGGCGGGCGGCGCGCCCAGGGCCGCCGACACCTTTTCCGCCGTTTCCGCCACCGCTTCGACAATCGTTCCAGTCCAGCGCAGGTCCATCGCGGCCTGGTGACCGATCGCGGCGAGCGCGCCCGCCAGTTGGCCGCCATGGTCGAACAGCGGCGCGGCCACCGCGGCGACTCCGGGCAAGAGCAGGCCCTGGATGCGGGCCAAACCCCGGTCGCGCACCCTGTCCAGGGTGCCTTCGAAATCGGCCCGCGCCTTGTCCCGTTCCCCGGCATCGGCGATGGCGGAAAGCTCTGCTTCCACAAGGTCGCCGACCGCGGCGGACCGGGGCCAGGCGGCGAAGATCCGCCCGAAGGCCGTGGTCGTTACCGGCAGCACCGAGCCGACCCGCACGTTGACGGTCACCGGATGCGCGCTTTCCTCGAAGCGGACCACGACCGGCCCGCGGTTGCCCCAGACCGACAGCGCCACGGTTTCGTCGATCCGGTCGCGCAACGCCGCCATTTCCGCGCTGGCGGCGCGCACCACGTCGATCCGGCCGAGCGCCGACAGGCCCAGGCCCAGCGACAGGTCGCCGGCCGCGTATTTCAGCGTGTCCGCATCCTGAATCACCAGGCCGATCCGGCACAGGCTGATGAGATAGCGGTGCGCCTTGCTGGGCGTCATGCCCGCGCGCGCGGCCAGCTCCGTCAGCGCCACCGGTATCCGCAGATCGGCCAGCACGCGCAGGATCGCGCCCGCCACTTCGACGGACTGGATGCCCTTGCGCTCTGAATCGTCCGTGCTCATACCCGCCATCGGCTGGACTCGAATGTCACTTTGTACGATGCTTGTCGCATTATAACAAAATATCCCGGAGGAAACCCTGATGGCCCAGACCGAAACCCAAGTGGGCGACGAGCTTGCCACGCTCGCCGCCGACGCCAAGGCGCTCCACCTGATCGAATTCTGGAAGGAGCGGATGGAGATCGAACTTCCCGAGCCGCGCGGATTGGTCAAGCCTTTCCTGTGGCATTGGGACGATATCGAGCCCCGCCTGCGCCACGCGGCGCGGATCGTGCCGGTCGAGGACTGCGAGCGACGGGCGCTGCTGTTCTCCAATCCCGGCCTGGGCGGCCGGCCGTTCATGAGCACGACCCTGCTCGGCGCCTATTCGCTCTACAACGCCGGTGAAGTCGCGCCGGTTCATCGCCACACGCCCTGCGCGAGCCGCTTCGTGCTCGAGGGCAAGGGTGGCTACACCGTGATCGAGGGCGAGAAATGCCGGCTCGAGCGCGGAGATCTGGTGATCACGCCCAACGGCACCTGGCACGACCACGGCAACGAGGGTCCGGACGAGCTGATCTGGGTCGATATCCTCGACGTGCCGCTGGTCGAGGGGCTGAATGCGACCATGTTCGAGTTCGATTATTCCGAGGCCGACCCGCGCTCCAATTCGGGCGACCCGGTGCCGACCCAGTACCAGACGATCAGCGAACCGGAGGATCATTCGAACCGGCTCTACGCCAACGGCGGCATGAAGCCCCTGTTCGTCGACCGCCAGCGGGGCTCCGGCAACCATTCGCCGATGCTCGTCTATCGCTGGAAGGCCATGCGCGAAGCCTTTGATAAGATGCGGGATTATGAGGGCAGTCCGTATGACGGGATCATCATGGAGTACTGCGATCCCACGAATGGCAACCCGGTGATGCCGACCATGTCCTTCCGGGCCCAGATGCTGCGCCCGGGCGAGCAGACCCGGACCCACCGGCACATGTCGAGCACCATCTACGTCGTGCTTGAAGGCGAGGGCTGGACCGAGGTCGACGGTGAACGGCTGGAATGGGGCCGGAACGACGTTTTCGTGGTGCCGACCTGGAAATGGCACGCCCACGCAAACGCCCGGAAAGACGGCGATGCGGTGCTCTATTCGGTGACCGACGAGCCGGTTCTGCGGACGCTCGGCCTCTATCGCGAGCAGACCCGCACCGATGACGGCGCCATCCTGCCCGTGGCGGCCTGACCGGCCCTCTCGCGGGCAATCGATTGCGATGGTTAACGCTCGGGCCGACGTACCGCCGGGGCGTTAACCATTCGATCGAGGCTGCATGCGTCTGCCCTCGACGGCCTGAATGGTTAACGCTGTCCGTTCGCGCGTTAACGATTGGCGGGATCGGTCTGTCGCGGGATGGTTAACGCCGGGACACAGTTTGGGCGATGTTCTTAACCATGGGTTCGGCGCCGGCGTTTACCAGAAGCTGCAGCCGCCTATGGGTGCCTGGGGGACATGGCCGACCAGATCGGCGTGGCGCGGTCGACTGCAGCCCCTGTTAACCATGCGTTCCGTACCGGAGCGCCCAAGCGTTAATCAATTAAATCTCTGTATTATAAAGGGTTAGAGTCTCGCCTATACGTATGCGTATTTCAGCTACGGCTTGTGGGGTTAACCAAGAAGCCGGCCAAACAGCGCCAGCGTTAACGATAGCCGCGCGTCGCAATCGAGAATATTAACGATCGCCCGCCACGCCTGCCGCAGGCCGCGCGGGATCCGGCACGGGCCGCCTCCTCGGCACGGTGTCGGTCCAGGACCGTGCCTCCGGAAGCAGTCGAATTCAGGGTTAACCGGCCGCCCGCGGGAGCGTTAACCACAGGGTCGTTCCGCATCACCAACACCGGACGTCGGCCCGCGGAGGGGCTTCCCGACGGGCCGGCGCAGACTGACGGGCGGGTATTCGGATCCTTCGGCGTTTAGTAGCGCCTGATCTCCCGGGGTGCCGCGACTTGGCTGGGGTTGGAGCCCATCGCGCGCCCCTTGGCATTCCCGCGTCGGACCGGGCACCGTCCGCGCTGACGACAAGAAATATCTCAAGATATTATGTATTGATTTCAATAGAATAGAGTGATTGCCTGATATTCTAGACAATCCAATAATGGCGCCCAAAAAGAGGCGCACCGATTTCCCGTTCGCCGCCATCGCGGGTGCGAGCGACCGCCTTATGGCCGGCCCGCAGGGTGGCGACCGCGCTCGACGGCACTCCGCGCGTGCGCCTGCCCGG
>CAMYMQ010000327.1 GCA_947259335.1 uncultured Alphaproteobacteria bacterium | reverse complement strand
GGCGCGGATGGCGAGCGCGGCGCGGCAGGCCCGCACTGCGCGGTCCTTCTGCTTGTCGGGCGCGCCCCAGAAGGCCATGACGCTGTCGCCGATGAACTTGTCGACCGTCCCGCCCTCGGCCTCGATGCAGCCCGCGACGATGGCGAAATGCTCGTTGAGGAACTCCGCCACTTCCGCCGCGGGCCGGTCCTCGGAAAAGCTCGAGAAGCCGACGATGTCGGTGAACATGACGGTGAGATTGCGGTTGTCCGATTCGATCGCCGAGGCGTCGCCGGACTGGAGCAGCTGGCGGACCAGCCCCTTGGGCACGTAGGTGCCGAACCAGCGCAGCCCGCTGACCATCGAGTTGAAGGCGGTCGACTGGTCGTTGATCTCGCGGATGCCGCTGCGCGGCAGCGGGGCCACGTCGTCGAGCTGGAAGGTGCCGACCAGATGGGCGGCGTCGGCGAGGCGGCGCACCGGGCTGGCGATCCGCCGCCCGATCCACAGCGCCAGGATCACCGACAGGATCACCGTCAACAGTCCGACGCCGGCGCCGACGGCGAGGCGGATCAGGCTGTCGCCGAACACGCGCGCCTCGACATGGACGCCGACGATCCAGGGCTTGGGACCGAAGCCCGTGACTTCCTTGTAGAAGACGAGATGGTCGACGCCGTTGATCTCAACCACATGGTTCTTCACCGGCAACCGCGCCGGCAGCATGGGCGTGTCCCGCACCGAGGCATCCCACATGTGGGCGATCACCGGGTCGCCGATCTGGTTCAGGGCCGGCAGCGGCGTCTTGGACGAGCCCTTGAAGCCGGCCAGCAGGTTGCGGTGCGCCAGGACCCGGTCGGTGCCGTAGAGGATGAAGGGCACCGCCCCGGTGCGGTCGCCGATCGTGTTGAGATAGTCGGAGAGGTCGCGGACGCGGACCAGCGTGACCATGCCGCCGATCAGCGTGCCCGACTTGCGCATCGGCATGCTGGCGACCAGCAGGGTGTCGACGAAGAGATCCCGCCATACCGGCGCCGACCACTGCGGCGTCGTCGCCTTGCCGAGTTGCGGGATGGCCCCGCGCACCAGCGGATCGTTCCGGAAATCCGGCGTGCCGAAGCGCAGGCCGAGCGGCGTGCGCCCGACGAACAGCCCGGAATAGTCGGGCCGGACCATGCCGATGCCCATCAGCTGCGGCGCCGCCCCGAGCACGCCCACGAAGGTCGACCGGACCGCCGCCGGATCCTCCGGGTCGACCGTCCCGGCCTCGACCTGCGCCGCCAGGAAGGTCAAGGCGTCCGGCGCCGGCGCCAGATGCTCGGCGAGCTGCACTTCGAGCATGTCGATGATCGAGTCGGCCTTGTCGCGGAGCAGCGTCGACGTGTTGAGGATCGAGACCCACAGGCTGACGCCCAGCACGACGAGCATGCCGAACACCATCAGCGAGCCGAAGGTCCCGATCAGCGCGGCGGTGAGCCGCCAGGTCCGCCGGGCCTTGGCCGAACCCGGCACGATGATGGGGGTCTGTTCAGACATCGGCCTCGGCCGCCCGTGTACGGTTCATCGACCAAGCCATCGCGCCGCTCCTGTCCCAAGTGATCGTCGGCAGGATACCGGATTGCGGGCCGGCGAGCACCCAAACCGGCCGGCCTTCGGGCAGGACCCGCCGAGAGTGAACGGCGCAGGCCCCTGCGTTCCGTCGATCCCGCGCCCTCATTGGTTCCCGCACCGGGACGAGCGGATCGGGGAACCGCGGCGTCGGGTCAGTAGGCGCAGTCGTGGAACAGCCGGTCGATGTCGCCGTTCCACTTGTTGGCATAGTCGTCGAGCAGGTAGTCGGCCGGGGTCAGGCCCTTCAATGCCCGCTCCTGCAGCACGTTGACGAAGCCGGTCTCGTCGTTGCCGGTGCGGTCGAGCCGCTTGCGGGCGGCCAGGCCGGCGCGGGCGATCTCGACCGCGCGCAGGGCAACCGCCTGCACCGTGCCGTCGCGGAACGGCGCCTGAAGGCCCTGGGTCGCGACCGCGACACGCAGAGCCTCGCGCTCCTCGCCGGTCCAGTCCTTGACCAGGTCCCAGGCGGCGTCGAGCGCGGTGGTGTCATAGAGCAGGCCGACCCAGAAGGCGGGCAGCGCGCACAGGCTCCGCCACGGACCGCCGTCGGCGCCGCGCATCTCCAGGAAGGTCTTGAGCCGGACCTCCGGGAATACCGTGGTCAGGTGATCGGCCCAGTCGCTCATGGTCGGCTTCTCGCCGGGCAGGGCCGGCAGCCTGCCGTCCATGAAGTCGCGGAACGACTGGCCCGAGGCGTCGATATAGGTGCCGTTGCGGTAGACGAAATACATCGGCACATCGAGCACGTAGTCGACCCACCGCTCGAAGCCCATGCCGTCCTCGAAGACGAAGGGCAGCATGCCCGACCGGTCGGGGTCGGTGTTCGACCAGATCCGGGCGCGGAAGCTGCGGAAGCCGTTGGGCTTGCCCTCGGTGAAGGGCGAATTGGCGAACAACGCCGTCGCGATCGGCTGGAGCGCCAGCCCCACCCGGAACTTCTTGACCATGTCGGCTTCGCTGGCGAAGTCGAGATTGACCTGCACGGTGCAGGTTCTGAGCATCATGTCGAGGCCGAGCGTGCCCTTCTTGGGCATGTACTCGCGCATGATCTTGTAGCGGCCCTTGGGCATCCAGGGGATGTCCTCGCGGCGCCACTTGGGATTGAAGCCGAGCCCGAGCAGGCCGGCCCCGAGCCGGTCGGTCACCTGGCGCGCCTCGGCCAGATGGGTGTGAACCTCGTCGCAGGTCTGGTGGATCGTTTCCAGCGGCGCGCCGGACAACTCGAGCTGGCCGCCCGGCTCCAGGCTCACCGAGGCCCCGTCCTTGCGCAGGCCGATCAGGGTCTCCCCTTCGCGCAGCGGTTCCCAGCCGAACCCGGCGAGCCCTTCGAGCAGCGCGCGAATGCCGGTCTCGCCCTCGTAGGGCAGCGGCCGGTAGTCGGACCAGGCGAACGCGAATTTCTCGTGCTCGGTGCCGATGCGCCAGTCGGCGGCGGGCTTGTTGCCCGCCTCGAGATAGGCGACGAGCTGCGCCTTGCCGCTGACGGGTTCGTTGTTCTCAGCCGACGGAATGGACATGCGGTGACGCGTCGATCGATGGGCGGGTGGATGAAGCTGGCCGGGTCACGATGGCACTCCCCAGTCGCCGAGCGAAGCTTGCCAGCATGCCAGCGCGGCTATAGCCGCCGTTTCGGCCCGCAAGATGCGGGGGCCGAGCGACGCGGGGGTAACAATGGGAAGTTTGCGGATCGCGTCAAGCTCCTCCGGAGCATAGCCCCCTTCCGGTCCGACGAAGATCGCCCAGGGCGCCGACGCCGGGGCGGCGGTTTCGGAGAGGGCCCGGTAGACGGGCGGACCGGCGCGGGTCTCGTCGCACAGGAGGACATGCCGGTCCGCCGGCCAGCCGGCGAGCAGCCGGTCGAGCGGCAGCGGCGGCCGGATCTCGGGCACCGACAGCCGCTCGACCGGCTGCTCTCCGGCTGGCCGGCGGACCGGCATGTCCTCCTGTGCGACGAGACCCG
>CAMYMQ010000326.1 GCA_947259335.1 uncultured Alphaproteobacteria bacterium | reverse complement strand
CTGCCCGAAATTCGCGAAAAGCTGCTGGCGATCCGCGCGGCGCACCGGGCGTTCCGCGCCACCCTGGACACGGCGGACGGCGATCCGGCCGCTGTGCAGGCCGCGCTGCAACGCATCCACGATGCCCGGGGCGAGGCCCAGATGGCCATCCATCGGGCCATTCGCGAGATCGGCGAAAAGCTGACCCCGGCCCAGCGCAAGGCCTTCTACAAGGCGGTGTTCGAGCGCCGGTTCCGGCGCCGGGATCGGCCGCGCCGGCAGCCCCGGTCCGACTAGAGACCTCCCGACTAGCGACCTCCCGACGGGCCGGTGGGAGCCCGCCGACGCCCCTCCCGTGTATCCACACATGATTTCCCGTCGGCTATAATCCCCGCGGACGGCCCGCTTCCCAGGCCGTCACCACAGGGGGATACGACATGACCACCGAACTGTTCTGGCTTGCTCTGACAGCCATTTTCACCGGCCTGTTCTGGGTTCCCTACATCCTTGACCGCACGGCCGTGCGCGGCCTGCTGCCGGCGATGGGCAATCCGTCGCCGAACGACAAGCCGCAGTCGGCCTGGGCCCAGCGGATGATGAAGGCCCATGCCAATGCGATCGAGAATCTGGCGGTGATGGCGGTGCTGGTGCTGGTCGCCAACGCGGCCAAGGTCACCAGCGACCTGACGGTCTTCGCGGTCCAACTCTATTTCTGGGCGCGGATGGCGCATTTCCTGATCTACGCCGTCGGCATCCCGGTGCTGCGCACCCTCGCCTTCGCGGCCGCCTTCGTCGGTCAGGCCATCATGGCGCTGGCGCTTGTCGGCTGGCTCTGATCCTACCGGTGCGGCACCCGTCAGGGGGCCGCACCGGCCAGCCGATCGGCGGAGGTCCGGGCCAGGTCGCGCAGGCGCGGGGCAAGATCGCGCACGGCGTCCGCGTGGGACAGCGCCCGGGTGAAGAAGGTCGCGCCGGCGGTGGCGACCACCCGGTCGCCCTGCATCACCGGCACGGCCATCGTGCTCGTCCTGGGGTCAATCGCCGGGTCGCGAACGGCGTAGCCGTTGGCCCGGACCTCGCGCAGCACCTCTCCGATCGCCTTGGGCGAGCGTGCCGCCTGGTCCTCGGCGCCGGGCGACCGGGCGGCCATGCCGAGCAGGATCCGCCGCTCGTCCGGCGGGCAGAAGGCGAGATAGGCGCGGCCATGGGCGCGGGCGACCAGCGACAGGCGCTTGTTGAGGGTGGTGTGGACATGGGCCAGGGGGCTGTCCGGGATGGTGCTGTAGCGCACCACCATGGCGTCGACGTCGAGGGTCGCGATCGCCACCGGCCACAGGATGTCGGCGGTCAGCCCACGCGCCAGCGGGGCGGCGACCTCGACCACCATCGGCTCGCCATGGAAGCCCGCGCTCAGGCTGGTGACCGCCGAGGTGACCTGATAGCCGCCGCGGTTGGTGTCGCGCGCGACGAAGCCGGCCTCGATCAGGGTTTCGAGAATACGGACCAGGGTCGGTTTCGGGATCGCCGTGCCCGCGTGGAGGTCCCGGACCGAGGTGACCGGCGCCCGGTTGAGCGCGACCAGGACCTCGAGCACGCGGCTGGCGGATTTGAGCGGTTCGTAGGACGGCATGTCGGACCCGGTTCTGTCGGCCGTTTCAATATGCGAAATGTCCGGCTTCCGCGCAAACGGGCTGCGCGCGGGCGAGGTATGCTTGGATACCGGTGCATGGACCGGCATTGCGGAAGGATCGGACGCTCATGCGACTGGCCAGCTATTCCTATGACGGTGTCGACGGGATCGGCGTCGAGATCGACGACAGCCATGTGATCGACCTGACCAAGGCCCTGACCGTGACCCGCGCCGGAACGGCGCCCGCCGACATGCTCTCCCTGATCCGCGGCGGCGAAACGGCGCTGTCCGCGGTTCGCACCGTTCTCGACCTGGCGCGCACCAACCCCAGCGCGGTCCCGCGCATTCCGGTCAAGGATATCCGTTGGCACCCGCCGGTGCGGCGGCCGGGCAAGATCTGTGGCGTGGCGATGAACAATTCCGCCGCCGACGCCCGCAAGGTCAGCGCGCCCGACCACCCCGCCTTCTTCATGAAACCGGCGACCTGCCTGCTCGGCCACAAGGAGCCGATCGTCGTGCGCGACCATTACGGCCGGCTGCACCCCGAGCCCGAGCTGGCCGTGATCGTCGGCAAGACGATCAAGGACTACGATCCGCGCGACGGCGACGACGCTGTGTTCGGCTATGCCGTGTTCGACGACCTGACTGGCAACGACATGCGCAGCCAGGACCGGGTCCACTACTGGGCGCTCTATCCCGATCCGGAGAATCCCGACGAGGTCACGCGGGTCGAACAGCATCTGTCCTATACCGCCCGCTACAAGGGCACCGACGGTTTCGGCCCGTTCGGCCCCTGGCTGGTGACCAAGGACGCCGTGCCCGACCCGCACGCGCTCGACATCAGCTGCTCGATCGGGGGCGAGACGCTGACCGAGGACAACACCCGCTACTACACCTACACGGTGCCCGAGGTGCTCGCCTTCATCTCGCGCTTCCTGACGCTGGAGGCCGGCGACGTGATCTCGATGGGCACCGCCTTTCGCGCCTCGAAAAAGGGCGGACGGCCCCTGCACACGGGCGACCTCAGCCGGCTCGACGGACCGGTGGAGGTGACCATTTCGGGACTGGGCACGCTGTCCAATCCGGTCGAGCGGGTCAGGGGCGAGACCCTGCCGGACTGGCGATTGAAACGGCCATGACCGCCGGCACGGACAGTCTGCTAGCCCGGGTCGCGATCGACGCGCTGATTGCGGAATTCGCCTGGCGCATCGACCACGGCGAGTCCACGAGCGTCGCCGAGCTGTTCACCGAGGACGGCTGGTACGGCCGCGAGGACGGCGGCCGCAGCGTCGGGCGCGACGCGATCCGGAACGCCTATGCCGCCCGGGCGGCGCGCGGCGAGCGCACGGCCCGACACATTTTCACCAACCTGCGGCTGACCGTCGACGGCCCGGACCGGGCTCACGGGACCTGTATCCTGCTCCTGTTCGCCGCCGACGGCGCGCCGCCGCACCCGGCGGTGCCGCAGCTCGTCCAGGACTACGAGGACGTCTACCGCCGGGTCGACGGTCAGTGGCTGTTCGCGCAGCGCGGCGTCCGCCGGCTGTTCGTCGCCGAGGATTTCGCGCCGGTCCTGCCGCTCGGAGCCGGACAGACAGGCACGACGGAGGCGCCGCGATGACGGTCGAACTGGTCTGCACCGCCCATTCGCCGATCATGGCTTGCTACGCCAAGCCGCCCGACGCCTTCGACGAGATCGAGGCCGCCTTCGCCGCGCGCGCCGCGCGCATCGCCGCCTTCGATCCCGAACTGGTCGTCGTCTTCGGCACCGACCATTTCAATGGCGTGTTCCTCTCGCAGGTGCCGCCGTTCAGCGTCGGGCTGGCCGCCGAGGCGGTCGACGACATTGGCGGACATCCGGGCAAACTGAACGTACCGGCGGACATCGCCACCGGATTGGTCAACGCCGTCCGCACCGACGGGGTCGACACCGCCGCGTCGCACGCCATGACCATCGACCACGGCTTCACCCAGCCGATGCAGCGGCTGCTGGGTGCACTCGACCGCTATCCGGTCATCCCGATCTTCGTGAACGGCATCATCCCGCCCTTCGTGCCGTTCAAGCGCTCCCGGCTTCTGGGCGAGGCCGTCGGCCGCTTTGTTGCCGGGCTCGACCGGCGCGTCCTGATCCTGGGTTCCGGCGGCATGTCGCACCACCCGACCCGCTACTATCCGGCGCCCGGCGAAGGGCCGCCCGACGTCGCGGCCTGGCAGGCCGCTGGCGGG
>CAMYMQ010000325.1 GCA_947259335.1 uncultured Alphaproteobacteria bacterium | reverse complement strand
TCGCCGGGCCGCGCGCCGGCTGGATCAGCATCCGGTCGAGCCACTGGTCGCGCGGCGTGCGGAACTGCTCGATGCCGATGGTCATGCCGTCGTGCCCCGCCTCCGGCTGGGCGCGGTAGGTGCCGAACAGCCGGTCCCACCAGGGCTGGTTGAAGCCGAAATTGCTGTTGGTCTCGTGGGGCAGGATCGAATGGTGGACCCGGTGCATGTCGGGGGTGACCACGACCAGGCGCAGCACCCGGTCGAGGCCGAGCGGCAGCCGCGCGTTGGCGTGGTTGAACATCGAGGTCGCGTTGAGCAGCACCTCGAAGATCACCACCGCCACCGCCGGCGGGCCCAGGGCCATGACCACGCCCATCTTGAGGCCCATCGACAGCAGGATCTCGACCGGGTGGAAGCGGGCGCCGGTGGTCACGTCGAAGTCGAGGTCGGCATGGTGCATCCGGTGCAGCCGCCACAGCGCCGGGACGGCATGGAACATCACGTGCTGGAGGTAGATCGCGAGGTCGAGGGCCAGGATCGAAACGACGATGGCGGCCCAGCCAGGCAGGGCGACGATGTTGAACAGCCCCCAGCCGCGCTGCTCGGCGATCAGCGCCAGCCCGACGGCGGCGGTCGGGATCAGTACGCGGAGCAGCAGCGAGTTCAGCGCGACGATGCCGAGATTGTTCGACCAGCGCAGCCAGCGCGGCTGGCTGCGGGCGCGGCGCGGGGCGAGCGCCTCCCACCCGGCCATCCCGGCGAGGATGCCGAAGAAGAAGGCCAGCCGGATCACCGGTTCGTGGGCGAGGATGAGGTCGGTCATCGCAGCGCCATTGTCGCGCCGCGAGGCGCCGAGGGCTAGCTTCCCGTGGCCGGCGCCAGATGCCGGACCTTCGGCATCACCTCCTCGGCGAACAGGCGCAGGCTCTTGTCGACCAGCTCCGGCGGCAGGGTGCCGAACTGGATCATGCAGACGAGCTGCTCGAATCCCGACCGCGCGTGGGCGGCCTCGATCTTTTCGGCGACCGTCGCCGGGCTGCCGCACAAGAAGGTGCCCTTGGCCATGATGTCCTCGATCGTCTGCTTGACGATGGTCATGCCCTTGCGGGTCTGAAGGATGCGCTTGAGCGAGGCGATCGAGGTATAGCCCGGCGGAAACAGCATCTCCGGCGGCATATAGAGGAAGTTGTTGAACAGCGCCTCGATATGGGCGGCAGCCTCGCGCCAGGCGATCTCGTCGGTCTCGGCGACATAGACCGGCACCGCCCAGCCGAGCTGGCTGCCCGACGCCTCGTAGCCGTAGTCGCGGGCCTGCTGCTTGTAGACCTCGTGGAAGCCCAGCACCGATTCGACCGGGCTGAAGGTGATGATGAAGGGATAGCGGCGGCCCGGATCGGCGGCCCATTCGATCGTTTCGGCCGATCCCTGCGAGGGGATCCAGATCGGCGGATGCGGCTTCTGGTAGACCCGCGGCCAGGTGTTGACGTAGCGGAAATTGTAGTGCTCGCCCTCGAACATGAAGGGGCCGTCCTCGGTCCAGGCGCGCACGATCAGGTCGTGGGCCTCGTGGAACCGTTCGTGGGAGTAGATCGGGTTGACCCCCGAGGCATGATACTCCGAGCCGATGCCGCGCACGAAGCCGGTGATGACCCGCCCCTTCGACAGATTGTCGAGCATCGCGAACTCTTCGGCGATCGACAGCGGATTGTTCACCAGCGGCAGCGCCCGGCCGATGATCGGGACCTTGACGTCGGAGCCGCGCGTGCGGTCGAGCAGGATGCTGGCGATCAGGTTGGGCGCGGGCATCAGCCCATAGGCCGACTGGTGGTGCTCGTTCACGCACACCCCGTCGAAGCCGAGCTCGGCGGCGAGCACGAGCTGGTCGACATATTCGGCGTAGAGGTCGGATCCCAGTTCCGGATCGTAAAGCCGGTTGGGCAGCACCGACCAGAAGGACCGGTATTTCGACGCCTCCTCCATGTCGACATGGCGGTAGGGCATCAGGTGGAAGGCATGGAACTTCATGGCCGCGCTCCTTCGGCGAAGGACCGGATCTCGGCCGCCACCCGGTCGGGATGCTCGACCTGGGGCAGGTGCCCCGACCGCTCGATCGTGACCAGGCGCGCGTCGGGCAGCGCCGCCTGCCACGCTCCGGCATAGGCGGGTGGCATGACCTTGTCGTCGTCGCCCCAGACCAGCAGGGTCGGCGTCTTGATCCGGTGCAGCCACCGCTCGAGCGCGGGGTTGTAGAAGCGCGGCTCCCAGGCCAGGCGGGCGGTCGCGAAGCGGTTCTTGATCTGGAGGTCTTCGAGTTCCGGCGTCACCGGCGCGTCGAGCATCTTCTGCGCGAGGGCCGGGTCGTGGAACAGGTTGCGGGCATATTCCTCGGGCGACCAGATGAAGCTGTCGCCCGACGGCACGTCCTTGACCCGCAGGCCCGCCGGCGCGATCAGGCTCAGCGTCCGGAAACCGTCGGGCCGCCGCACCGCCGCCTCGGCGGCGATCCACCCGCCCAGGGACGCACCGACCACGTCCACCGGCGGCAGGTCCAGCGCCTCCAGGAAGTCGAGATAGAACATCGCCGCGTCGCCGATCTCGCGCAGCCACGGGGGCGTGTCCGACTCGCCGAAGCCCGGATGGTCGGGCACGATCACCTCGAAGTGCTCCGCCAGCTTCGCATAGAAGCGCAGCCAGACCGGCACCCCTCCGGCGCCATGCAGGAACACGAGCGGCGGCCCCTCGCCGGCGCGGCGGACATGGATGCGCGCGCCGAGGATGGTCGGATAGTCGGATGTGAAGTCGCTCACGGCCACGGCTCCGCTGGTGTCCCGTTCGGCGCCATATCGCTGGCGCCGCGTTAAATTCGACAGTATTCTGTCTATATAGTCAATCCGCTTATCTGCACATTCGGACCCATGACGACGCGACAAGCCAATCGGCGGACCTCAGGGAAGACCGGCGAGCACGCCGGGCCGGCGGCGGAGGACCGCCTGCGCGCGGGCATCGACCGGGACAGGCCCTTCGACCTCTACGACACGCCGGGCCACATGGTCCGCCGGCTCCACCAGATCGTCGTCTCGCTGTGCCAGGACTGCTGGGGGGGGCTCGCCCTGACCCCGGTCCAGTATGCGGGGCTGATGGCGGTCCGCGCCCATCCGGGGATCGACCAGCGCGGGCTGGCGCGCGTCATCGCCTTCGACCGCTCGACCGCGGGTACGGTGGTCGAGCACCTGGAGCGGCGCGGCCTGGTCGCGCGGCGGGACAGCGCGCGCGACCGGCGCACCAAGGAACTCTACATCACCGAGGACGGCGCGGCCCTCCTGCGCGAAGCCCAGGCGATCGCCGGGCCGATCCAGGACCGGTT
>CAMYMQ010000324.1 GCA_947259335.1 uncultured Alphaproteobacteria bacterium | reverse complement strand
CTTGCACGAGGCGCTGGGCCGGGCCGAGCGGCGGGACGCACCCTTCACCCACTGGCTGCTCGGCCGGGTGCTGCCGCCGGCCGCCGCCGAAGCGCTCCTGGCCCTGCCCTTCGAGCCGGCACGGGCGATGCGCTTCGACGCGGGCCGGCGCGAGGAGAACAACGCCGACCGGGTCTATTTCGACGCCGCCGTCCAGGCGTGCCATCCCGTCTGCGCCGCGGTCGCCCGGGGCTTCCAGGCACCCGGGACGGTCGCCGCGATCGAGGCCCTGTGCGGCGTCGACCTGGGCGGAACCAGCCTTCGCATCGAATACACGATGGACCGCGACGGTTTCTGGCTGGAGCCGCACACCGACATCGCGGTCAAGCGCTTCACCCTGCTGGTCTATCTGTCGAAGGAGGACTGGGCCGCCCCTCTGGGCACCGATCTCTACGACGCCGACGGCGCGCACGCCGGCACCGCGCCCTTCGCCCACAACGCCGGGCTGATCTTCATCCCGGCCGGCGACACCTGGCACGGCCTCGAGCGGCGGCCGATCCCCGGCATCCGCCGGTCGCTGATCGTCAACTATGTCGCGCCCGAGTGGCGGGCCCGCCGGGAACTCGCCTTTCCCGGCCAGCCGGTCGGCGCCTGACGCCGGGGCAAACCCGCCTTGCACCGCTCGGCGACGCGGTATAACCCTTTCCGCCGGCACGGGGAATTTCCGGAACACGGGGACAGCGGCGGCGCATGGCGCTCGACATCGAGACCTTCAGCAACACCACCGGCGGCACCGCCTTCTTCAAGGCGATCGGCCATCCGGCGGCGGCGGCGCCGGCCGCCTCGCTGATCGCGCACCTGGCGGCCGCGGGGCCGGTCGCGCTTTACGACCCCAACGGATTCGCGGCCAGCTTCGCCGAGATCCACCCGCTCGACGACATCGATCTCGCCGGCGTGTTCGTCCAGAAGATCGAGGATGTCGGAACGCCCGTGCTCGGCAAGGCGGCGCAGCCGGTGACCGAACTGGCGGCGTCGGGCGCGAAGCTGGTGTTCCTGGTCGCCTTCGACGCCGAGCGGCCGGCGAGCCACATCGCTCACCTGATGCCCGAGGGCGCCGAGCTGATCACGCTCGACGCGATGCGGCTGCCCGATAGCCTGCTCACCAACCCGGCGCGCTATCTCGACCCGATCAACTTCGCGACCAACTTCGCCTTCTTCCGCGACGGCGGCGGCTTGCACACCCGGCTGTCGACCGCCAATTACTGGGCGCGCTACGGCGCCGACCAGGTCACCCTGCACGCCTGGCTGTTCGACGGGGCGGGCGCGGTGATCGCGCGGTGGGACGAGCCCGCGCCCCGGAATACCGGCTCGATCGCGATCGACAGCGCGGCCGTGCGCGCGCGTTTCGGCCTGCCCGACTTCGCCGGGCAGCTCTTCCTGCACGCGGTCGGGGCCAGGGGTCACGACGTCGTCAAATACGCCCTCGATCTCTATGGCGACGGCGACGACGTCTTGTCGTGCACCCACGACGCCAACGCCTGGCCGGCCGACCGCTATGCCGGCCTGCCCGCCCCGCGGGCCGGGGAGCGGGTCGTCCTGTGGGTTCAGAACAGTCATCCCTGTCCGATCCCGGCGAAAGGGGTCGGGCTGAACCGGATGGGCGACGAGGAGGTGGTGTGGGTCGACGAGGCCGTGCCCGCCTTCGGCTCCTTCGCGCTCGATGTCGGCGCGCAGATGCCGGGCCTCCGCTGGCCCGACCAGATCGAGGTCCAGGCCGGCAAGTATTTCGTGCGGCCGCGCTACGAGATCACGGGGGAGACGGGCCGCAGTCGGATCGCCCATGTCAACGTCGAGCGCACCGACCTGAAGCCCGACCCGCGCATCCCCGAGCTGTCCAACCTGGTCGGCAAGGGCTATGTCCTGCCCGCGCCGGTCCTGCCACTGGACACGATGCGCAGCGCGCTGCTGCCGACGCCGATGTCCACCGCCCAGACGACCCTGCCGCTCGCGCTCAGGATCTATGACGCCGGCGGGCGCGAGATGCACACCGAGCGGCTGGGCTGCCTCAAGCGATCGGATTCGGCCTGGGTCGCGCTCGACGAGACCCTCAACGCCAACGGCGGCCTGCCCTCGGGCTACGGCCATGTCGAACTGCTCTATGATTTCGCCGACGGGGGCGAGGCGGACGGCTGGCTCCACGCCATCTTCCGCTACGAGGACCGGGCCACCGGCCACGCCGCCGAGACCAGCTTCGGCGCGCATATCTTCAACACGGTGCTGACCTACAAGAACGAGCCCCAGTCCTACACGGGCGGCCCGCCCGGCCTGTCGACCCGCCTGTTCCTGCGCCTGGGCGACGCGCCGCTCGATACCCAGTGCCACCTGATCTACACCTCGGCGACGAGCTGGCTGGCCCATTCGTCGACCGACCTGATCCTCCACGACGGCGACGGCGCGGAAGTCGCGCGGCGCCACGTCGAGATTCCCTGCAACGGATCGCTTCTGTGGCGCTACGGCGAGATGTTCGACGCCGGCGACCGGAAACGGGCCGGCAAAGGCGCCTATGTGATCGTCCGCGACACGAGTTGCCGCTTATTTGGCTATCATGGGCTGGTCAACGGCGCCGGCGCGTTTAGTTTTGACCATATGTTCGGCTTCTGAGGCCGGATGTTCGGCGCCTGGGGCCGGCGTTCGCAAACACTGTCCATGCCTTGCTTTGCAGCGCTTGGTTTTCTAATTAGGACAAACAAGAAAACGACTGAGTTCGAAGGAGAGGCCCGATGGCCGAAACCTACCGCGATCGGGTGCTCATCATTGGTTCGGGACCGGCCGGCTACACCGCCGCCATCTATGCCGCCCGCGCCAACCTCGCGCCACGCATCGTCACCGGGATGGAGCCGGGCGGCCAGCTCACCATCACGACGGACGTCGAGAATTATCCGGGCTTCGCCGAGGTCATCCAGGGCCCCTGGCTGATGGAGCAGATGCGCGCTCAGGCCGAGCATGTCGGAACCAACATCACCCACGACCTGATCGTCGACGTCGACTTCACCACCCGCCCCTTCCGCTGCACGGGCGACGGCGGCGACATCTATCTCGCCGACTCGGTGATCATCTCGACCGGCGCCCAGGCGCGCTGGCTTGGGCTGCCCACCGAGGAGAAGTTCAAGGGTTTCGGGGTATCCGCCTGCGCCACCTGCGATGGCTTCTTCTACCGCGGCAAGCAGGTCGTCGTGATCGGCGGCGGCAACACCGCCGTCGAGGAAGCGATCTACCTGACCAACCACGCCGACAAGGTCCGCCTCGTCCACCGGCGCGATTCGCTGCGCGCCGAGAAGATCCTGCAGGACCGGCTGTTCGCCAATCCCAAGATCGAGATGGTCTGGAACAGCCAGCTCGACACGGTCCTCGGCGACGAGGACCCGCTCGGCGTCACCGGCGTCCGGCTCGCGGACACGGCCACCGGCGCGACCAGGGACATCGAGACCGACGGCGTCTTCATCGCCATCGGCCACGACCCGGCGACCAGCGTGTTCCGGGGCAAGGTCCGGATGGACGACGAGGGTTATTTGCTGGTCGAGCCGGGCTCGACGCGCACGGACATCCCCGGCGTGTTCGCCGCCGGCGACGTCGTCGACAAGATCTACCGCCAGGCGGTCACCGCCGCCGGCATGGGCTGCATGGCGGCCCTCGACGCCGAGAAGTACCTCGCCGAAGGAGAGGCGCAGCCGTCGCTGGCCGCCGAATGACGGCAGAGCACGACGCGACCCTCGAAATGGCAGGACGGAGACGGCGATGATCGATTGGGACAAGCTGCGCATTTTTCATGCGGTCGCCCAGGCGGGGAGCTTCACCCATGCCGGCGACAGCCTGCGCCTGAGCCAGTCGGCGATCAGCCGGCAGATCAGCGCGCTCGAGGAGAGCCTCAACGCGCCCCTGTTCCACCGCCACGCCCGCGGGCTGGTGCTGACCGAGCAGGGCGAGCTTCTGTTCCGCACGGTGCAGGACATGAACGCGAAGCTCAACCTGACCGAGACCCTGATCTCGGAGAGCCGGCAGAAGCCCGAGGGCCCGCTCAGGGTCACGGCGACGACCGGCATCGGCGCGAGCTGGCTGACCCCGCGCATCCGCGAATTCGTCGACCACTATCCCGACATCGAGATGACGCTGATCGTGTCGGACTCGGAGCTCGACCTGACGATGCGCGAGGCCGACGTGGCGATCCAGCTCGCCGAGCCGACCCAGCCCGACCTGATCCGCCGGTCGCTGATGACCGTGCACAGCCATATCTACGGGTCGAGCGAGTATCTCAAGCGCGCCGGCATCCCGCAGAAGCAGGCCGACCTGCACAAGCACCGGGTGGTCAGCTTCACCGACGGCCCGCCGTCGACCTTCGGCACGGTGAACTGGCTGCTCAATCTCCAGGACGAGTCGGGGGTGGCAATCAAGCCCGTCTTCCGGGTCAACAGCATCTACGGCGTTTTTCGCGCCGTGCTGAGCGGCGTGGGCCTCGGCTCCCTGCCCGACTACATGGTCGAGAACCAGCCGAGCCTGGTGCGGGTCCTGCCCGAACTCGAAGGCCCCGAGGTCATGGCCTACTTCGTCTATCCGGAGGCCCTGCGCGAATCGGCGCGCGTCGGCGCGTTCCGCGATTTCCTCCTGGAAAAGATTTCCCAGACGCGGTTCTGATCGGCAGGGCGCGGGCCGCGAGGAAATCGCCCCGTTCTACGCCCCGGCCGCGTCCTTTGCCTCTATTGCATAACACCCGCCATCGTTCCCGCCCGAGCCATGTGATCCCCACATGGCTCAGATGACGAATGTTCGGTGGAAATTTGAGCAGATGAGCGCAAATTAACAGGGCGTTGCTGCGGTGCAATATCCGCAGCTACCCGGTGTCGGGGGTGTCTCCCACCTTCGGCACTTCAGGGGGTCTGAGGTTCTTCCTCGGATCCCACGTCCTCCCAGACGTGAAGCCTCCCTGTTCCTTGCCCCGGAAACCATTGGTTTCCGGGGCTTTTTTTGCCTTCGGCCCGGCAGATGGCGGCGTACGTCAAGACAATACGCATCCGAATGGAAATTCAAGCCTAATCGCTTGAGCGCAGATGCGCGTATTTTGCATATTTTTTGATCAGCTATTTATCGCCGTCGCAAAAACTGCTCGATATCGCGCCAGATAAGGGCGCCGGCGGCCGCCGCTACATGAACAGCTTCTCGCCCTTCAGATTGGCGTACATATCGGCCACCCACTCGCCATACCCGTTCCAGATCTGGGTCGGGACGCGCTCGCCCGTGCCGATGTCCTTCTCCGTCGCCTGGCTCCAGCGCGGATGCGACACCTTCGGATTGACGTTGGCCCAGAAGCCGTACTCGCTCGACTGCAGGGCCTCCCAGAAGGTCTTCGGCCGCTTGTCGGTGAAGGTGAAGCGGACCAGCGACTTGCCGTGCTTGAAACCGTATTTCCAGGGCGTGTGGAGACGCAGCGGCGCGCCGTTCTGGTCCGGCACCGGCTTGCCATAGAGCCCCGTCACCAGGAAGGCGAGGTCGTTGCGCGCCTCGAACATCGTCAGCCCCTCGGTATAGGGCCAGGGGTACCAGGTCTGGCGCTGACCGGGCGCGACCTTGGGGTCCTGGAAGGTCTTCATCACGACGTATTTCGCCGATCCGAGCGGCTTGGCCAGGTCGACCAGCGCCTTCAGCGGGAAACCGGACCAGGGCACCACCATCGACCACGCCTCGACGCAGCGGTGGCGGTAGATGCGCTCCTCGTGGGGCATCTTCTTGATCAGCGAGTCGATATCGATCTGGAACGGCTTCTCGACCATGCCGTCGATGGTCACCGTCCAGGGCCGGGTCTTGAGCGCCTGCGCGCGCTGCGAGATCTGCTTGTGGGACCCGAACTCGTAGAAATTGTTGTAGGTGGTGGCGATCTTCTCCGGGGTCAGCTTGCGGCCGGGGCCGGCGGTGAACTTGTCGTTCTTCGGAAACGGATACAGGCCCGCGCTCGGATCCGCCTCGGCGGCCTCGGCGGCGCCCGCCAGCCAGGCCGGGGCGCCCAGAAGAATGGGTCCCGCTGCCAGTCCCTTGATCAGCGTCCGCCGCTTGAGATAGATCGCTTCGGGGGTGGCCGCGCTCTCGGGAAGCTCCCAACCGCGCTTGCGTTTGATCAACATGGCGTATCCTTCATCGACAACGACTCATCCAATTCCCGGCACGGGGTGCGAAACCGGGTAGATGCCGGGATTCCACCGGCCATCTGCCCTCAATTGTGGTCTGGAACCCGTTGCGCGCAACACACGGGCACTCACGTCTTCGTCAGCGTGCCACGTCCGCCAGCCGCGCAACCGGGCGGTCGGCGATGGGCCAGTGCAGCAGCGCGGCGAGGAATCCGAGCCCCGCCGCGATCGACCACACGACGTCATAGGAGCCGGTTCGGTCGTAGAGATAGCCCCCCAGCCAGACGCCCAGCGCGGCGCCGATCTGGTGGGCGAAAAAGACGAATCCGAACAGGGTGGTCATGAAGCGGGTGCCGAAGATCTGGCCGACCAGGCTGGTGGTCAGCGGCACGGTGCCGAGCCACAGGATGCCCATGATCAGCCCGAAGCCGAGCGCCACCCAGGGCGCGACCGGCAGCACGAGCAGCCCGACGATCAGCAGGCCCCGCGCCAGGTACATGATGCTGAGCAGGTATTTGCGGCGGAAGCGGTCGCCCAGCGCGCTCCACACATAGGCGCCGAAGATGTTGCCGAAGCCGATCAGGGTGAGCGTCCCGCTCGCCACCGCAATGGACAGGCCGGTATCGGAGACATAGGCGACCACGTGGGTCGCCACGAAGGTGATCTGGAACCCGCAGACGAAGAAGCCCGCGATCAGCAGCCAGTAGCCCGAGTGGCCCATCGCCTCCCCGATCGCCGCCCGCAGCCGCTGGGGCGGCGGCTCGAGCGCGGGGCCGGGGGTCACCGGCGCGCGGATCGACGGCGTCAGCATCAGCATCAGCACCATGGCCGCGGCGCCGACCATCAGCGCGTTGCTCCAGCCGAACGCGGTTATCAGCGCGGAATTGCCCGGGATCAGCAGGAACTGGCCAAGCGAGCCGATGGCGCCGGCGATGCCCATCGCCATGCCCTGCCGCTCCGGCGGCGCGGCGCGGCCGATGGCTCCCAGGACCACGGCGAAGCTGGTCGCGGCCAGCGCCATGCCGACCACGAGGCCGCCGCCGACATGGAGCATCCAGGGCGTCTCCGGCGTCGCCATAAGGTAGAGGCCGAGGGCATAGAGCAGCGACCCGCCCGCCGCCGTGCGCGCCGCGCCCCAGCGGTCGGCCAGCATCCCGGCGAAGGGCTGGGCCACGCCCCAGACCAGGTTCTGGAGCGCGATCGCGATCGAGAAGACCTCGCGGCCCCAGCCCTTGTCGGTGAGCATCGGCAGCTGGAACAGGCCGAAGCTCTGCCGGGTGCCGAGGGCGAGAAACATGATCAGGCCGCCGCCGACCATCATCCAGATCAGCGGGGCGCGGGAGGCGGCCCCGGAAGCGGCTCGGTCGGTGGGGGACGGTGCGGTCATCGCCGAAGACTAATACCGGGGCTCACGGTCGCCCAACGAAAAGGTGCAGGCACCCGGCTTCGCGGCGCCACCGGGGACAAAGATCGGCACTGTGCCGGGAAAAGCCGCCGTGTCCCGTGTACACAGTGCGCACTTTCGCAACAACCATTTGCTTTTATTGATGAAAACGGTCGGCGGGTCGATCCGTGCCTGTGGACCGCTTGGCCTGTGGACAACGGGGAAAATTCCCCGGAACGGCCCGTCCGGCACGCGTCGGCGACACGGTCTGGGGGCCTGAAGCCGCATCCGTGACCATCCCGGCCGCGGCCGGCGTCTGCGCCGGAATCCGTGCGCGAACCGGCGGGACCCTATCAGGCCGACCGGGCTGTCATCCAGCGGAATCTCGCGCCAGGCCGACTCGGTTATGGCCGCTGTCGGCGTGGCGCTAGGCATACGGTTCTATGGCGGTTTTTCGAACTGTCAGCTGACAGACCGCCCTGCCGATACAGTCCTGTCTATCTGTCGTGCCGGCCCGGACGCGCGGCATCGAGCGCCGCCGGCCGCGGACCGCCTGTCGCCCAGTCGAGCAGCTCGATCGTATGGACAAAAGGCGTGTCCGTCGCCGCGCCGAGCTGGGTCATGCAGCCGATGTTGCCGCTGGCGACGACGTCCGGCGCGGTGCGCGCGATCGCGGCCAGCTTGCGGTCGCGCAGACGGGCCGCAAGCTCTGGCTGGAGGATGTTGTAGGTGCCCGCCGACCCGCAGCACAGGTGCGCCTCGGCCGGCGTGCGCACGGCGAATCCTGCCCGTTCGAGCAGTTGCTTCGGCAAGGTCGTGATATTCTGGCCGTGCTGCATGGAGCAGGCGGATTGATAGGTGACCGCCAGCGGCTCCGGCGCGGCGGCCCCGGCCAGATCCAGGTCGGCGACCAGTTCGGTCACGTCGCGGGCCAGCGCCGAGATCCGCGCCGCCGGCTCGGCATAGACGGGATCGGTGCGCAGCATGAAGCCGTAATCCTTGACCGTCGTGCCGCAGCCGGACGCGTTGATCACGATGGCGTCGAGACCCTGCCCGTCCGCCTCGGCGATCCAGGCGTCGATGTTGCGGCGCGCGTCCGCGTGCGAGTCCTCCGTCCGGCCCAGATGATGGACCAGGGCTCCGCAGCAACCCGCTTGCGCCGGCACCACCACCTCGCAGCCGAGCCGGGTCAGCAGGCGGATGGTGGCCGCGTTGATCTCGGGCGCCAGCGCCTGCTGGGCGCAGCCGGCCAGCAGCGCCACCCGCCTACGCCGCACGCCCTTCGCCGGATG
>CAMYMQ010000323.1 GCA_947259335.1 uncultured Alphaproteobacteria bacterium | reverse complement strand
TCGCCGGGCCGCGCGCCGGCTGGATCAGCATCCGGTCGAGCCACTGGTCGCGCGGCGTGCGGAACTGCTCGATGCCGATGGTCATGCCGTCGTGCCCCGCCTCCGGCTGGGCGCGGTAGGTGCCGAAGAGCCGGTCCCACCAGGGCTGGTTGAAGCCGAAGTTGCTGTTGGTCTCGTGCGGCAGGATCGAGTGGTGGACCCGGTGCATGTCGGGCGTCACCACGACCAGGCGCAACACCCGGTCGAGGCCGAGCGGCAGCCGCGCGTTGGCGTGGTTGAACATCGACGTCGCGTTGAGCAGCACCTCGAAGATCACCACCGCCACCGCCGGCGGGCCCAGGGCCAGGACCACCCCCATCTTGATGCCCATCGACAGCAGGATCTCGACCGGGTGGAAGCGCGCGCCGGTGGTCACGTCGAAGTCGAGGTCGGCATGGTGCATCCGGTGCAGCCGCCAAAGGGCGGGCACGGCGTGGAACATCACGTGTTGGAGATAGATCGCGAGGTCCAGCGCCAGCACCGAGACGAGGATGGCGGCCCACCCCGGCAGGGCGGCGATGTTGAGCAGCCCCCAGCCGCGCTGCTCGGCGATCAGGGCCAGCCCGACGGCGGCGGTCGGGATCAGTATGCGGAGCAGCAGCGAGTTCAGCGCGACGATGCCGAGATTGTTCGACCAGCGCAGCCAGCGCGGCTGGCTGCGGGTTCGGCGCGGGGCGAGCGCCTCCCACCCGGCCATCCCGGCGAGGATGCCGAAGAAGAAGGCGAGCCGGATCACCGGTTCGTGGGACAGGATGAAGTCGGTCATCGCGGGCCTCGGTTCCTGCGCAAGGTCGCCTTGACGGCATAAACGGCGCTTACTATATTATTCAATTAAATAATTGACTGAATGATCTTGTCAAGGCCATGACCGACCCGAAGTCCCGTTCCGCTTCCGCGCTCGGCCCGAAGGAGGCCCTGTTCGCCCAGCTCGCTGTGGTCGCCAAGGCGCTAGGCCACCCCAACCGGCTTGAACTGCTCGACCTCGTCGCCCAGGGCGAGCGCAGCGTCGACGCGCTCGCCACCGCGACCGGGATGTCGATCGCCAACGCCTCCCAGCACCTCCAGCACCTGCGGCGCGGCGGCTTGGTCACGGCCCGGCGTGATGGCAAGCACGTGCTCTACCGGCCCGCCGACGAGGCGGCGATCCCGCTGCTCGCGGCGCTGCGGAAGGTGGCGGAACGCAACCTTGCCGAGGTCCAGCGGCTGCTCGACGGCTACTTCCGCGAACGCGACGGCCTCGAGCCCATCTCCCGCCGCGAGTTGTCGCGCCGCTTGCGCGACGGCACCGTCACGCTGATCGACGTTCGGCCTGAAGCGGAATACGCAGCCGGCCATGTCCCCGGCGCGGTCAGTGTGCCGCTCGCCGCGCTCAAGCGCCGGCTGCGCGAGCTGCCGCCCGGCCGCGAGGTCGTCGCCTACTGCCGCGGGCCCTATTGCGTGATGTCGTTCGAAGCGGTCGCCGCACTGCGCAAGCGAGGGATCACGGCGCGCCGGCTCGAGGACGGCTATCCTGAGTGGAAGGCGGCGGGCCTGCCGGTCGACGTCGAGGCGGGGTAGCGTCGCTCAACCCGGAGTGACCAAGCGCCGCCGGTGAGTTGGTCGAAGCCGCGGCTCTCATCATCCGCCGAACAGGCGGCGTTCGATTCCAATTGCGGTCATGGGCGCTGCACCAACGGCGCACTGTATAAAGGTACAGGCGAAAGAATCGCGTGCCCATGGGCCTCACGGCCAATGCCGAACCTGAAGACACTGGAAGCCTTAATCAACTACCGCTATTTTGCGCCTTCGCTCTGCTCAGGACAGGTCGCTGCTTTCGACTCCATTCCGCCAACGCAAACCCGATCAACAGCCAAAATCCGCGGACCAGGTTCCCGGCCACGAAATCGGTGGTGTAGTGGACGGAGAGGAAAAGTCGGCTGAAGTTGATCGTGATAATCAACGCCGCCGCCCAGAACGCGATCTCGAGGCGGGAACACCGGCCAAGGAGGTCGCGGGCGAGCGCATAGGCCAAGCAGGCATAGAGCGTCATCGCGGCCGTCGCACGCCCGCTAGGGAAATCGGGCGATATCTCGTGCAAGGCCAGGAACGAATCTGAACGATGCCGCGCGATGGCATATTTACCGATCCAGACGGTGGCTTCCGCTCCGAGGAAAGTGAGCCAAAGGGGGATTATGAGGTGCCGGCGTCGAAATGACCAGAAACTGGCCGTTGCCACCGCCGAGACGGTCGATAGGGTTGGCCCGGCACCGATCGCGGTGATCCAAAGAAACACACCCACCAAGGGACGTCCGCGCCAGGGATCAAAGACTGCGTTGATCATATTGTCGAAATGCAGAATGCCACGGGCTTCGACAACTTCTTCAACTAGGCCGGCGAGCAAGGCGGCGATGTAGAACGCGCCAAATATGAGCAGCGTCAGAGGTAAACCAAAAAAACGTTCAGGGCTCAAACGCTTCAACAAGAATATCCGAACTCGTAGGGCTCGATGGTGCAACTAAACTAGCAAGCTTCGGGCTGGGCGTCCGACTGGCGATGACATCACACTGTCGAGACGCGAAGCGGTCGCCTCAGGCAACCACAGCGCAAGCCAGACCACGACACGAACCAACAGCAGCGTTCCCGTTACCGCCATCGCGAATGTCACAATGTGTTGCGTCATGTTGCGTCGAGACCGTCGTCATCGGTGCCCCAGGCCTATCGGGAGAGCCTGATCTAAGATACGCAACTAGCGGGCGCTTTCGGCGGTTGAGTTCATTCCTGCCGCAACGTGGTGGACAGCAGTGCAACCCGCAAGCCGGGCGCGTTGTACGAAAGCGTGCTCGATCAGTCCCCGCTGACTACTCCAGTTTTCCGACAGAAGGTCAACGATGTCTGGGTGATTTACTTTCCCCATCTCTAAGCAAGCATGCCCGACGCCGCGTTGGCCGAACCGATAACAAGCGAATCATCCCGCGAACGGCAGTAACCGCTCCTGGACACTGGATAAATCGACGGGGCTGATCACTCGCTCGGATCGAATTGGTCGATCGGAAAACCGAGCATTTATCGCGCTTGTTTAGCGACCCGCGCGCCGTCGCCGAGCGTTTGCGGCAGCATGAGCCGCGCCTTCGTCCCATCGCCTTTTCGGCTTTCCATGTTGAGGCTTCCTCCGTGAAGCTCGACGAGACGCTTGGCGAGTGGGACGCCAAGCCCAGTTCCTTCATGGATTCGTTCTAGCCGCGCGTCAGCCTGATCGAACCATGCGAGCGCGGCATCAAGTTCGACCGGGTCCATGCCGGCTCCTCTATCGCAGATCTCGATGCAGGCGCTCCCATCCTCGCATCGTGACGCCTCGATCACGACCGTCGTCGCTTCGTCCGAGAACTTGATCGCGTTGTCGATCAACTGAATCAAGATCTGGATCATTTGCTCAGCATCGACATGGAAATGCGGCAAGCTCTCATCGACGACAACCTCGACCCCAATACCCTTGCGCTCTGCGCTTGCACGCAAGACGTTCAGTGCCCGTTCGATTAAGCTGCCGAGTTTCTCGACACTCAGCACAAGCCCGAGCTCGCCATTTTCTATGCGGCTCACCGTCAGGATGCGCTCGATGAGGCTCGCGAGATGACCGCCGGCGGTGACGATGTCTGCTGCAGCAGCCGTGTTGCGTTCGCCGAGGGAACCGAACAAACCCGATTGCAAAAGTTCGGCATTGCCCATGATGGCGTTCAATGGGGTACGCAGCTCATGGTTGATCATCGCGAGGAACTGCTGCTTGGTCCTTTCGGCGCTGCCGGCCAGTTGCGATAGTGTGTCTATACGGTCGGCGGCTCGTCGCCGCAATTCCATCTCGTCGACCACCATTCGCGAGAGATCGACCAACGTCTGACGGTCGGCTTCGTCGAACCGGTAGCGCGGCACACGGTCGATGACGCAGAGTGTTCCTATCCGAAAGCCTTCCGGCGTGATCAGAGGCGCACCGGCATAAAAGCGAATGGACTGTTCTCCGATGACGAATGGATTGTCGCTGAAACGAGGATCCCGCGTCGCATCGAGGACGACAAGAACATCGTCCTGGATAATCGCGTGACTGATCAGCCCCCACTGACTGGTCCAGTTTGATTGTTAGTGGATTGTGGGTCTGTGGTCTAACGGGACGATGGCCTCCGGTGCAGGTGGTCGGTATCCGAGCGCACTGTGCGGCCGCATCGTGTTGTAGTGCCTGCGCCATTGTTCGATCACGGTCTGGGCCTCCTTTAGCGTGTAGAAGATCTCGCCATTGAGCAACTCGTCCCGGAAGCGCGCATTGAAGCTCTCGCAGTAGCCGTTTTCCCAAGGTGACCCGGGTTCGATGTAGGCGGTCTGGGCGCCGACAGCAGTGATCCAGTTTCTGACAGCTTCGGCAACGCATTCAGGACCGTTGTCGGACCGGATGAAGGCCGGTGGCCCGCGCAAGATGAACAGGTCGGTGAGCACGTCGATCACGTCGATCGAGCTGAGCTTCCGTTCGACCCGGATCGTCAGGCACTCCCGGGTAAACTCGTCGATCAGGTTCAGTGTCCGGAAGGCCCGGCCGTCATAGGTCCGGTCGTGGACGAAGTCGTAGGCCCAGATCTGGTTGGGATACTCTGGCCGCAGACGGACGCACGAGCCGTCGTTGAACCAGAGACGACCCCGCTTGGGTTGCTTCTGGGGAACCTTCAGCCCCTCGCGCGTCCACAGCCGCTCGACCCGCTTGTCGTTGACCTGCCAGCCGGCGTGACGCAGCAGGGCCGCGATCCGGCGGTAGCCGTAGCGACCGTACTGCCGGGCCAACTCGATGATGTCGGCGACCAGCCGGTCTTCGTCCTCGCGGCCTCTGGGAATGTGGCGTTGGGTCGAGCGGTGCTGACCGAGCACGCGACACGCCCGGCGTTCGGAGACGCCGAGCTGGTCACGCACCCGGTCGATGGTGTGGTGCCGGCGCGAGGGGCTGATCAGTTTCCCCTGGCGGCCTCGGTGAGAATGAGCTTGTCCAGGGTCAGGTCCGACACCGCCTTGCGCAGCCGCTCGTTCTCCTTCTCGAGCTCCTTTAGCCGCTTCAACTGGTCCGTCTTCATGCCGCCGTACTCTTTGCGCCAGCGGTAAAAGCTGACTTCGCTGACGCCGACCTGGCGGATCGCGTCCGCCATCGACATTCCCTGGCCGTGCAGAACGTCAACCTGACGCAGCTTCGAGACAATCTCTTCGGGCTTGTAGGTCTTCTTCGCCATGGTGGTCCTCCTCTGGATTCACAAAGTGCAGGGTGGACCAATTCAATGGGGGAGGATCACTCCAATTATTAACGTTATTTATTAACCATAAGTATATCTTGATTGGTGAATGTTCGATATTAGTTAATACCAAGTAAACGATAAAAAAAATATCAAGGCGGAGGGAGAAGCGAGGAAAGCACTGTACGGTCATGGCCGAAATCGACGAAGTCATTCAGGCTGCCAGCATGCTCTGCTCAATATTAGGCGCCCGCGCCCCCGATGCCGCGGCCAGTCGCGCTCGTGAACTGGAGGAGCAAGGCGACCAGATCGGGGCCGCACAGTGGCGGCTTATTCACGACGAGGTCTTGCGAATAGTGTATAGTGATCGAAAAGCTGGGTGAGGCTTCGCGTTTCTATTGCTTCTCCCGCGCCCGGCGTACAAAGTTCAGCGTCCAGTGGACTTTGCGCAGCTCTTGTAAGCTCGTCAGGGACCGGTCTTTTCGATAGCGAGCCGATGCGAGCTGCAGCCATTTCTCAAGCACGCGAACTTGCTTTTCAGGCTCCATTCTGTGATCGCGTGCCACGTCGGCCGGCTCAGCATACTGATCTCGGGACGCGCCAATGATCTTGATCATGGGACTTCACCGACTTCATCGCTGGCGTTGTTCATGCAGTGTCTCGGATATGGGTTAACAATTGGTTGCTCGCAATCGATGCCTCCCTGAAGGAAGGGGCGAGGAATGTCGTTCTAGAGAAAGAGGTTCCTCCTCCGACCGCATTATGGTGACTCGCTGCGGACTGGTATCCTAATTATCGCCATGCTGGCCCGTCTCTGTTCGTTTTTCTCAGGAAAGGGGCTTCCGGTCGGCCACAATGTCCCCATCCGGACGGCGATGTCTCTGCACACTTTTCCTAACAGCCTCGCCGAATTGGACGGTGCCGGAATTCGGCGTTGCCGATTCGCCGCTGGGCTGCATTCTTCGGGGAGTGTGCTAGAATAGCCCCATGAACAAGATGACCAACGTTACCCTCGAAGATGCAGTCGAGGCCGCAAGAAAGCTGCCTGTGGAAACGCAGGAGGCCGTCGCCGCCGAGCTCATGGAGTATGTCGAGGATCTCTCGACGCCGAACCGGCCCAGTGAGCGCCAGGCCATCATCAAGGAGCGGATCGAACGCCCCTTGAAGGCGATCTCGCGCGACCAGCTCATGGCCATGCTCCGCCAGTACAACCCGGCTATATGAAGGTCGAGTGGACGGCGGAAGCGTCCACCGAGTTGGATCGCATACTCGCCTACATTGCGTCCCAGGACATCGCCGCCGCGTCGCTCGTCGCGGACCGCGCCCTGAAAGCCGAGAAGGGCATCGCGAGATTTCCGCGGGCGGGACGCTATGATGCTGAAACTGCTACCTTTGACCGGTTCATACCGAAAACCCGTGTCATCCTGACCTATGCCTTAAGGGACGACGCGATCTGGATCGTGAGCGTCTGGCATACGTCGCGCGATCCAGCGGCGCGGAAACGAGGGACTTGAACGGGTGCTTGTGTCGCGCGCTCTGCACTGCCTGATATCCTGCGAGGGGCGGAAAGGCACAGAGCGCTCCGCTATCCGGATGACATGTAGGTGGTGCTTCCGTCGCGTTCCGTGCACCGCGCAAACCACGCGGATGCGACCCACCGGTTGCTCTTGAGCAACCGAATCGTTCCCAGTTGGCAGGCACCGCCGGGCTGCGCCCTTCGCGGCGAAAAGCTGACCCAGATCTTTCGATACGCCCATCCGCCGCCGGGTTTCGGACACCGATAGGCATAGCGACCCGTTTCCACCGCTCGGCCGCTTGGCTGGATCGTCACTATCGCCAGGAGTTGGCACAGCAACGGCTTATCGTTGATCCAATGAATGGAATCCCAGACCTTTATCGTCGTCGTGCGCGCATGCGACGGAAACGAGGATGCTCCGGCGAGCACGAGCGCTACGGCTAGCGTCGACACATGTCTCTTCAACTTTCCCTCCGCCTTTCTGACAGCGGTTCGAGCCAGAGCCGCGCCGCGATCCGGCCTACCAACGGAGACCTGGCCGCGACAACGGCGCCGCGCGGTTATTGGCTCAGGATCGCCCTGAGCAGATCCCCGAACAGCGATCCCATCTCCCGGCCCAGCTGCTCGCCCTCCGCATTCACTTCCGCCGCGGTCTTGCCGGTGAAGTTGTCGTTCACCGCCACGATCCGGCAATCGCTGTCCTGCCGCAGGCATTGCGCGAACGCCGCCCGCCTGGCGTGGAGCTCGGTCGGCTGGCTGTGGGACCAATGGCAGCTCTTGGCGCCCTGGACCATCACCCGATTGTGGGCCTGGGCCTGGTAGCCGGCGCTCCTAAACGCCGGCTCGCATGTCGACGCGGCGCACGAGCCCAAGACCAGCGCGGATGCGACCGCGATCGGAGTAACGAATGCACTATTCATATCTGCGCCCTGGATCACGAGTTGAAAGGACTAGCTGCACACCCAGCGCTTGCAGCACATGAACGGCTTTCCGCCCGGGAATATGTTCTTCCAGCAATACCCCCAACTGACACAGTAGCGGCCGCGGGGGCAGTACTGCGCCCACTCTATCTTCGTTTCTTGGATGGCCTGAGCCGACGGCAGGCGGGTGGCGCATGCCGGCGCCGCGCTCGGCATCACGATAGATAGCGGTCCGGCGTAAGAGGCGTGGACGGGCGTCAGGCTGAGCGCCAACGCGATGCCCGCCACGACCGAGACGAGTTTCCGCATGAGTTTTCTCCCCACTCCTAGCGTTCGGTGCTTGCCTGGTCGCTCGACCCTCGGCTGGCGCTGAAGATCATCGCCAGGAAGGGCAGAGCCAGGAACGCGATGATGACGACCGTGACGGTGGTCTTGTTCCCCGAACCGTCGTCGGGCGCGGCCAGAAGGACCCACACGGTCGGGCTGAAAAAGAAGATGCTGACCGCGGCGATGAGCGCGGTGACCGTTGCCCAGACGCGGTCGCCGGCGAGCGCGCCGATCGCCGCGAACACCATCGCGAGTCCGGTGGTGAACACGCCGATGACCGGCAGGAAGAACGAAATGAGGACCACGATGACCGCCGCGATCCCGAATCCTTTTGCCATGTGAGCCTCCCCGATAAGTACAAACAAGAAAATAACCTAATTCATCATTAGTTGTTATTTTCGAACATTATTGGTAATATTGTTCACCTTGGCGGAATGTTGTGGATTAGGGTGATTTTTTCTTGAATTCGATCCGCAACCGAGTTAATCAAAATGGGTTCGCCACCCAGGGAGCGCATGACGCGCACCGGTTCGGCGAGCGGCGAACAGAATTACCAATATCGTTTAGCGAGATGTGCCCGGTTGCCGCCGGTGATGGCGCAGGGGCTTGGCACTGCCGGCGGCACGCGCGGTGGGCCCAAGGTGCGCCGCCAAGAATGACGTATGTTCGGAACATCGAGTGGGATGACGCTCTACGCGCGCAACGGCGCGCGCAAATATGTCAATCGCGACGAACGTGAACGCTTCCTGCGCGCGGCGGCTTCGGCCGATCCGACGACGCGGACTCTATGCATGACACTGGCCTACACCGGATGCCGCATCTCCGAGGCGCTCGCGCTCACGGTGAATGATATCCAGCAGGACGCTCGGGTCCTCTCGATCAGGACGCTCAAAAAGCGGCGCACCGATGTGGTGCGCGAGGTCCCCGTACCGACCGAGTTGGTGAGCGAGCTCGAGGCTGTGCACGACATCGGCAGATCGCTCAGCACCGGAACGAACCCTGTTCCGATTTGGCCATGGGGCCGCACAACGGCATGGAAACACGTCAAGGCCGTCATGGCAGCCGCGGGAATCGCCGGCCCGCACGCAACGCCGCGAGGTCTACGGCACGGCTATGGCGTGCACGCCATCCAGATGGGAGTGCCGCTCAACCTGGTCCAGAAATGGCTTGGGCACGCAAGCCTTTCGACGACGGCGATCTACGCCAACGCGGTCGGTCCCGAAGAACAGGCGATCGCCGCGCGGATGTGGTGATCGGCGGCGACATTGTGGTGACGCGCACCGGTAGCATGCGCATCCTCCGCTGATCCGACGCCGGCAGAGCGCATTGCCGTGCGGAACATGTCCCCAGTGGCACGTTCTCGATACTTTATGAGGCCCGTTCGTTTGATAGGCTACGAAGGTATGCTCGCGAAATTCTCGCGCACGCGCCCTTCGATCTATGTCAAACGCCATTCCAAATTACCTACGCACGCACCGCAAGCGAAGCGGGCTGACCCAGGACGAATTGGCCGACCTGCTCGGACTCAAGAGCGGACAGACCGTGTCCCGCTACGAGTGCTTGAAGCGCAACCCGAGCTTGGAGACAGCATTCGCTTGCCAGATCCTGTTCGGCGCGAAGGCTCACGAACTGTGCCCGGGGCTATTTGCAAAGGTCGAAACGGTAACCCTGCGACGCATCCGAACGCTCCAGAAGCGGCTTCGATCTCAAGCAAACAACGCGATGGCCGCTCGAAAGCAGGAGATCCTCGCGCAAGCGATGAAGCGAATTCAGTCTCGTCGCCTACGCTTATGAGTTCACGCCACTCGCGAGACCTGGTCGTCCTAGCGATCCGCCTGAATACCCGCGGCTTCGCCTTCGCGGTGTTCGAAGGGTCGCTCTCGACCGTCGATTGGGGCATCAAGGGCATAACCGCGAAAGGGGACGACGCGTTCATCAAGAAGGTTCGCGCTTTGATGCAGTCGTATCGGCCGACGGTTCTGGTCCTTCAGGACTGTAAGAACAAACCGTCGCGATGCACGCCTCGGGTCGAGAAACTGGTCCGGCGCATCGCGCGCCTTCCTGAAGCGAAGGACGCGAGCGTGTTCAAGTATTCCAGGGCGGATATCAGGGCGTGCTTCGCCGCCTACGACGCGCGGACAAAGGACGAGATCGCGCGAGCCATCGCGAAGGTGCTGCCTGAGTTCTCTCCGAAGGTTCCGCCTATTCGCAAGATATGGATGAGCGAGGATTATCGGATGGGACTTTTTGATGCGATTTCGCTCGTATTCACTCACCATTCTCAAGAAAATGCTAAACTGAAATAAATGCGTGTTTCTTCAGCTTGCAGACCTGCATCCCAGATCCTGAGGAAATTCATACGCGAATATGCTACTTAGAGCGAGGCTGGCTCGGAATCTAGCGTGCGATATCCGAAAATAAAGTCGAGGGCACCGCACACATGAGCCCACTCGCCTTCGGTGCCGTCCTCTATGACAATACGGATGTCGTGACGTTTGGCGACCGGTTGGTGGCGGCACCATTGTACTGCTGCTGGAGTTGAGCGGATGCGCAAAGCTTTCGCGCTGATCCAACCGCGCGGCGCAATGATGGCATAGGGGAACTGCGTGGGATTGTACGAGAGGTGGTGCGATGCCACCCAGAAAAAGGACAAGCGCAAACACTACTGGACGTATGTCGAGAAGGACGGCGGCCGCGACCAGATCCGCGATGACCTCGCCGAGACTATCCGCTCGCACTACGATCGACTCGAACGGATCGCCGAAGACGTGGAGCGCCTCGGGTACAAGGTCGCAGCCAAGATCCTCAGCGAGGCGATGCCCCAGACACCTCGGGGCCGCTCCGGCGATCTCGGCGAGATTCTCGCGACCGAGCTGGTCGAGGAAGAGATCGGCCTGCGCGTCCCTGTGCGCCGCCTCCGCTACAAGGACGGCCGCAACATGGCCATGCGCGGCGACGACTTTATCGGCGCCGGATACGATGGGGCCGGCGAGAAGCTCTGGCTCCTGAAAGGCGAAGCCAAGAGCAACAAGGTGCTGGGCAAAACCACGATCACGAGCGCTCGCAAGGTGCTCAACCGCGACAACGGCCGCTGCACGCCCGATTCCCTGCTGTTCGTCGCCAACCGCCTGCTGGAGAGCAACGATCCAAATGACAACGCGTTAGGCCGCAGCATCCGTGACGAGGTGGGCCTGAAGTCACTTCGCGCTGATCGCATCGACCATATGCTCTTCACCGTGTCGGGCAACGGCCCCCACGCTTCACTGAAGGAGGACCTCGACTCCGCAGGAACCGAACGGGACCACTACGTCGTGAACATCCACGTCGAAGACCACCAGGACTTCATCGCAGCCATGTATCAGGAGGCTGAAGACCTTGGAGACGAGTGACGAACTGACCGCGTTCCTGGCGACTGCGACCGTCGACGGCATCCTTGGGCGCCTCCTCTATCGTGGTGCGGCGTGGTCGTTGATGCGCGAGGACGGCGTCCTTCCGCCAAACGCGCCGGCCCTCGGCGCGACGATCGAAACCGATCTCGCCGAACACGGCTTCGCCCTCCTTCGGGGCGCGATGGCCCTACGTGCTCAGGCTGGTGCTTCGGATCTGACCAGCAAGGCGTTCGAGCGCGCCGCTAATGCCTTCGAAGCCTTGGTGCGCAACGCCGACCCGGAGTCGCCCGATCGCGGCTTCCGCCGCACAATCGCCGCCGCGGCCTACCACTTGGCCGGATTCTCGGCCGTCGCCTACTCGCTCTTCAACGAGACGGCGGACGACCTCAATACCTCGCCGGGCGAAACAGCGATTCGACACTTGATCCTGCGCGATCTCGGCCAGTTGCGCGGCTTCGCACGCGAGTGGTTGGACGACGAGACACACGGCGACGAGCAGATCGCCGAGGCGCTGGAGGGAGAAGACCCCGACATTGATGACGTGCTGTCGACCATCCTCAACACGACGATCTGCCGAGCACTGGCGCACTTTGATTTTGCGCTCGAGACAGGCGAACCCGGGCCGATCGAGATCGCGCGGGCGCTACTCGCCACCGCAGTTAGTCTGGCGGACAATGCGGAGAATGTTCCGCTGTGGTGGATATCGAACCTTTGCCGTCACCTGATCGACGACCTCTGGCAGCATTCCCTGCACCAGAATCTGCCGACCGAGCCGCCGGAGGGAACGGAGGAAGAATACCCGGACCTGCGCCGGCTGTTCATTTCGTCGCTCTACGCGCGCAAGACTTCCGAGGTAGAGCTATGGCCATCGCAGCGCGAAGCAGCCCAGCGTTCCACCGACGTCACCGACGACCTAGTCGTCGCCTTGCCTACCAGCGCCGGCAAGACGCGGGTGGCCGAGATCGCCGCGCTGATGACTCTGTCGTCGGCCCGCAGGGTGCTGATCGTCACGCCGCTGCGCGCCCTGTCGGCGCAGACCGAGCGATCCTTCAGAAAGACCTTCGCGCCTCTCGGCTCCAGCGTCTCCTCCCTTTACGGCGCCAGCGGCCTTTCAGCTGGCGATGAAGACGCGCTGCGCACCCGTGAGATCATCATTGCGACGCCCGAGAAGCTCGATTTCGCCCTGCGAAGCGACCCGTCGCTGATCGACGATGTCGGGCTGATCGTCCTCGATGAAGGCCACATGATTGGCCCGAGCGAGCGTGAGATCCGCTACGAGACGCTGGTGCAGCGTCTGCTTCGGCGTTCGGACGCGGGCGAACGCCGGATTGTTTGTCTCTCAGCCATCCTGCCCAGCGGCGACGAACTGGACGATCTGACAGCATGGATACGCTCTGACGAACCCGGTCAGCCCGTGCTTTCCGACTGGCGCCCCACGCGGCAGCGGTTCGGCGCGCTAACCTGGCGGGGCAGGGATGCGCTGCTTCGACTGGACCTCGACGACGATGGCCCGTTCCTCGATAAGTTCGTCGTGCAGAAACCGGCACGGGGGAGAGAGAAGAAGCCCTATCCACGCAAAAACTCGCATCTAGCCTTGTTCGCGGCATGGGAGTTCGCGGGTCAGGGCAAACGGTCCTTGATCTTCTCCACCCAGGCGAATTGGGTTGAAAGCTACGGCAAACAGGTCGTGGATTTCTGCAAGCGCGGTTATCTGGACTCGCTGCTGGAGGATGAAGCGTCGATTGCGCGCGCTTTGGAGGTTGGCAAGGAGTGGCTAGGCGAAGAGCACCCTGCCGTCGCATGCCTGAAGGTGGGCGTCGCCATTCACCACGGCCGCCTGCCGAGCCCGTTCCTGCGTGAGCTGGAAGCCCTGCTGTCCGATGGAGTCCTGAAGGTCATCGTCGCGTCACCGACCCTGTCGCAGGGTCTCAATCTCAATGCTGCTGTGTTGTTGGTGCCGGCATTGTATCGGGCGGCCGAAAAGATCAAAGGCGAGGAGTTTGCGAACGTCGCTGGTCGTGCTGGGCGGGCGTTCGTGGATGTCGAGGGTCTCATTGTCCACGTCATGTTCGACAACATCGACTGGCGGAAGAGGGAGTGGCGAAAGCTGGTCGACTCCGCCAAGGCCCGCACGCTGAAGAGTGGTCTCATTCAGATCGTCGCGGAGATCCTTGAGCGCTTATCCCGCGAAGGTGTCCTGGATCGCGATGACGCTTGGGAATACCTCGCCAATGCGCGTGAAGCCTGGCGATCGCCCGAGGAAGAAGCCGCTGTCGCGGAACGCCTCGCGGCCGGCGCGCAATACGATGCCGATGGCGATGACGATGAGGGCGGCGGCGATGATGAGGAAGGGGCCATCGACGAGGAGCCGCTATCGCAAATCGTCGAACGCCTCGATGCAACCATCTTCGGTCTGATCGAAGCGCTTGATGCTGATCGCGCCGATCTGCCAAAGCTCTTGGATGAGGCACTTAAGGGGTCCCTTTGGGCTCGCCAGATCGCCCGTGAGGACGAGGACGTCGCCCCATTGCACAAGAAGGTGTTCGAGGCGCGCGCCGATCTCATTTGGAAGACGACGACGACACAGGCGCGGCGCGGGCATTTCGCCATGGGCGTTGGGCTCGAGGCAGGCCTCACAATCGACGCCATGGCCGAAGAGCTGGCCGAACTCATCGACCGGGCTGATGTGGCGGCGCTAAGCAGCGACATCGATGAACTTGTGGATACGCTCGGCGGCCTTGGGGAGCTCCTGCTGTTCATGCGGCCCTTCATCCCCGACAAGGCGAACGCGCTGCCGACGAACTGGAAGGCCATCCTGCGCAGTTGGGTGTCTGGGGAAGAGGTTTCCAAGATCGGGCCACAGAACATGCGGGCCGTCGAAGAAGCCTTCACCTATCGTCTGGTCTGGGCGTTGGAAGCCGTCCGTACCCGCCGCATGTCCCTCGGCTGGTCTCCGGAGATGGTGGCAGGTGGCGCCGCTGCGGCGGTCGAAACCGGCGTCCCGCAGTTTATGATGGCGATGCTGATCCGTGCTGGCCTTCCTTCACGGCGTGCAGCCATGGCGGCGATCGAGGATGCCAAGCCTGTTTTCGTTTCGCCGGCCGAGATGCGAGCCTGGCTGGAATCCGACGAGATCACCGCCTACACCGATGCTGGTGACTGGCCGACGCCCGACACGGCCGCGCTGTGGGCGAGGTTTCGAACCGAAGCCCTCAGCGGCGGCATCCAGAAATGGTCGATCGAACACTACAAGCGTCGGCTCGAAACCGCGGCTGCCCCGCCTGCGGGCCTCTATCGGATTGTCACCGACGAGGGCGATGGGCGGACTTGGCTGGCGACACCAGATTATCAACCGATCGCTGCGTTCAAAAAGCCCGCTGTTGATCCCAAGCCCAGCCTGTTTTCGGGTCGGCTGCCGGGGAACACCAGGCTGGTGGAAGCCTTGCGCGTCGGTCGCGGGAAACTGCGCTGGCCGCCTGCCGATGCATAACGGGAGATGGTAGCCATGCTCGGTGGCTGGGGCGGCGACCAGAAACGCGTGCCCAGCACGAGGGAAGAACGGACAACTTGTCGCGGCTGCGGCCGCTTGCTCGCCGTCACCATGTCGCTGGAGTGGGGAATGGGCCGTGGCGGATGACCTTCATGGATTTATCGCCGGATTTCTGCAGGTGATGACACACGCCGAGTGGTAGCTTTTCGCCATCTACTTCAAGGCTTATCGATCCGTCCTCGGCGAGGCCCTGCCCGCACAACTTCCGCAGGTAATCTTCACAATGACTCTGCCGTCATTAAAAGGCGAGATGGCCGTTGGCGAGAGATTCATAAAGAGTGGCGAAGTGCCGGCTTTGTCGGACGTGCGGCCGTTAACGGCAGTGGGCCAGTGGAAGCCTGATCCGGCCCGTCCCGAAGCGCGCACGGCATAATGCGTACGGCCGGGATTTCGGTCCCTTCAAATGGCTGGCGGCTGACCAAGTAACCGGGAGAATTGTTCGAGCCGGGAAGTCAAATATCTTCTGTGCTCTTCAAGAAACGTGATCTGGTCGACTGACGCGGCCACAATCAATGTCTCTATTTGCTCGATTGCCTTGTGCAAGGTCAGCCACGGAACCTCACCGGCCTTTCCGGTTAGCCGTTCGGCAAGGGCAATATCTAGCTTCGCGCAGGTTGCCTTGTCGAGGACATCGGGCCGCTCGGCATGAATGAGGCGCAATCCGAGCTCCCGGAGCCTTTCGTCTGAAAAGCTGTGCACAATAGGAACGCGCTGCTCCCACGGCGTCGCGTGAAATGCGTCGAGCTTGCTCTGATCCGCGTTGAAGAAACCGTCATAGATTTGGCCTTCGACGTAGGGCGAGACTGGATAAGGTTCCTGCAAGCTTTCAAACGCCGCGATCAGTCGCTCGCGCAGATTGGGATGGTCAGCAAGGTAGGCGGCCCGTCGCTCTAGCTCTTGCAGCGGCAATCCGGCCGAACCCGAAATTTCAGGGGCGTCTTCCGCCGGCATGATCATGGGACAGCTGTTTCCCCGGAGCCGTCGCACCGGCTTCGGTCGAATATCGACGCGGGCGGCCAGGTCGTAATCGGCCATGCCGTCGAGATCTTCGGGATCGACTTCAAGGTTGAAGACGTAGAGTTCCGTCCCGTAACTGGCGTTCCGTCCGATCAATGTGACGTGCCAGGAATACGGGCGGCCGGTGTAGAAGTCCGAAAACGAAAAGACGGAGGTTTCCTCGGCGAACGCGGTAACGGCCGCCGTGCTGCCAAAGCGCATGAACGAGGACCAGACATCAGGGGCGCGGTCCGCGAGCAGGCGCGCCAAATGAACTGTCGCCTCAACGTCGCCCATCGCATCGTGAGCCGCCACATGGTTGAAGCCATTGGCCGGCGCGACGAATTCAAGCTTGAAGCTGGTCCGACCGCTCCCGTCATCGGCAGGCGTCAGCGCCTCCGGTTCATACAGGCTGGCAGCCTGCACCATCCGCATGACATCGGCCCGGTTGTTGCCGTTGGTGTTTGTCAGGTAGAGCGGTAGCAGGGATTTGTAGAAGGTCTGCCGCAGGAGTGTTTCATCGAACCTGATCGAGTTGTAGCCGATAAAAGCACTCGGCGACCATTCGAGCAATTTTTCCCTGATTGCCATCGCCATGTCGTATTGCGAAGGCAACGAGGGATCAGTCAGCTTCGCAAGGTTGATTCCGGTAACCCGCATCGCTCCCGGAGCAGGCACACAATACGGTGACAGACGGCACCGGATTTCAAATCTGTCCAGTTCGTTCAGATCGGCATCGGTTTTGATAGCCGCGAACTGGAGGATCTGATCGTAGAAGGTCTGTTTGCCGGTGGTCTCTGTATCGTAGAATATGAGCGCCATCGGACGGCTCTATCCGGCGGTCAATCCGAGATTCCTGATTCGGTACTCCAACGCTTGTTTGCTGACTTTGAACTTCCGCGCGATTTTCTCAAGAGGCGCCTCGTCGTCAATGTCGAATTGCTTGCCTTCCAGTTCTGATTCGAGAATCCGCGCGGGCATCAGCAAGGCGGCACCAAAGCGGTTGGCCTGTATTTCGACCTCCACCGTGCCAAGGCCCGATTGCTGGTCCCTCCGTAAGCCTCGGAATTCGATCGCAAAGCTCTTATCGACATGCACTTCGGCCGTAATCATGTCGCGATGAAGCTCCAGGTGGCCGACCTCGTGCGCAATTGTGAAGCGCTGCCGATTCGGATGATGCAGTGAATTGACGAGAATAATCGGCATGCCCTCCTTAATGTGGATCATGCCTGAAAGCTCTTCGTCGAACGGAGAATATCGGACCTTCGCGCCGCGGAGCTTGGCGACCCGTTCAACGTTGACCGGCACGCTGTCGAGGCCCAGGTCGTTGAGCACGTGTTGCGCCTGAGCTTCCGGATTGGGTCTCTTCCCCATCGTCGGTTCCTTCCTCTAATTCGCGCGTGTCCGCTTCCCGAAATGCGCGGGCGGCAAGCTGCCGGTCGCGCGCCTTCAGCCCTTGCGGAAGCGGCACGTCGCTCCCGGCATCTGACACATCGATGCTGTCTGCCGGTGGCAGCAGGTCAGTGATGTCCAGTTCCAGCTGCGCCGCGAGATTGTAAATCTGGTGCACCAGAATTTGCTGCCGGCCCGTTTCGATATTCGCAAGCGACGCACGCGAAATCCCGAGCTGCCGCGACAGGCGTTCCTGGGTCAGCTTCAACTGGCGGCGTCTGGTGCGGATTCGCGAACCGATTATCGAATAGACGGGCGGCGGGTTCATGCTGTGTTCATAAATCTGTGCAGAGTCAATGTCAACGACAAGCACAATGTGCTTCACACAAACATGATATATGAAAATCAGTTTGACATATCTCAGACCCATTCATAGAGTCTGATTGTGCGTTAAGCCATCTTCATGAATGTTTACAAGGAGCACAAAATGGACGGCATTGTGACGCAAGAGGGCGTCGAGGACCTGGCAGAATGCTTTGCCAGCTCGCGGCGGCCTGACCAGGGAACCCGTGTTGGTGTTCTAGTCGGCGACGCCGACCTCGACTTTCGGCGCGTGATTCTCGACGACCTCGAACCCACGGTCCGCCAGATTCTCGACGCGGCGGGGCTCCGTCCGGTGGAGAGCTGCTTGCTCTTTGCCTTCGACAAGGGCGGCGTTCTTGCTGAAACCGGGCTGGACGAGACCGTTGAGCTTTGGGACCGCCGCATCAACCGCTTCCTGGCTTTCAGGAGCGAGCGGTCCTTTCGCTTCATGCTCGACGGCCGGCGGTTCGAATGGGGGCAGGACAGCATAACTGGCCGTGTCCTCAAGGTCCTGGCCGATATCAATCCCAAGACTCACGGCGTCTGGCTGGAGCGCCCCGACGAGCCCGACCTGCTAATCGCGGATGACGACAGCGCAAATCTGGCGGACCGGAAGCTGGAGCGGTTCCGCACCGGCAAGCTCTTCTTCCTCTGCATCGAGGGGACGCTTCATCCCTGGCCGCACGAGACGATCACGATGGAGCAGATCGCCGCGCTCGGCGGTTGGGACCCTTCGGCAGGGGTGATCGAGGTCGATGCCGATCAGAACGAGCGGCAGCTTGCTCCGGGCGAGGTCGTGACGTTGAAGCCCGGTAAGTCGTATGGCAAGCGCATTAAGTGGAAGCGGGGAGCATGAGCAAGAATCGTATCGAGGCGGAACTTGCCTTGCTCCGACTTCACTTCTCTGCCGTAGAATACAAGGAGGCGGGCGGCCTCCACTGGTTCAGGGTGGAAAAGCTTATTACCCCGGACCGGTGGTCGCCGGATGCCATTTCGGTCGCGTTCTCGGTCACGCAGGGCTTTCCGGGTGCCGAGCCATACGGCTTCTATGTGCCCGCCGATCTGACCTTCAACGGACAGCCGCCATCCGATCATAAGGCACCGCACCAGCCGCCTTTTGACGGAAGCTGGCGCTTTCTGTCGTGGAATCCTGTCAATTGGCGGGCCACTGCCGACATCAATTCCGGCTCCAACCTGTGGGCCTGGGTCCGCAGCTTTCTGCACCGGCTGCGGGAAGGCAAATGAGCGCGCCACGTCACGTCCTCCAGATGCCGGCAAGGCTTTACCGGCTTTTGTGGGCGCACCTGCTCCCGCAGGAGAACCGCCGCGAACAGGCCGCATTTCTGTTTTGCAGCATGCGTACTGACGGCGATCAGACCGTCTATGACGTGCGTGAGGCACGGTTCCTCAAAGAGGGGGACTTTGCCGTCCAGGCCGGCGATTACCTGGAACTGACCGACGAGACGAGAATCGCGATCATCAAGCGTGCACACGCGCTCGGTGCCTGCGTCGCGGAGTTCCATTCTCATCCCGGACCGTTCCCGGCCGCGTTCTCTCTGTCGGACCGCCACGGACTGAGTGAGACGGTGCCGCAAATGCGTTGGCGTCTCGGTCAACGGCCGTATCTGGCGGTCGTGGTTGCGCCGCAAGATTTCGACGCACTCGTATTCGCGGACGACACAGGGATTCCTGCACCCCTTGCCGGCATTGTAGTTGCCGATCCTCTTCAAACGCCCACCAACGCATCACTAGGGGGCTGGAATGACCCAAATCGAGACGCGATTTGACCGCAGTGAAAGGCTGTTCGGCCGTGAGGGCCAGGAGGCGCTCAGGCGGGCCTCTGTCCTGGTTGTCGGTGCGGGCGGCCTTGGCAGCCCGGTCATTCAACATCTGGCGCTCAACGGCGTCGGCACGATTTCAGTCGCCGACCATCAGGAATTGTCCCGGGACAACCGCAACCGATATGTCGGGGCCTGGCACGACGATCCGATTCCCGGCTCGCCGAAGGTGGAAATCGCCAGGCGCCTTATCCACCTGATCGACCCAACGATTGAGGTGCACGGCATTAAGGCTCCATTCCCTAGTTTGGACGGCCTCGCGGCGTTGAAGGCTGCCGATCATGTGATCGGCTGCGTCGATCATGACGGTATCAGGTTTATATTGAATGAGGCCTGTCTTGCCTACCGCAAGCCGCTCTTCGATCTCGCCTCCGACGTGCCCGAACCCGATATTTATGGCGGCCGCGTCACTGTCGTCTGGAACAATGGTTTTTGCCTGCACTGCCGCGAAGTCCTGACCCCCGAGGACGTGCGCGCCTTCCTGTCCACCGACGAAATCCTCGAAAACGAGGCCCGCATCTATGGGGTTAATCGCAATGTCCTCGGCGAAACCGGTCCCTCAGTTTCACCGATCAACGGCGTGATTGCCTCGCTCGGCATGACTGAATTGATGGTAGCCGTAACGGGATTGCGCCCGCCGAATCCGCATCTCGAATACCGCGCCCATCTCGGTACAGTGAACAAGTGTGCCGATCCCCATCCCAATGACTGTTACTACTGCCAGGTTGTCGCCGGGCAGGGGGACATCGCCAATATTGAGCGATATTTCGATCTAGTTAGAACCGAAGACTAGGGCGAAGCTCCGCTACCAAGTTTGCTTCCCGGCCATACACGGAAGAACATAAACTCTATGGTGCCTTTCGATAATCCTTGCCGCAAAACGGTTGTTGCCCATGGCAGATTGGCCATGCGCGAGATCCGGCTGCGCGCCGCCCGCGATCGCTTGCACGGTCTTCAGGTGATGACATTCGAGCACCTGGCCGCGAGGCTGGCTAGCGGGTTCTCGACTCCCATAGACAATGAAAGCCTCCGCGCCGCGATTCAGCGGGCCCTACCGGAAATCGAACTCGGCGAGCTGGACGGCATCAAGCAGCTCCCCGGCATGGTTGACGCAGCGGCCGACACGCTCCACAAGGCATGGCGCGCTGGCCTCGATCTGGCGGCCCGCGCCGGCGACCATCCGCGCATCCAGTCGATTGCCCGTCTGGAAGAGGCGGTTCTCGAACGGCTTCCGCCCTCCATGATGCGTCCTTCGGACCTGGTCGCCGCCTCCATGCAGCGCCTCGAACACGCGCCGGCGCTTCTGGGGCCGGTCGAGATCGTCGGGATCACCGAACTTTCGCCCTGCTGGCGGCCGCTCCTCCGCGCCCTCGCCGGGCACACGCCGGTTCGATGGATCGCCGGGCCCCGGTCCGTTCCGGCCTGGCTCGATGGGGGTGCCGTCCAGATCGTGCGCTCCGAGCCGCTGGTTCCGGGGACCGACGCTGTGAGCGCGTCTACCGCTTATCACGAGACCATCGAAGCCATGCGCTGGGCACGCGGATTGCTGGCGTCAGGACAGGCCGAACCCGGAGACGTCGCCATCGCGGCGACGATGCCCGCGAACTATGATGATCATTTCCTGGCCCTGCGCGCGGACGCCAATCTCGACCTGCACTTTGTCCATGGCGTCAAGGTGACGGCGACCCGGGAAGGGCAGGCGGCGGCGGCCCTGGCGGATATCCTTGTGCGAGGCCTCTCCCAGACAAGGATGCGCCGTCTTGCGGCCCTGCTCGGCTCCCAGCCGGGTCCCCTGGGCGCGCTGCCGGAGGGCTGGACGCGTGTCCTTCCGGCGGACGCGCCGCTGGCGTCGCCCGAAGCCTGGGCACAGCTCCTCGGCCGGCTCACGCCCGCCGACTGGCCGGACGGTCAGAACCACAACCAGCCCCTGCGTGCCGTTATTGCTTTGCTTGAGCGGGGCACCGACGCCGCCGCGGAAGCCGGCGAGGCGCTGCTGAGCGGTCGGGCGCTCAACATCTGGCGCAAGGCACTGCTGGCCGGACCGGCCGCGTCGCTAGACATGACCCTCGACACCCTCAAGCAGGATGATGGGCTGGAAGCCTGCGTCACCGTCGCCTGGATGCCGGCCAGCGCGCTCGCGGCATCGCCGCGGCCATTCGTTCGCCTCCTCGGCCTCAATTCCTTGCGCTGGCCGCGCGGGCTATCGGAAGACCGGCTGCTCGCCGATCACATCATACCGACCGCCGAGCTCGATCCCCTCCCGGTCACCTCGGCGGATCGCCGCGACTTCGAAACGATCCTGGCGACAACCGGGCGCCAGGGTGTCCTGTCCCGGGCCCGGCGCGACAGCGACGGCCGTCTTCTCGGCCGGAGCGTCCTGCTCCAGGGGCAGCCGGAGGAAGTCTATCTTCCGCGCAATGCCGTCCCGTTTCATGCCATGAGCGAGACCGACAGGTTGCTGGCGCGGCCGGCGGACTTCGCAGACGTGCCGCAGGCCGTTGCCGCGGTGGGCTGCTGGCGGGACTGGCATATTGAGGAAGTCACGCCCCATGACGGGCTTGTCCGCGCCGACCATCCCGTTCTGCTGGCGATCCTGGAGCGCACGCAATCGGCCAGCTCTTTGCGCCGCCTGCTCAGGAACCCGCTGGGCTATGTCTGGCGGTATGGCATGCGCTTGCGCGAGCCGCAAAGCGGCAGCGATCCGCTCGTTCTCGACGCCCTGGGCCTCGGCGACCTCGTCCACATGGTCCTCGACCGCACCTTGCAACGCCTCGAAGCCGAGGGCGGGCTCGCAGCGGCCGACGAAGCCCGGATCGCGGGCGCGATCGAGGCGACCTCCGCCGAGGTGGCGGGGGAATGGGAAGCTGAGAGGCCGGTACCGCCGAAGATCATCTGGGCGCGCACCTTGGATGACGCCCGCCTGCTGGCCGGCAACGCCCTGTCTATGGAGGACGCGCACCTGCCCGATGCTCGTTCCTACAGCGAAGTCCCCTTCGGCGGTTTGGAGCCGAAGTCCGACGGAGAAATGCCCTGGGACGTCGAGGCGCGTGTCGAAATACCCGATACGGGCTTCCATATCGCCGGCTATATCGACCGTCTCGACATCTCCGGCGACGGCCGCCAGGCCCTCGTGCGGGACTACAAGACGGGCCGGCTCCCCAAAGACGCAATCGTCATTGACGGCGGCAAGGAACTGCAACGCTGCCTTTACGCATTTTCCGTCAGGGCTCTGCTCGGAGACGACATCGAAATCGCCGCCTCACTGCTCTATCTGCGCGACCGGGTCAATCTCCAGCTCGATGATCCTGCGGCAACCCTCGGGGAGATCTCGGGCTATCTCCAGGCCGCCCGCGCCAACCTGAGGGGCGGCCGGGCCCTTATGGGTCCCGATACCGGGGATAGGTATGACGATCTTGCCTTCGCCTTGCCGGCTAACGTCACCAACGGCTATCGCAGGCGCAAGGAGGTCGTCATGAACGAGCGCCTCGGCGAGGCGGTCCGGGTGTGGGAGGCCAGGTGATGGGCGTTCCGCAACAGGCTCTGGCTGACGACGCCGCGCGCCGGAACGCGCTCGCGTCACACGAGAGGTCCCTGCTCGTCGAAGCCGGCGCCGGCTCCGGCAAGACCGCTGTTATGGCTGGGCGGATCGCTATGATGCTGGCCGAAGGTATCGCGCCAAGGTCCATCGCCGCGGTGACCTTCACGGAGCTGGCCGCCAGCGAATTGGTGATGCGCGTGCGCGAATTCGTGGGAGCGCTCATCGCGGGTGACATCCCGACAGAGCTGCGTGTCGCGTTGCCAGATGGTTTGTCAGAGGCGCAACGGGACGACCTCGCGACCGCCGCCGCGGCCATCGATGACATCACTTGTTCGACGATCCACGGGTTTTGCCAGCGTCTCATCAAGCCCTATCCGGTCGAGGCCAACATCGATCCGGGCGCGGATGTCATGGACCGTGACCAGGCCGACCTCGCATTCGTGGACATTGTGGATACCTGGCTGCGTGAGCGGCTGTCTGGCGACGAGGGAGGCCTGATTGCCGAGATGGTGCTTCAGGACCCCGCTGAGACCGTATCGCTTATTCATTCGATCGTGGGCCATCTGCGGCGGCACCGGACGGCAACGGCTCCGTCGGCCGCTCCACTGCCTCCCGCCGTTCAGGCGTTCCAAGAGCAGGTGGCCGCGTTCAACCGCTTCCTGGCGGATCTGGACGACGTCGAGGAGGAGACCGTCGCGATCGCCGCCCGGTTCGCCGAGATGGCCGAGGCGGTCGCATTCGCGTTGACAGCCGACGGTCCCGCCAGCCTCATGCGGCTTCTCGTTGCCCGTCCGCACCCTGATCTCTGCACCAAGGCCGGCGCCTTCTCTTCATATCGAGGAAAGAAGGGGAAATGGGGCGCAGTGGCCAAGCGCGCCGGACTGGCAAAGGCTGACGGCGACCGTCTGAACGATGCGGCCGAGGGCCACTACAAGACATGCTGTGAGTCCTGGACCGCGATGCTGCAAAACGTTGCGAGCAGGGTTCTGGCCGAAGCCATCGCCGAGGGGCAGCCCATCTTGCAGCGCTACCGCGACTACAAGCGTTCCGCCGCGCTGTTGGATTTTGACGATCTGATATTTGCGGCGGGCGATCTGCTCCGCGGCCATGAGGACGTCCGGCGCGCGCTCGCCGGCCGCTATGCCTATGTCCTGGTCGACGAGTTCCAGGACACCGATCCCCTCCAAGTCGAAATCTTCTGGCGCCTCTGCGGCGACCCGCCTGACGGAGTTCCGGCCGAAGACTGGACGGTGTTCCGGATTCGCCCCGGAGCGCTGTTCCTGGTGGGCGACCCGAAGCAAGCCATCTACCGCTTCCGCGGCGCCGATGTGGGCACCTATGTGCGGGCCCGGGACGCATTCAGGGCCCAGGATGCCGACAGCGTCCTGACCATCTCGACCAACTTCCGTTCCTGCGCGCCGATCCTCACCTATGTGAACGAACGCTTCGAAGCGCCGTTGTCCAGTGATGGCCAACCGGGATTTACGGCGCTCGATCCCTTCCATCCCGATCCAGGCGATGCGCTGTGCGTCGCGGCGCTCGATGTCGTCGTCGCCGACGAGAACGGAAAAGCGACGGCCGAGCAGCGGCGCGACGGTGAGGCCGAGGCCGTAGCCGAACTGTGCGCTCGGCTGATCGGTAGCGAAACTATCCTCGACCGCAAAACGGGTGAGAGGCACCTGTGTCGGGCTGGTGACATTGCCTTGCTCGCGCCGACCGGGAGTGACTTGTGGCGCTACGAAGAAGCGCTTGAGCGCTTCGGCGTCCCGGTCGCCACCCAGGCGGGGAAGGGACTGTTCCGCCGGCAGGAAATTCAGGACCTGATCGCGCTGACCCGCGTGCTCGCCGACCGGCGGGACACTCTCGCGCTCGGTGCCTTGCTCCGTGGGCCGCTGGTCGGGCTCACCGAGGAGGAACTGCTCGATATCGTATGGGCCTTGCCTCGCTCGGAGGAAGACCCGAATGCCTTGCCTAGGCTTGAGCTCGGCGTTGATCCGGAAGCGGTTCAGCACCCGTTGGCACGGGACATTCTCGAGAAGCTGCAGGGGCTGCGCCGCCGCGCGAATTCCACGACGCCGCACGACCTCCTCTCGCGCGCCGTCGATGTGCTGCGGGTTCGTCCGATACTGCTGCAACGCCATCGCGGCCAAGCCGAACGGCCCTTGGCAAATGTGGACCTGTATCTGAACCTGGCACGGGCTTACCCGGTGCGCGGCCTGCACGCTTTCGCCGAGGCCGTGGCTGCAGCCTGGACCGATGAATCGCGGGCCGTGGAGGGCCGGCCCGACGCCCAAGAGGAGGCCGTCGCGCTCTATACTATGCATGCGGCCAAGGGGCTTGAATGGCCGATCGTCATCCCCGTCAACACCATGACGCGCGTCATGGCGCCGGAGAGCGCCGTCATCGACCGCGAGCACGACAGCTTCTATTGTCCTGTGTTCGGCGTCCGCCCCGTCGGGTACGACAACGCGCGCGACGCCGAGAAGGCAGAGCTCGATCGCGAACGGATACGGTTGTGGTATGTCGCGGCGACACGCGCGCGGGAACTGCTTGTCATACCCCGTCTCGATGTAGACCCAGTCGGAACGGCATGGCTGGCGCTGCTCGACCTGTCATTGGCCGATCTGCCACCGATTGATCTCGCCCATCTTCCGGCGGAACTAGGCGCTGCCGAAGCACCGCCGGTCAATCACCAGACCCGAGCGATCTTTCAGGACGAGGCCGTGGCGATCGCCGAACGGCAGCGCCATCTCGTCTGGCTGGCGCCCAGCCGGGACGAGGACGCGGCCTCGCCCGTCGTCCGGACAGAGGACCCCGATATTGTTGTCTCGGCTGACGATACGGAGCCGCTTGAGGGGGGCCTTCCGATAGCCATCCAGGGCGGCCGGGAGCGGGGGCTGATCATTCACAAGCTGTTCGAGGAGGTATTGGCCGGCGAAACGAATGAGGATGTCGACTCCCTCACCAAACGTGCCGCCACGCTCATTCGTGCTCTTGATCAGCCTGTCGTCGAGGATCCGAAAGACGGATTGTCGCCTGGCGAAATCGCTGGCTGCATCACGCGAACTTTGGCACTGCCTGAGATCGCGGAATTGCGACCGGCGATGGTGCCTGAATTTGCGGTCTATGCGTCCGAAGATGGAGAGGGAGAGGAGTATGTTACGGTCGGCATCGTGGATGCGGCCAGTTTCGGCGGTGATGGTGCGCTTCGCGCAATCATCGACTGGAAAAGTGATGTCGAGCCCCAGCCCGCGGCGATCGAACATTATCGGGCGCAAGTTCAAAGCTATTTGCGGACGACAGAATTTACAAAAGGGCTGCTCGTGTTTGTGACGCACGGTAGGGTGATTGAAGTTGCGTGACTGCACGCTGAAACGCCTGCAATTCACGTAAGTGGATCTCGCTCTCCGGGAACCGTAAGAATCGCGGATTCCGGGCCATCAGAACGGCCTACGCCGCCCCGCAAAACGCCAATCTGAGATGGCTGCGTGCCCACGATTTGGACCTACTGCAGCCCGAATCGAACGGCCGGGGACGCTTAGACGAGCCACACTGCCGTCTATGCAAGAGCCTATGACGAGCCTAATCGATAGAATTCATTGAAATTAAAGATATATTGGCAGACTCAAAATCTCATGCGTCACTCTGGCTGGCCCGTTCCTATCCATTGTTTGGCGCCCGTGACATACTGATTGCCATGAAGAAACCGTCGGCAACCCTGTCCGTGCCACTGTCCTCGGATGTCACCAAACGCCTGAAGGCGATCGCCGAACGCGAGCATCGCTCGCCGGAGGAATTGACGGCGGAGGCATTGACCTCCTTCGTGTCGGAAGAGGAATCGGAGATGCGGCTCATCGCTGAGCGATCGCGTGTGGCCTATGGTGGCGCACCCCGCGTAGGGCACGCGCGCGTGGCGGAGTGGCTCAGGTCCTGGGGATCCGAGACAGAAGTACCGCGGCCTAAACCTGCCGCCTAACGCTATATGCCAGTCACCGGGCAGGATCGGCCGCGTCGCCGGCGCGCGCGAGTTCGTGGTTCTCGGCCTGCCCTACATCGTCATCGACGCGGTGGGCTAAGATGACGTCGTGATCGTTGCCGTTCGGAACGCCGCGCGTCTGTGGCCCACAAATTTCTGAAGCGATGTGCTCACAGTGGAACGGTGAACGCCTGCACCACCATGAGGCATCGGCTATTGTGTCACGTGCGCCTTTCCGTCAAATATTCGGCGATAGGTCCTGTGAAGGTGATTTGCGAGACAAAAAAGAGACAAATTATTCTTGATCATTGGTTAAGTCATTGATATGCGGGTGTAGTTCAGTGGTAGAACGTCAGCTTCCCAAGCTGAATGTCGCCGGTTCGATCCCGGTCACCCGCTCCAAACCACAACATTCCGAAGGGGAGGGAGATGGTCACACTGCGCATCCTGCCGCTCACGGTGCTTCTGGTTCTGGTGGCTGGCGCGGCTCAGGCCGCGTCGCCGATCGGCGTCTGGCTCGCCTCGAAGGGCCGCAGCCACGTCCAGATCTACACGTGCGGTGCCCAGCTGTGCGGCAAAATCATCTGGCTGAAAGAGCCGAACAACAAGGACGGCTCTCCCAAGGTCGACGCCAAGAATCCCGACAAGTCCAAAAAGTCGCGCAAGATTCTGGGGATGCACATCCTCAACGGCTTCGTGAAGGACCCCGACGAAGCCAACTATTGGACCGGCGGCAAGATCTACAATCCCGAGGACGGCGAGATCTACAAATGCACGCTGACCCTGCGCAAGGACGGCAAGTTGCGCGTGCGCGGCTATGTGGGTGTGCCCCTGCTCGGCAAGACCCAGATATGGACGCGCGTCAAATAGCGTAGACGCGCGCTTCATGGCCCAAACCATCGCGATCCTGAGCCCCGGCGACATGGGCAGCGCCGTCGGGGCCGTGGCCGCCGGGCTTGGGCACCGGGTCGTCACCTGCCTGGACGGGCGCAGCGACCGGTCTCG